>CAZBLU010000018.1:0-30341 GCA_964493015.1 uncultured Caldimicrobium sp.
CATTTCCTGAAAGACAGTTTCTGGTTTAAGGCTATACATACAGGCTCTATCCCTACATTGTCTCCTGAAACAGGGGCTACAGAGAAGATTAGCCTGCAAGACACGAGAGTAGTCACTCCAGGGTCCAGTTCTCTCAGGAGAGGTGGGACCAAAGAGGGCTATAATGGGTTTATTTAAGAGACTGGCAAGGTGCATAGGACCAGTATCCACTGTAACCACCCCTAAGGCCCCTCTCATCACATAGACAAGTTCTCTTAAGCTAAGTTTACCAATCAGCGTAAATACACCCTTATATTTTCTTGCCATAGCCTCTGCATAGGGCTCTGCTTGCTCTCCTTTAGCCCCTACAAAATAGATGTCAAAATCCTCTCTATACTCCTCAAGAAGAGCCAAAAGCTCTTCCCAATAAGTAAAGGGCCAAAGCTTGGTCTTCCATCTTGCTGAGGGAACAAAGAGGAAATAGGGCTTAGGGAATAGAAAGCCCTCAGGCTTCTTTCCCTCAAGGGGGATATCACGGATAAACTCAAGGGGTTCCTCTGGGTCAAATTCCTTTCCATACCTTAAATAGAGTGTCACTTTTTTGGCAAGTAAAAGGTAACGCCTTACAGCGTGAAGCTCTGGGTCATAGGGCTGAAACTTTACCGTATAAAAAAAAGGGCTTCCCTCGCGGTGATTGGCAAAGCCAAAGCGAAGTCTCCCTCTGGCAAGCCTTGCCATCAAAGCGCTTTTTAAGAGCCCCTGAAAGTCTATTATGGCTTCATAATATTCTTGCCGTAAGCTCTTTAAGAAAGATTTAAGTTCCTTAGGTCTGCTAAGAAACTCCTTTCTAAAGGGGATTAGCCTTCTTAGATAGGGATGTCCTTGAAGGAGCTCGGCATTCCTTTCCTCTACTACCCAGTCAATTTGGGCCTCTGGCCAATCTCTTCGCAAAAGGGCAAGAGCTGGAAGGGTCTGGATTACATCTCCCAGAGCTGAGAGCTTGACTATGAGAAGCCTCAAGATTATCTATTTCCTGGAATCCTTTAAAATTATCTGAGCAGCCTCTAAAAGGTCCTTGGCTATAAAGTCTGGTTTCACCTGGCTCTGTGGGAGAAGGTATTCGGCCTCGCCTTTTCCGTAACCCGTTAGGACCAAAATCCCCTTAAGGCCTGCCCTCTTCGCAAGCTCAATATCTTTAAGTCTATCCCCTACCACATAGGACCTTTCTTGGTCAATAGGGTATTTGGAAAAGGCAAGCTCAAGAAGTCCAGGCTTAGGTTTTCTACAAGAACAGTTCTCCTCAGGATGATGGAGACAAACGAAGATTTCTTCAATGGTTACCCCGTAGCGTTTTAATCTCTTTCTAAGGTGCTTGTGAACCTCCTCTACCAAGGATACAGGGAAATAGCCTCTTGCTGGGCCACTTTGATTGGTCACCACAAAGAGCTTAAAACCTGCCTCTTGAAGCATCCTCAAGGCTTGAGGGACCCCTCTTAGGATTCTAAGACGAGAAAGATGGTTTAAATACCCAACCTCTTCGTTAATAGTGCCATCTCTATCCAGAAATACTGCTGGAAATCTCTGCACCCTTAGCCCCTTTGCTACTTGCCAGTAAATGAAATTTATATTCCCAAGGTAAAAGCTCTCGGTTAGATTTGAGTATGGCCTTAAAGTTAAATTTCTTCTCCAGATCTTCCAGATAATAGATCTCTTCCCCAATGATTTCCGTAAGACTCGGGTGGACCTCAATCTCAAGTTTTTTATTCTTCAAGTGAGGCCCCATCTTGAGAATCCTTCTCAAGATCTCATAAAAAATGGTCCTTTTGCTTTTAATTTTGCCTTCACCTCCGCAAAGGGGACAAGTTTCATAGAAAAGCTCATAAAGGGAATCCCTTCTTCTCTCCCGTGTCATCTGCAGAAGCCCAAAGGCAGTAATGGGGAGAAAACTGTGCTTGGCCTTGTCCTTCTTTAAGGCATTTTTAAGGGTTTCAAGAACAAGCTCTTGATGCTTTGGGTCTTCCATATCTATAAAATCAATAACTACAAGGCCCCCAACATTCCTAAGCCTTAATTGATAAGCTATTTCTTGGGCAGCTTCTAAGTTAATCTTGAGCACCGTCTCCTCAAGTTCCCCCTCTCCCAAATATCTCCCTGTATTCACATCAATAGCAGTAAAGGCCTCACAGGGCTCAATAACAATAAACCCCCCAGATTTAAGCCAGATCTTTCTTGCAAGCAACTTTTTCACATCCACCTGAAAGCCCTGCACGTAAAAAAGGTCCTCTTTCCCCTCATATAACTCTAAGGCAGGTAAAAATTCAGGAAAATATCGCTCCAAAAAGTCATGAAGTTTTTGATAGAACTCTTTGTCGTCAACTACAATAGAGGAAATCTCTTTAGTAAATAGGTCTCTAATAGCCCTGAAAGCAATGTTAAGTTCTTCATAGACTAAAGAAGGTGCCTTAACCTTTTTAGACTTTTCCTTGATTTCTTCCCAAAGACAGAGCAAAAATTCCATCTCTCGCTTGAGGGATTCTTCATCTGCTTCAAGGGCAGCGGTTCTAATGATCCAACCTGTATCAGGGGGACGCAATCTCTCCACTATCTCTCTAAGGGTCTTTCTTGCTGCCTCATCTTTTATCTTTCTTGAAATTCCCACATGCTGAAAATAGGGTAAAAAGACCAAGTAGTGTCCTGGAAGAGTAAGATTAGTGGAGACCCTGGCTCCCTTTTGACCAAGAGGCTCTTTGGTAACCTGCACCAAAATCTCCTGTCCTTCCTTTAAGATTTCTTGAAGATTTGAAGGAGCTACCTCTCTACCCCATTCAATGTCTCCCGAAGGCACAAGGTCATCTCCAAAGAGAAAAGCTGTCCTCTCTAAACCAAGATCTAAAAAGGCAGAATTTATGCCAGGAACAATTTTCACCACCTTTCCCTTATAGATGTTCCCCACAAGGCTCTTTTCTGAGGGCCTCTCTATGTTAAACTCTACTAAGCTTTGATCCTCAACAAGCCCCACTCTTATTTCAAAGGGAGTATAACTAATGAGTAATTTGCCCATATCAAAGCCTTCTCAAAAAGTTCTCCACTAAGAGGCTCAACCTATGCTCTGCAGCCTGGGAGACCTCCACTACCTCTTCAAAGAGAATTGGCCTAAAGTTATCGGGATCGTTCACATTGGCAATCACTGAGATTCCTAAGACCTTTAGCCCTGCATGGACTGCCGCTATGACTTCAAGCACTGTTGACATGCCTACAGCATCAGCCCCGATTTGCCTTAAAAACCTCGTCTCTGCAGGTGTCTCAAGACTTGGCCCTGGAACTCCTACATAAACCCCTTCTCTCACCTCTTCCCCAAGTTGCTTAGCCACCTCTTTAAAGAGCTCCCTAAGCTCTGGTGCATAGGCCTGGGACATGTCTGGAAAACGAGGGCCCCACTCCTCCACATTCCTTCCCCTTAAAGGGTTGTCTGGAATAAGATTGATATGATCCTTGATAAGCATGAGATCTCCAGCCTTAAAGGAGAGATTTAATCCCCCTGCAGCGTTAGAAACAATATAAATCTTTGGTTTAAAAAGGGAAAGAACCCTTAGAGGAAAAACCACTTCCTTTGCCGTGTATCCTTCGTAATAGTGAACTCTGCCTCGAAGAAGGGCTAATTTTTTTCCAGCCAATTCCCCAAAAATCAGCTCTCCCACATGGGTCTCAACCGTTGAGAGGGGAAAATGGGGAATTACCCCATAGGGGAAGACTGCCCTTTTTTGAACCTTTTCCGCAAGATTAGAGAGGCCTGTGCCAAGGGTAAGGACTATCTCTGGAGTGAAAGGACTATACTTCTGTAAGAACTCAAAGGCCTCTATAACTTTTTTATAATATTGGTCCTCCACCTTCTTCTCCCAAAAAAGTGGTAAGCTTAAACCTTCCCAATTCATCTATTTCTAAGACTTTGACTTCCAATTTATCCCCAATCTTATAGGCTGCCTTGAGATCACGTGGAGGGTTCTCCATCTTGGAAATATGTAAAAGTCCAACTCTATTTGGAAGAACCTCTACAAAGAGCCCATAGGGCTCAATACGGGTAATCCTCCCCTCATAGATCTTACCCACTTCTACTTCAGCAACAAGAGCTAAAATTTCCTTCTTAGCAGCCTCTAAGGCCTCTTTACTGGGTCCAGAAATGGAAACTCTTCCACCTTCAAGGACCCAAATAACAGTTCCTGTTTTCTCTCTAATTTCCTTTACTGTTTTACCACCTGGGCCTATGATAAGAGGTGCCTTATCTTCAGGAACAGTAATAATCTCAATTCTTGGGGCATGTTCAGGGATTTCTGGTCTGGGACTCGGACAAACCTCATACATCTTCTCTAAGATCTGAAGCCTTGCCTGTCTTGCCCTCTCTAAGGCCTCTGCCAAGATCTCCTTACGCAAACCCTTTATCTTGATATCCATCTGCAGACTGGTTACCCCATCTCTTGTTCCAGCAACCTTGAAATCCATATCTCCCAACTGGTCTTCATCTCCTAAAATATCCGTAAGAATTAAATATTTGTCTCCGTAGGTAGCTAACCCCATGGCAATACCTGCCACATGCTTTTTTACAGGGACCCCTGCATCAAAAAGGGCAAGAGAGCCTGCACACACAGTAGCCATAGAAGAGGAACCATTGGACTCTAAGACATTGGCTACCACACGAATAATGTAGGGAAACTCCTCTTCAGAGGGAATCAGAGGTTCAAGGGCTCTTTCTGCCAGGGCTCCATGCCCTATTTCCCTCCTACGTGGAGGTCCCCAGGGACGAGCTTCCCCTGTGCAAAAGGGAGGAAAGTTATAGTGGAGCATAAATCTCTTAAAGGTCTCTCCCTCAAAGATAGTCTCCACAAGTTGTGCAGACTCACTGGAACCAAGAGTAACTGTGGCAAAAACCTGAGTCTGACCCCTGGTAAAAATAGCTGAACCGTGGGGTCTGGCATAAGGATGAACCTCAATGGTAATAGGCCTTATCTCTTCTGGCCTCCTTCCGTCAAGACGACGCCCCTCACTAAAGAGCTTCTCACGCATTAAATTCTGGACAAGCTTCTTATACAGAAAGGGAATCTTTGCCTTGATTCCCTCATCTGCCTCACTTAGAATTTGCTCAAGGAGGGTATTTAGCTTACCCCTTCTCTTGATTTTGTCTCTCTCGCCTAAGGCCTCTAAAATACCTCTCTTAGCCTTTTCTTCAAGAAAACTCAATAACTCTTTGTCTTCTGAAGGGGGAGTAAAGGGCATCTTATCTTTTCCTAAGCTTTGCATGAGTTTCTTTTGAGCAGAAATAAAGGGCTTACCCTTTTCCAGGGCAAAATAAAGGGCCTCTAATATCTCCTCTTCAGGGACCTCCTTACCTCCCCCTTCTACCATAACAATAGAGTCCTCACTAACAGCCACGATGAGATCAAGATCAGCATTCTTTCGCTCCTCATAAGTAGGATTAACCACTAAGGTCCCCTCAACTCTGGCTACCCTTAAGCCAGCAATAGGCCCCTCAAAGGGAATGGAAGAAAGGGAGAGGGCTGCTGAAGCCCCTAAAATGGCTAAAACATCAGGATCATATTTTTCATCTGCTGAAAGGGTTAATGCAGTAACCACCACCTCATAGGGGAAACACTCCGGGAAGAGGGGTCTAATAGAACGATCTATTACTCGGGAAACTAAGATCTCTCTGTCTGTTGGTCTTCCCTCTCTCTTAATAAAACCTCCAGGGATTTTGCCCCAGGCCGAGCTTTGCTCTCGGTAATCTACCGAGAGAGGTAAAAAATCGATGTTCTCTAAAGGTTTTTCGCTGATACAAGCAGTAACCAAAAGGGCTGTCCCCCCCTGTTTCACCACTACCGAAGCCTCAGCAAACCTTGCCAAATGTCCAGTTTCAAGAATAATTGGTTCCTCTCGATCTACCGAGCACTCAATCCTCTCCATCGCTCCTCACCAACTTTTTTCTCTTAATTTAGAGGTAGAAAAAATTTTTTCAAGGGCTTTTATTTCGCTAAAACTGTAACTATTTTATTAACTAAACTAAACAAGTTAATCTCGCTTAAGGAGGTAGCTATGGCCAATCTTCTGGAAATCAAAGACCTTTGGGTTGAGGTTGAGGGTAGAGAGGTGCTAAAAGGTATATCTCTAACCATCCCTCAGGGAGAGACACATATCATCTTTGGAAGAAATGGTTCTGGAAAGACTTCACTTCTTATGACCATAATGGGATTCCCCACTTATAGAGTTAAACACGGCCAAATCCTCTTTAAAGGAGAGGACATCACGCATCTTCCGACCTATGAAAGGGCTAAAAAGGGTATTGGCATCATGTTCCAGAGGCCTCCTACCATAAAAGGGGTAAAAGTGAGAGAGATACTCAAACTCGTTTCCAAGGAAAATGGGGCAAAAATTGAAGAATTGGCTCAATCCTTTCAGTTTGAAAACTTTTTAGAGAGAGAATTGAATAAGGGTTTTTCTGGGGGTGAGTTAAAGAAAAGTGAGCTCATGCAACTTTTGGTGCAAGACCCAGATCTTGTGCTCCTTGACGAACCAGAGTCTGGGGTGGATTTAGAAAACATTCACCTCATAGGACAGATGATTAAAAAACTCCTCCAAAAGGATGTGCATCGCAAACGCACTAAAAGCGGACTTATTATTACCCATACAGGCTTCATACTGCAGTATGTCACCGCTGACCTGGGATATGTCATCATGAACGGAGAGATCTACTGTAAAGGGAATCCCTTAGAGATCTTTGAGGGTATCCAAAAGTTTGGCTATGAAGGCTGCCAGAAGTGTCTAAAAAGGTGTGAATTTTAAAGGGGGAAATAGGTATGCGCATAGAACTTGAAATCCCAGAACTTGAAATCCCTGTTGATGAGCTGAGACTTCTCCTTGCCATCAAACTCTTTGAAGAGAAAAAGGTTTCCTTAGGCAAAGCAGCTGAAATTGCAGGATATTCTGAAAAAACCTTTGCCGAATTACTACTAAAACGAGGCACACCTCCCATACAATATACAGATATAAATATTAAAGAAGAGCTATCAAATGTATAAAACTGCAGTAGTTGATACATCAGTCCTCATTGCCTTAGAAAAAATTAATATGCTTGACTTACTTTGTAAACTATATAAAACAATTATCCTACCAAAAAGTGTTTATAATGAATTTGGAAATATAACATTAAATTGCATTGAAATCAGAGAAATATATGACGATTTTCAAAATATTTTATGTATTAATCTTGGTAAAGGAGAGACCGAAGCTATATTATTAGCTTATAGATATAAATTGCCTATACTAATAGATGATCTAAAAGCACGAAAAGTAGCTAAAATTCTTAACTTAAAAGTTTCTGGAACAATAGGATTATTATTAAGTGCCTTTCAAAAAGGATATGTAAATAATGCTTTAGATATACTTTTAAAATTAAGAGACAAAGGTTTTTATATCTCTGAAAATTTATGGAAAGAAGTGGAGGAATTTATAAGGGAAAATCCAAAAAGATGAGGAGGTAAACCATGAGAGAGAATCAGATTAGTCCAAAGCAATTTAAATCAGCAAAAGAGGCCCCTGTGCCTAAGGATTTAAATGAGCTTACTCCTGAGGAGAGGGAAAGGCTCAAACTCCTTGGCCTTGATGAGAGACTTCCCCATGAGGGGGAATATGTGCAGGTTGATGCCAAACCTGTGCTCTGCAAGAGAAAAGTTGAAGGGCTTGAGATTATGCCCATAACTCAGGCCTTACAAACCTTCGATAAAATAGGGGACTACCTTTGGAAGGCTGTCTCTCCTGACAAAGATGAATTCACTAAGGCCACTGCAGAAGATCTTGACGATGGTTATTTTATCAGGGTCTTACCAGGATACAAACTTGTCTACCCTGTGCAGACCTGTCTCTACATAAGATCAGATCAGATAGCCCAAAAGGTGCACAATATTGTTATTGTGGAAGAAGGAGCTGAGCTAAACCTTATAACCTCCTGTTCTGTGCATCCCCATATTGGCTCTGCTTTGCACATTGGGGTCTCTGAATTCTACGTAAAAAGAGGGGGTAAGCTTACCTTCACCATGGTCCATATGTGGGGGGAAAAGACAGCAGTCCGTCCAAGAACAGGTATCCTGGTTGAGGAGGGAGGCACCTATATTTCCACTTATGTAAGCCTTTTCCCAGCAAAAAGTATTCAAGCAGCTCCAGTCTGCAAACTCCTGGGAAAGGATGCAAGGGCCTCCTTTGTGAGTATCATTGCCAATCACAAAGATTCCCACATTGACCTGGGAGGCGAGGTCCACCTTGAGGCAGAAGGAACCCGTACAGAGATCATTTCAAGAAATGTGGTCTATGGGGGAACAAATATAGCCAGAGGTAAAATTATAGCTAAGGCCCCTAAGGTCAAGGGGCATCTTGAGTGTCAGGGGCTCATGCTTACAGATGAAGGCCTAATGATGGCTATCCCTGAGCTTGATAGCCACTATTCCGATGTGGAGCTCACCCATGAGGCTGCGGTAGGCAAAATTGCCAGAGAGGAAGTAGAATATCTTATGGCAAGAGGCCTTACAGAGGATGAGGCTACCTCGCTTATTGTTAAAGGCTTTCTCTCAGTGAAAATTGAAGGCCTATCCCCTGAGCTTCAAAAACAGATTGACAAAACCCTGGAACTTGCTAAACTTGGCTTTTGATGAGAGTAAAACCATGGTTAAAAGACCTTAAACCCTACCCACCAGGAAAAACCTTAGAAGAAATCAAGAAAGAGCTTGGGCTCAAGGGGCCTATTTATAAACTTAATTCTAATGAAAACCCCTTGGGCCCCTCTCCTAAAGTCATTGAGGCCCTGCAAGAGGCCTTAAAGGAGCTTCATCTTTATCCTGAGGCAAGTTATTTCACCTTAAGAAAGGCTATTGCTGAGAAGTGGGGGTTTTCTCCAGAGGAAGTGATCTTAGGAAATGGCTCTAACGAAATCATAGAGCTCCTCTTTAAGGCCTTCCTTGAAAGGGATGATGAGGTCATAGTGAGCTTACCCTCTTTCCTTATGTATGAAAAATTTGCTGAGATATATGGTGTAAAGGTAAAAAAAATTCCCCTAACTAAGGAGCTAAAGCACGATCTTAGACAAATTCAGGAAAGCCTTACTCCACATACAAGAATTATTTTTCTCGATCATCCCCACAATCCCACAGGGTCCTTCTTACTAAAAGAAGAGCTTGAAGCCTTTTTAAAGGGCCTTCCCCCTGAGGTGCTCCTTGTCCTTGATGAGGCCTATGGGGATTTTATAGATAGGGAAGAGGTTGCTCGAGGGCTTGCCCTTTTAAAGGAGGGGTATCCCCTGTTAGTGCTTAAGACCTTTTCTAAGGCCTATGGCCTTGCTGGGCTAAGGCTTGGCTTTGCTATAGGGCAAGAACCCATAATAAAAGAACTAAATAAGGTTAGACAACCCTTTAATGTCAATCTCCTTGCTGTAAAGGCAGGCCTTGCTGTCTTAGAGGATAGGGACTATGAAAAAAGGTCCCTCACCTTGGTTAGGGAAGGAAGAGCCTACTTGAGTTTCTCTCTTTCTGAACTGGGATTTAAAGTTTATCCTTCCCAGGCCAATTTTATCATGGTTGATTTTGGAGAGCTCTGTGATAGAATTTATGAAAAGCTCCTTCAGAGAGGAATTATTCTTCGCCCTCTTAGGGCCTATGGCTTCCCCTCTGCCTTAAGAATAACCATTGGCACAGAGGAAGCAAATGAACAGTTAATTCATGCCATAAAGGAAATTATTGGTCTTAGAGTATGAAGTGTCTCTCTCTTATCCTCCTCTTTGACGAGGAAGAAAGAATAATCAGTTGCAGTAAAAGTCTCTGTATAGTTACAGGTTATAAAGCGACTGATATAAGAGGTAAATTATTAAGTGAATTGATAAGTAATGAAGAGGAAATAAGAAAGATACGCAAACTTAGGGAAGGCCTTGACAGTAAAGTTTTAGAAATAGAGCTTACTTTATTAAGGCGGGATCATTCTCCTCTTTATACCAAAGGCAACCTCAGAAAAATCCCCTATGCTGGAAAAACAGCCTATCTACTTCAGCTATGGGACTACACTGATTTAGCCAAAGCAAAAAAACTTATCAAAATACTATTAAGTGTCAATAAAATTATTAAAAAGGCTTTAACAGAAGAAGAGATCTATCAAAATGTGTGTAGGAGCATAGTGGAGGATCTTGGGTTAAGGATGGCCTGGGTGGGGGTTCCTGATCCCTCCACCTTAACGGTGAAACCTATCTTTTGTTATGGCTATGAAATGGGTTATCTCAAGAGTATAAAAATCTCTCTTGATCCTCATGTTCCAGAGGGAAAGGGGCCAACAGCTCAAGCCATAAGGACAGGAGAGATCATCATAAATCCTGACACAAGGACTAACCCTCACTATGAAGCTTTTAGAAAAGCGGCCTTAGAGAGAAATTATCTCTCCAGTGCTGCTATTCCCTTGATGGTGAGAGGTAATCCGCGGGCTATCTTAAATATCTATGCCTCAGAGCCTAAGCTTTTTAATGAAGAGATCATTTTTATTCTCAGAGAGATCAAAGAAAGTCTGGAATTTGCCTTAGAAAACATAGAGAAAACCCGATTTCATCACCTAATAAGCACAGCCATGGAAAATTCTGACCTTTTACTCCTGGTCACTGATCAGAATGGTCACATTAAATTTCTTAATCACATGAGCACCGTAATAACAGGCTATCAAGAAGAGGAATTGTTGGGCCAAGAGATTAACCTCCTTGATTCTGGCAAAAATCCCCGCTCTCTGTTTGAGGAACTGAAAAAAGCTATCTTTGAAGAAATGGAAACTTCTGGTCTCTATATTTGTCGCAAAAAGGATGGAGAGTTAATTTATTTAGATATCAAATTTTTACCCATAACACTCCCTCAAGGGGAGAAAAATTGCCTCCTCTTGGGCAGAGATGTGTCCTTAGAAGTTGGCTTAATGGAATCCATAGAAAGGCTTAAAGACTTTGATCCTCTTACGGGATGTCTTTCCTTTGGAGGGCTCAAGGAAAAAGCTGAAAGACTACTTTCTCTCTCTAATTTTGCCCTATTGGTGGTCATTGATGTATATCAGTTCACCTATTTTAATGATCTCTATGGCTTCTCTTTTGGTGATGAGCTCTTAAAAGCTATCGCTGAAAGACTCAAGGCCTCCTTAGGAGAAAATATCTACATAGCCAGAGCAGGGGCTGATGAATTTATAGTCTTTTGTCCTGAACTTCAAGAGAAGAGTCAATGTTCTTATCTCTTAAGAAAAATTCAAAACCTTTTGAGCAATCCCTTTTATGTGCAAGGGCATGAAATAAATTTAAAATACAATCTTGGAGTTTCCTTCTATCCCTATGATGGTAATAACTTAGAAGAGCTCTATCGCCGAGCAAACGCTGCTGTCTCCTTTGCTAAAAAGGAAGGTCCTAATGTCCTTAAATTTTATGGAGAGGATCTGGAAATACAGATAAAAAATACCCTTGAGGCTGAAAAACTAATTGAAGAGGCCCTACAAAAGGACCTCTTTCAATTTTACTTTCAACCCTATTTCTATCTTAATAACTTAAGTTTAGCTGGAGCTGAAGCCCTGATAAGGATCGTCAAGCCAGATGGCGAGGTTATTCCTCCTTACAAATTTATAGATGTCTTAGAAAAATCTCCTCTTAGGAGAGATTTCGAACTTTGGGCTGTGAAAACCATAGTGGAGAAATCAAATAAATTTAAGATCCCCCTTGGCTTAAATATTTATCCTGAAACCTTTTGGGATGAAAGCTTCTGGGATGAGGTCTCTCCCCATATAAAGACCCTGCAGCATCCTCTCTATCTGGAAATTACCGAGCGTGGCTTTATTAAAGAGCCTATAAAAACCCTCCAAACCCTGCATAAGCTCAAAGAAAACTTCCCCCTTCTTAAGTTTGCCTTAGACGACTTTGGCACAGGTTATAGCAATATGGGCTATCTTAAAACTTTACCTATAGATACTCTTAAAATAGACATAACCTTCATCCGAGATATAAATAAAGGAGAGAAAGAACAAGGTATAGTTAAAACTATCATAGACCTTGCTCATATACTCAAGGCTAAAGCCTTAGCCGAAGGAGTAGAGAATGCCGAACAACTTCAAATACTCGATCTCATGGGCTGCGATTTTGTGCAGGGTTTTTATTTCAGTAAACCCCTCTCAGAAGAAGAATTTACCCAAAGGTATCTCTAATAATTCACCCTTAGGAGACCTTCAGCTCGAAACTCTATCCTCAGAGTGACCTCTCTATCCACAGGTAGGGGGTTAACGGCCCTTAGGCATCTCTCTACCGCCTGATTAAAGGCTCCCTCCTCAGCCCTTTTTAAAAAGGTAATTCTCTTAATCTCCCCTGATTTGCCCACCTCTAACTCTACAAGGGCTGAAAGACCTGACCTGTTTTTAAGATAGATGGGCACCTCAAAATGGGTTTGCAGTTTTCTCTTGACTAAAAGGAGATACTCTTCACTAAGCTTGCCTTCCACCTTTGAAGCTCTCCCTGAGGAAACACCCTGTTTTGAGGCCTCACTTACTGCCTCCTCTGTGTTGGCCTGAGAAAGCCTTTTAGCCTGAAGACTTGCTATCCTCTCTTGAAGGATTTTTCTATCTCCCTCATCAGAAAGGCTATCCCTATACTTGCTCTTTCTCTCAAGGCCCTTTAGTCTCTCCTCTAAAAGGGCTTCCTCTTTTGCTAAAGCCTTCTCTTCTCTTGGCCTCTCCTTAGGAATAAACTTTTCTTTTGCCTTAGGGATCTCCCTTTTGTCTTCCCCTTTGTTTGTGGGGCTTTCCGCTTTTGAAGGAAAAGTAGCGGGGCTTATTATGGGAAGAGGCGTGCTCTCTAAGAAGGTTATTTTTATCTCCTCTTTTCTTTTGACAGAAAAACTAAAGGTTAAAAACAGGGTAGTCAAAAGGAGAAAGTTTATTACTATGGAAAGGGAGAAGGATAATGTCTTCATCAGAGGAGTTCAAACTAATTTTCAGGCTGGGTAAGTAGCCCCACTTGCTTAAATCCAGCCCTTTTAATCTCAGCTAAAACTTTGGCCACAACCTCGTAGAGGGCCCTTTTATCTGCCTCTATTTGAACTTCTTCTACCAGTTTTGCTCTTTTAGCCTCAGCAAGCCATTTACCTAAGCCCTCAAGGCTTACCCTTTGGCCAGAGACCTTGATTTCACCCCGTTCAGTTATGACTATCCGTAAAGGCTCTCGTTCTCTCTGGCTTAAGGCAGTATCTTTGGTTTTGGGCAAATCTACCTCAAGCCCAGAGGTCATAAGCGGGGCCGTAATCATAAATATAATTAAAATCACCAATACAATATCTACTAAAGGAATGACATTGATTTCATCTTGGAGCCTTTTTCTTGCCTTCATAGCTACCAGTTAAGATTTTCCTCAGTAATTATCTTATCTCTAATGGTAATAAGGGCCTTCTCTAAGAGGACTTCCTCAGGGAGCTCTAAATCCTCCTTCGTAAAATAAGGAAGCTCTTCTCTTTTAATGGAAACTTTTAAGGATTCAAGATCAAAGGCCAGGAGATAAATGAGGTCTAAAAGGTCCCCTGTAAGAGGGATATGTTCAAAGGTCTTACGTTTGAGGACTATTTCACCCCAGAGATCGTTAAAGTGATGATAAGGCAAGAGCCCCTGTTCCACAAGATAATCCCTTACCTTGATAGGCCGATTTTCATAGTGCCCCTTACAATGGGTTTCCCGAATGATTTTATAGACTTCTATTCTCTCCCCCCTCTCATTTTGGGCAAAGTAACGTGCAAGAGGATAGATCCTACAGGCAGAGGGCCTATCTACATAAACTTTGCACCCCTCCCTTTCCTCAAGGAAGGGGCAGGAATAATCATAGGGATTCATATTGACGGCTATAACGGGAAGCTGAGTTACCTCTCCTAAAAAAAATTCTCCATATTTTTCGATGAAATCTTCGGTGCTAAGCTTGAGAGATTTTTTTAGGCGATATAAATCATAGGGAGAGAGCACTAATTTCACATCATAACAGCACCGAGTGTAACAAATTATACCCTTGTAGCAACGAAAAGTTAGCTCGTCCTCTAAGGTCAAATCCTTGGGATCAAAGACGATGTTATAGTGAGGGATATGCATTATTTAGCCACTTCGCCTTCTGTGGTAAATTTGGGTCTAATTTTATCTTCTAATTTAAAGCGGTCTTTTAATTTTTCCAGTACCTTGGGTAGCGTGGTATATTCCATTTCTTCAGGAGGTAGTCTATGAGGCTCAAAGATACCCTGTCTACGGAGATAATTAGCCATTTGACTGGCATCATAACGGGCCTGATCAAAGGCGGGATCATCAAAAAGATCTACAGGACCTATGAGATGGCCTTCACAGATTTGATAGCCAGCAGCAATAACCCTGGGGGGACCATCAAAGCGAGTAGGCTTTGCCTGGGCAAAGGAGACAGGCATGAGTGGGCCTGTATGAGACCCCCTCATCCAGCCTTCCACAAACCAGGGCCTGGCAAAGGGCTCAAGGGCCTCTCCTACCGCAGGAAAACCACTCTGACACCTCACAATCAACACGGGATCATCCTTACCCACATATCTTCCTGCCATAAGGGAAAGCTTCTGGGTTGAGGCTACTGCTCCTATCTCACCGTCCTTCTTTCTGTAAACAGCTCTCACGCAATAACGACTGGTCGCCCCAATAAAAACTAAAAGGTCATAAAGTTCCTCGGGGGTCTTAAGCTGGATACTCATACCACTATAAACATCCATCACATCAAAGATAAAGCCATCGTGCATGGAAGGATCTATAACAAGACCTGCTGTATTCATGGGATCGGCAAACATTTCATAGAGAGGTAAATTCCAGGCACTGGGAGAGGTCTTATCGGCAAAAAAGACTATCACAGGCTCGCTCTTTCTCTCCTCAAATTCCATCTCAGCAACCCCTGGCCCCATACCTTTCACATTACCAGAAAAGGCATCAGTCAAAAGGTCTTGCCCTGCCCCATACTGCTTAAGTTTCTTAGCAACCTCAGTTCCCTCCTTAAAGGCATTCCAGGCAAGCTCATGAACCTCAGTGGCATCTAATCCCTTAGTATGGGTCATCACTAAGGCTATATCGTCCCCACAAGAAATCACGGAGACATCTCTGATCAAGCCCTTGTCTTTTCCATCAAGGGCTACTTCCCTCACTCTATTTAATACCTCAGGATGCACAGAAGAGTGCCCTACAAAACCCCCAATATCAGCCTTAATCACAGAAAGGGTAATCCTCATAGCCTTCCTCCTTATCTTAAGTTTTTTTCTACTCTTTTCCGACAAATATTATATGATAATTATAGCATAATCAAGGGAAAAAGTAAATTTAAAATGGAAAAAAGAGAAAAAATAGCTGTAGCACTAAGCTATGACCCAGAGAAGAGTGCCCCAGAAGTTATCGCCAAGGGTAAAGGGGTCCTTGCCGAGTTAATCCTTAATATAGCTAAGGAACATGGTATCCCTATCAAAGAAGATCATAAATTAGTCCAAGAACTCTATAAGTTAGAACTTAATAAACCTATACCCCCTGAATTATATCAGGCTGTAGCTATTGTCTTAGCTTGGGCCTTTAGGTTAAATCAACGCTTCAAGGAAAAATTATGGCCCAATATAAAGCCAAAGACCTAATCCATACTATACATGGGTTGTCCACAGCAAATGGGTGTAGGTTTGTCTTCAGGATATTCTTCCATCCTATTACAAATCATACAGACATAACGGATCTTTCTTATTTCCCTGTGAGTGGAGGTAGAAACCTGTAAACCCTCTACATAGAATTGTGCATAAGGCGTGCTTCCAGGCACATAGACACCTAAAGGCAAAAGTTTCCTATTCTCTTCCTCACAACGGGCCACCAATTCCCATAGACTATTGAGCTCACTTACCTCCCTCTCATTCTCAGGAATAAGCCTAATAATAGCACCCTCAATCTCGATTCTCATCTTGGCCTCTTTTAAAGTGTTTGATAATAATTATACCATATAAAAAACTTTTATCAAAAAATCTTGCTTATAGGTATTGCTCAAGAGGATGAAGTTAAAAAGGTCTTTATAAGGGGACTTTTGATATCTGAAGGTCTATCTGTGGAGACCCTTCAAAAGGCTCTATCTTCAATCTTCTTTATCCGCACTGACAACTCTCTTTCTACCTTGCAAAACCTTTCCTCCAAGGCCTCAAGCACCATCTCCTGAGCTTCAATGAGGAGCCCTTGCCTTAAGCCCTGTTCTAAACCCTGCTGTAATCCCTCTCTCAGGGCCTCCTCTCTTATGTCATCCCATAAGGTCCTTATCACCCTCTCCACTCTCTCGCCTCCCCTCTCCATTATTTCATACACCACTTCCCTTGCGTCAACTCCCCTCACATCCGCCACATACCTAACCATAAACCCAAACGGTATCCTACCCCTCTCATTCATCAAACACCTAAGACTTATCAGCCTCTCAAACACATAAATTATCTCCTCAAAAGTTGCCCTCGCCACATTCTTTGGCAACCAAAGTAATCCTGTATCCTTCCTGACTTGAGGTCCTCTTCATGAAGGGAAAGAATGTAAAAGCCTATTTGGAGATAGGTCCTAATATGGGGCTGGCTTTTGTGCTCAATGAGGAGATAGATGTGGAGAGTGCGGTTAGGGAGAGAGGTTTCTAATACAAGATCAGGAATTAAGCGTTTTTCTTTAGAGAGAGGTATTTTTTCTTCAGGCAGGATTTGGAGGTGATTGAGGTTAAGGAATTTGAGGAGCTCACCTGGGAGGAAATCTTTGAGGAAGTGTTTTAGGTTTTCAAGGGCCTTGAGGAAGGCCTTGAAAAAGGCATCATGAAGATAAGGGGTTCTCAAAACTGATCATAGTCTCTTAGCCTAAGTTCAAGTTAGTGACAAAGAAATCAAGACAGCTCACATCCAGTGCCTTGACAGAGGATAAAATGGCTATATATTTAAACTAAAATTATACTGGAGGGTATCTTAATGGCCAGGCATAAAAAGATAGAGCGTATCAGGGAAATTGAAAGAAGGCGCAGAAGAAGGGAAAAGCTTGCAAAGCTTCGTGCCAAAGGGTTATTCCCCAGGCCTGAAGGTTATGACCCTACTGTTTATTCCTATGTAGCCTATGCTGTAGCTAAAGGAATCATGAGCTTAGAGGAAGCCCTTGCCCGTTTAGAAAAAGCCAAAATTTCATAAATTAATAAACTTTATTATCTCTTTAAAGGCCCCGCCTTAAAGCGGGGTCTTTTCATATGAATCCCCTTCTTGAAGTCACCGGAATTACAAAACAGTTTGGCTGTAAAACCGTTTTAAAAGAGATATCCTTTAAACTTTACCCAGGGGAGATCCTCGGAATAATAGGGCCAAACGGTGCTGGCAAAAGCACCCTCCTATACATACTCTTAGGGATTATAACCCCTGATAGGGGCCAAATCTTTTATTTTGGAGAAAGCCTTTCAGAGAGAAGAAGCGCAATCTTAAGAGAGGTGGGGTTTGCCTCTCACTATGTTAGCCTACCCTATTCCCTAACTGTTTGGGAAAACCTCAAGGTCTTTTGTCACCTCTATGGGGTAAAGGATAGTAATAACAGGATTAGGGAACTGCTAAAACTTTTCCGCCTTGAGACCAAGGAGAAGGCCTTAACGAGAACCCTTTCTTCTGGAGAGATGATGCGCCTGAATTTAATTAGGGCCTTTCTGGCTAAGCCTAAGGTCTTACTTCTTGATGAACCTACAGCAGGGCTTGACCCAGAATATGTAAAATATGTAGGTAAAATACTCAAAGAGGAGGCCAAAACCCAAGGGCTCTCTATCATTTTGACCTCTCATCAATTGGGAGAATTGGAAAAAATGATTAATAAGATCTTGCTACTTGAAGAGGGAAACCTCTTGAGTTATGGAAAGACCGAGGAGGTCTTTAAGCAATTTGGGGTAACTAACCTTGAAGAACTTTATTTTAAGGTCTTTGGACATGCTCTCACTTAGACGGATTTATGCTATTCTTTTGAGGCATCTCTATCTTCTCAGACATTCCTTTAGCCGTTGGATTGACCTTCTTTACTGGCCAACTGTAGATCTCCTTCTCTGGGGTTTTATCACTCTATATTTAAAAGGGGGAGATTTTTTAGGCTCAGTAAACTTGGCCTCCCTCTTTTTAGGAGCCCTTATTCTTTGGAACATTCTCATTAGGGCCCAGCAGGGGCTTGCTGTGGGGTTTCTTGAGGACATCTGGGCAAGAAATCTTTTACATCTCTTTGTCTCACCGCTTACCGTCCTTGAATATATATCAGGACTTATTCTCTATAGCCTTTTCAAGGCTACCCTTGCCTCTGCTATTATGAGTCTGCTCTCTTGTTTACTTTTTAAATTTAATTTTCTTTCCCAGGGCTTTTTTATTTTTTACCTTACCTTTGCTCTCATCTTCTTTGCCTGGTCGATAGGGCTCTTTACCCTTGCTCTTATTCTCTATTTTGGACAAGAAGCTGAAATCCTTGCTTGGGCCCTTGCCCTTCTATTTTTACCTTTCTCTGCGGTCTTTTATCCCCTTTCAGCCCTTCCCCCTCTTTTCCAAAAAATAGCCACCTTTGTGCCCACATCTTACATCTTTGAAGCCTTTAGGAATCTACTTCTTCAAGGGGTGCTGCTTAAAAACTTACTAATTAAGGGCTATCTTCTCACCCTCCTCTATCTTCTCCTAAGCGTCCTTGCCTTTACTCTTTCCTTCCGCATAGCTAAAAAGGAAGGAAAACTCATAAAAATTGGGGAATAGGCCCTTCCCTTGTATTTTTCTCCAAATTGGTTATTTTTAAAGCAAACCATAAAGTTAGTGTGTGCAATTATGGGTAAAGAAAAGATTATACCCCAGGAGAGGATTAGAAATTTTAGTATCATTGCCCATATTGATCACGGTAAATCTACGCTTGCAGACCGTCTACTTGAAATCACAGGAGCAGTTTCTGCAAGGGAGATGCGCGAGCAATATCTTGATCGCCTGGACCTGGAGAGAGAAAGAGGTATTACCATCAAGGCCCAGGCAGTGCGTCTCTACTATGAAAGAGACAATGGCGAGGTCTATCAGCTTAATCTCATTGATACCCCTGGCCATGTAGATTTCACCTATGAAGTCTCTCGAGCCCTTTCAGCCTGTGAAGGGGCCCTATTGGTAGTGGATGCCTCCCAGGGAGTGGAAGCTCAAACCTTAGCTAATGTTTACCTCGCTCTTGAGAATAACTTAGAAATTATTCCCGTGATAAATAAAATAGACTTACCTCAAGCTGACATTGAGAGGACCAAGAGGGAGATAGAAGAGATAATTGGGTTGCCTGCTGATGAGGCCATCTTAGTTAGTGCTAAAATGGGCATTGGGATCAAAGAGGTCCTTGAGGCCATTGTCAAAAAGATACCCTCACCTAAAGGCAAATTAGAGGCCCCTCTTCGGGCCTTAGTCTTTGACTCCTGGTATGATTCCTATCTGGGAGTAGTAGTATTAGTAAGGGTTGTAGATGGGATCCTCTATCCTGGTCAGAAGATAAAATTTCTTTCCACAGGGAAAACCTTTGAGATAACCAAGGTGGGAGTCTTTGCCCCTGAGGCTACAACCATTGATAGATTGACTGCTGGAGAGGTAGGTTTTATTGCTGCAGGCATCAAAGAAGTAAGAGATGCCAGGATTGGTGATACCATTACAGAGGCCTCAGCAGAGGTTGAGCCCCTCCCTGGATTTAAAGAGGTTAAACCTGTTGTTTTTGCAGGCATTTTCCCTGTGGATAGTGATGACTTCTTGGCCCTTAAGGAGGCTATTGAAAAGCTCTGGCTCAATGATCCTGCCTTTTCTTATGAAGTGGAGACTTCTTCTGCCCTTGGCTTTGGCTTTAGATGTGGCTTTCAGGGATTATTACACATGGAGATCGTGCAAGAAAGGCTTGAAAGGGAGTTCAAACTTAACCTCATCACTACAGCTCCCTCGGTGAAATATAAGGTTAAGCTAAGGAATGGTAAAGAACTGGAGATTGAAAATCCAGCAGATTGGCCTGATCCAGGCCAAATTGAAGAGGTCTATGAGCCTTATATAAAGGCAGAAATCTATACACCCAAAGAATACCTGGGGCAACTTATTAATCTCTGCGAGGAAAAAAGGGGAATTCAAAGGGAGATAAAATTTCTCACCCCAGAACGGGTCATACTTGTCTATGAACTTCCCTTTAGCGAAGTAGTCATGGATTTTTATGATAAACTCAAGAGCTATTCCAGGGGCTATGCCTCGCTGGATTATCAGTTTATAGGGTATCGAGCTTCAGAACTGGTTAAGATGGACATCTTAATTAACAAACAGCCAGTGGATGCCCTCTCCTTAATTGTCCACAGAGACAAGGCCTATTATAGAGGAAGGGATTTAGTTTCCAAATTAAAAGAGGTTATTCCCAGACAGCTCTTTGAGGTTATTATTCAGGCAGCTATTGGGAGCAAAGTCATTGCCCGAGAGCGTATACCTCCTCTGAGAAAGGATGTTCTTGCCAAGTGTTATGGGGGGGACGTGACAAGGAAAAAGAAGCTCCTTGAGAAACAAAAGGAGGGTAAAAAACGCTTAAAAGCCATAGGGCAGGTGGAAATACCACAGGAGGCCTTTCTTGCAGTGCTCAAAATCTAACCTAAGGGAGCTTATAGATGGAAAAAAACAAGGTCAAGGAATGGCTAAAAAGTCTTGTTATTGCTTTAATTTTAGCCCTATTTATTAGAACCTTTTTTGTGCAGGCCTATAAGATCCCCTCAGGATCCATGATTCCCTCGCTTCTCATAGGGGACTATCTCCTCGTTAATAAAATTGCCTTTGGCCTAAGAAATCCTCTCAAGGATGATTTTATCTATCGCTGGCAAACTCCTAAAAGGCAAGAAATCGTGGTTTTCACCTATCCTGTAGATAAAAAATTAGACTTTATCAAGAGGGTCATTGGTCTACCTGGAGATACTGTGGAGATAATCAATAAAAAGGTCTATGTCAATGGGAGACCTCTTGATGAGCCCTATGTGCAATTTACAGACAAGGAGATTTATCCCAAAGAGCTAAGCCCTCGGGACAATTTTGGGCCCGTTAAGGTCCCAGAGGGGCACATCTTTGTCCTTGGAGATAATCGAGATCAGAGCTATGATAGCAGGTTCTGGGGCTTTGTACCTCTTCACTCCATCAAAGGTAAGGCCTTAATAATATACTTTTCTTGGGATAGTGAACACACAGGGCCACGCCTATCAAGAATTGGAAAAATTATACGCTAAGCCCTTTACTTAGCAATCATGGCCCTCATAAGGTCTGCCGCATTTTCAGCGTGATGGGAGATTTCACAAATCAAATCAATTAGTTTCAAAGTGTAAAACAAAAACATAGGATCAGTAAAGGTCTCAAAGGAGATTTTTTTAAGCTCTGTGCCCATGCCTTCTGTAAGAAATTCCTGATAACGCACCTTACGAATAAGTTCCTTTGCTATAGTGCGAGAATCCTCATTCCAACTTATCAAAAAATCGGCAGATAAATTAATGATATCCTCAAAGAACTTAAGGGGCTCTATACTCTGATTAACCAAAGCCTCTAATTTGAAATATATATTTTCTGGAAAGGGAAGCCTTTTAAAGGAAAGCCAGTTTAGAATGGCCTCTGCACTATCAGCCACAGCATCTTGCTCCTTCAAATAGAGAAAGAGTTCAAATTTTTCTACAGGAAGGATCATCCCCTTGGGCAAATGCCCTCTTATATTAGTTTTAACCTTATCTGCTTCTTTTTCAATTTCTACAATATGTTTAGCAATCTCCTCAAAACGAGGAGTATCTCCTTTATAGTAGGCCTCAAGGGCTAAGGGAAGCCTGGAGCAACATTCAAGAACCAGGCGAGCATGCTTCAATAGAAGATCAAAAACAGGGAGCTCCCTTGAAAGTATCTCCCTCACTGAGGGAGCCTTTTCAAGCTTAGGGATCTTACTCTCTACTGTGAAGATCACGCTTTCCGCTATATTACAGGCATGATCCGCAACTCTCTCTAAGTTTTGCACAATGATAATATACTCTACTCCAGCATCCACAAGCTGGAGATCACTTTTCATACACTCCTTAATCTGCCATATATAATCCTTTTTAAACTGGTCTACAATATCATCATGCTGAATAACCTTTTGTGCCTTATGCGTATCCTCAGATACAAAGGCATTAATAGCCTCTTCAAGCATTAAAGTGGCTTCCTTAGCCATCTGTTTAATATCAATCTTACAGCTTATGGTAAGATGATCCTTATATTGAATAAGATTGGGGACCCTTTGAGCAATATTCACCGCCTGGTCAGCAAGCCTCTCTAAGTTACGAGCAATGTCAATGGCACTCACAATAAATCTTAAATCTTTAGCCACAGGTTGTTGAAGGGCAATGATCTCTAAAGCAGTAAGGGTTACCATGTTTTCATAATAATCTACCTGTTCATCATACTTAATCACCCGATCGGCAATATCTGCCTCTAATTTCTCAAAGGCAAGCATGGCCCCACTAATCATTTCATTAACCGCTTTAGCCATGTCCAAAAGGAGATTTTTCAAGATTTGAAGATCTCTCTCCAGGGCCACTCTAACCATGAGCTAACTCCTCAACAAAAAGGTTATTAAGAATTTGTTTACCTTAAATTCAAAACCCTGTCAAGAGTAATTTTCCGCTACCCTTAAATTATAGGCTTGAAAGGAGTGTTTCCGCAACTTTAGTGTAAAGAGATAACCAAGTCTTCCAGAATAGCAATAAAAGAGAAGCTTCTTTTTTCTGAAAGGTTTAAAAGTTTTGAAAAATTTTGTTTCTTCTAACAGTAGATCTGGGGAGACTTCCTTGGCAGAACTAAGAATATCCATGGTAATATCTTCTCTTTCTCTAAGACTAAATAGAATCCACTCCTCTCTCTCTGGACTTGCCTGGATCTTTTCCCATTCCTCAAGGGAGAGCTCAAGCCTTCTCTCAGGAACCCTATTTAACAGGTCCACCCTTCGGCATCTTCCACAGATACCATTTGGAGAGGTAGTTGGTTCCCCACATTTGGTGCAAGGAGAAAAGGTCTCCACCGTTTTCTCTTCCTTTAAAAGGGGGATAAATTTGTGTAAAAAGATGGAAAGGAGTTGATATTTGATAGTGCGATTTTCTTCCTCTAAGGAGGATAACCATCTTTTGGTTTTCTTGGCAGGAGTTAGTTCTCCATGGGGACAGCTACACCCCTCTAAGGGAAGCTCCATTAGGTGAGCAAGCATAAAAATTTCCTTCTCTGGTATCTGAAAGAGAGGTTTTACCTTTTTGGCCTGTCCTGGATAGAGAGGCGGATTTACGGGCTTAAGCCTCCTTATAGACTCAAAATCACCACTAAGAAAAAGGGTCAAATAGGTGGAAATGAGGTCATCAAGATGATGGCCCGTAGCTATAACACTTAGCTTAAGCTCCCGAGCAAGCTTAGAAAAGAGATATCTCTTAATAGTCCCACAAACTGAGCAGATTTTATCTTTAAAGGAAGTAAAGACAAAATCATCAATCCTAAAGGACTCTTTTTCAGGTAGACTATAAACATAAAGGGGGAGATCAATCTTAGCACAGAGTGCTTCCACAGCCTTCTGAGCGTAATCTGAGTAATAGCGGATACCCAGATTAAGATAAATTCCCTGAAAGAAAATATCTGGGAAGACCTTTCGCAAGAGATAGGCAAGAACCGCACTGTCTTTTCCCCCTGAGAGAAAGATCCCTACTCTATCAGAAGGCCCAAACATCTTATATTTTTTCACAGCTTCAAGGACACGCCTTTCCTGGATACTGCTAAAACAGCTCTTACAGAGTTTAAGTTTTTGCGTGCTCAGAGTGACAATTGGGGTCTCCTTCTTGCAGAGCTGACAAACCTTACCAATCGGTTTTAATTCGAAAGTAAATTCCTCTCCACCACACTTAATATAAGTAGCCATATTTAGGTACCTACCTCTTAAAAGGGTTTGAATTTTTGACTGTAAGAATTAATTTTATAAGGTAACAAAAAATATACAAGTAGCGTAAATTTGGGGATGACATCTAAACCGATTTAGCCTAATTTTGTCCAAGCTTTAAGATGATAAAATTCTGGATTAAAACCCTTGGCTGCAAGGTCAATCAAGTAGAAAGTGCCTACATTCATGAAGAGCTATGTAGGCAGGGCCTTTTCTTGGCTGAAAGGGAAGATGAGGCTAAAATTTTTATCCTTAATAGCTGTGCCGTCACTGAGGGTGCCTTTAAAGAGACTAAAAAGATCCTTAGGCACTGGGCAAAACTTAATCCCTTAGCCGTTATTCTCACAGGTTGCTCAGCCCAAGCTTTTGCCGAAGAGTTCAAAAAACTCGCTTTTGAACTTAAACTCCCCCACTTTCTCATTCTTGGACAAGACCAAAAGTATAAAATACCTCAATATTTAAATTCCTTAGTTGAGGGAGTATTCATTGAGGTCACTTCCTCTTTTGAAAATTGCTACCCCTTTTTGTTACAACACTTTCATGGTCATTCCCGAGCCTTTGTGAAGATCCAGGATGGCTGTTCAAGCTTTTGTAGCTACTGCATAGTTCCTTACACCAGAGGCCCTGCAAGGAGCTTACCTAAGGAGCATATTCTTAAACAAATTAAGCTCTTTCTCGACCAAGGCTATGAAGAAATCGTGCTTACAGGAATTCACATAGGTATGTGGGGAGAAGACCTAAAACCAAGACAAACCCTTACAGACCTTCTCTGGGCTATTGAAGCCTTAATGAATAGTTACGGAAAACCCCTTCACTTAAGGCTTACCTCCCTTGAGGTCAAGGAGATTGACGAGGACTTTCTTGCCTTTGCAAAGCAAAGCAAGTTCCTCTGCCCCCACTTTCATATCCCCCTCCAAAGTGGCTCTAATACTATTCTAAGAGCTATGAATCGGAAGTATAGGGCAGAAGAATATTTAGAGAGACTTTCTCAATTAGCCAGCCTCTTTCCTGAGGCAACCTTTGGTGCAGATGTAATTGTAGGTTTCCCTGGAGAGGGAGATAAGGAGTTCCAAGAGACCTATGAACTCATAGAAAAATCTCCTCTAAACTGGCTCCATGTCTTTCCCTTTTCCCCAAGACCAGGAACCCCTGCTGCCCATATGGAACCAAAGGTAAGTAAAAGCCAGATCAAAGAGCGCCTAAAACTCCTAAAGGATTTACATCAAAGGAAGAGAGAAAATTTCCTCAAGAACTCTTTGGGTAAGATACGTAAAACTGTCATTGAAGAAATAGAACCAAGGCCTACTGGGCTAACAGATAATTATATACCTGTCGAGCTCACTACAAATGATGGAGCTGTGCTCAGAATAGGTAAAATCGTTTCTCTAAAATTAACCAAGTTGAGGGGGAACCTTGTAGAGGCTGAATCTCCTGAATCTAAGGAAATAGTGAAAACCTGAGGCTGTGGTTAAAAAAAGAGTTATATTTAAGACTACATTTACTAAATAGGGGGGCAGATCTTTCAGATAGTAATCAACAGAGAGTATAAGAAGGCAGAAAAGCTGAAAGACAGTTGAGGTCTTACCAAGGATAGTAGGAGAAAGAAGACTCAGGTCAAGGCCTCTCTTTAAAAGATATAAGGCACCTCCAAGAATAAGGATATCTCTTAGCAAAATAACCGTGAAAAAGGGAATTTTAATCAACCCCTCCCAGAGAAAGAGAAAAAAGAGCATATTGATGAAACATTTATCAGCAATAGGATCAAGAACCTTCCCAAGGTTTGTTTTTTGCTTTAACAAACGAGCAAGATTACCATCCAAGGTATCACTTAAGGCCCCACTAAAAATCAATAGAGAGAGCCACTTGGGGGAAAAATCCCGTATCCAGAGGATAGGAATAATTAGAGAAAGTAAAAGCCTATAGAGGCTAAGTAAGTTGGGAATTTTAAAGATTTCTTTTTCAAGTTTCATTATGTTAAAGATAATCCACTTTACCTCTCATGACAAGGTTATGTATACCACCTGAGTTTAGCTACATCCTAAGAATTAAAAAGCCCCTCCCTTAAGGAGGGGCAAACTACACTAAGAGGAGGGGAAGAAGGTATAGCTTACCCAGACTAAAATTATGAGGAGAATTATCCCAAGGCCTATACAGCCCCAAACTAATTTGCTTTCAAAGGGAAGCCAAGGGTCATATTGCATCTTTTCTAACTCTTGAGCTATATCTTTTTCTCTAATTTTTTCAGCCATAGCCCACCTCCTCACTTATGGTCCTGTTCCAACAATAGGAGGCTTAACTCCGTGGAAGAAAATCCAGGAAATAAGAAGGCCAATCCAGATAATAAAACCAAAGAGACATACTACATAAACCACAGCAAGCTTCCCAATCCCTTCAGCCCAGAGTTTTCTAAAATCTGAAATAACCCCAATAGTAAAGAAGGTAATGAGGAAAAAGAGGACCCTTAGGGCATTAGTGCCACTGGTTGCTGTTTTAGTTTGGTCTACTACTTTCTTGGAGTCTTTAATAGACTCTTGTTTGGCTTTGATTTGGTTCTTGAGGTCTGTAATCTTAGCCTGGAGCTGGGCTTGAAGAGCAGGATCAGTAACTGTGGATAGTTGCTTTTCCACTTTTTGAATTTCCTTATTAATAAGTTTTACTTCATCCTCAACAGCTTTAACCTTAGGTGCATGAGGAGCAGAGATCAGAAGAATTACTAAAAAACCTACAAAGTAGGCTAAAACAAATTTAGGGAATCTTCTCCAGATTTCCTTGATACTTACTTTCTCCCCAGGTGCACACTCTACATAGGCACACCACACATAGGCAAGTAGAAAGGCCCAAATACTAATGAAGATATCAATAAAGAGCTTGGTAGTTGCTGCAGCCATGAGGATCCAACCATCCTCATATTTTATTCCAGCCACTGCCTCGGCTTTGGCCCTAACAAGGGCATCCGTGATAGCTCCAGAGGCAAAGGCAGCTCCATCAGTTTTTACCGCAAGTCCCATCCAGGCACCAGCAACCATGGGCTCTTTCCAGAGAAAAATCTGGGCAAGAAAAGGTAAAATTATTAGCTCTATTACGGCAAAGATCACCACTAAGGAGGCAACCATTATGGGAACAACAGGCCTTGCTCGGATTGCTCCACCAGCAGCAATGGCGGCAGAAACTCCACAGATGGATATCCCTGCAGCTAAGGGGGCTGCCCATTCCTTACTGAACTTAAAATACCTTCTGGCAATGAAATAAACAAGAGCCCAGTAAATCAAATAGGCCTCCACTATAGCACAGAGACCCCGGAAAAAGATAGCCGAGGCAAGCCCAAAGGCTTCAGCAGATTTTAGGCCCAAAAGAGCTCCCATTAAACCAATGGCTGTTTTAATATAAAACTCTGGCCTGCAGGCCTCGGAGAGAAATTGGGCAAAGGGCCTAAAAAAGTTTCCTATAATTAGCCCCAAGGCCAAGGCAAAGATAAAACCACCTTCACCTGTAAGCTTCAAAGACCACGGTATATTATATTTTTTGGGATCAGTTGCCGCAAAGTAGGCATAATGCCCAAGCAACCAACAAAGATAACTAAGCCAGAAAATAAAGAAAAAACCTATTAAAAATCTCCCCACATTAGCCCCAAGTAAATAGGCCCCAATGGCAAGAATAACTGTAAGGAAGAGATAGGTTAAAACTAAGGAGGCAAAACCTGAAAGCCCCTTTTTCTCATACATCTGACCAACTTGATACTTTGTAGGATCCTCAACAGTGACTGTTTGCTCCTTGCCATCCTTAGTCTTTAAAGTAAGCTTATTGCCCTCTATTTTAGTTATTTCTCCTGAAACCCCCTTAAACTTCTTACCCACAGGCTCTATAGCCTTTTCAAGCTTTAACCATTCCTTAGTAGAAACTATCCAGCCAAAGGGATCAATCCCCTTATAGGCTAAAAGAGAAACCAAAAATAAAACAATAGCAAGCCAAAAGGCAAGCCAATCCTCATTTAAGTAAGCCTTCCTTTCTTCCGCCATAACCTCACCTCCTTAGGGGATTTAAAAGGGAATTTTTCCCTACCTTTTACTTCAACTTACTTCAACCCTTGCCTAACATAAGCATCACCTCCCCTGCATAACTTTTCTTAAAGAGGCAATAGCAAACCTTATACCCGATGAAAACCTTAGTCAAAAAGGGAACTTGTTACCTAAAGGTAACAAAGAAGCTTGGGAAAGATTACTTTTGGGTTACATAAAGACCTTTTGTTTTGATAATTCTGATAAGGCCCTCTGATTTTAACTGATCCAGTTCATAATAGCTTGCTGCAAGCCAAGTAGCAAGTTTTCGTGAGAGATCAAATTTCAGATAGTCATTCTTGTTTTCAGAGTCAATAACCAGGGAATCTACATAGGGTATCTCCCTGATCTTTGAGGCAATTCTTTGAACTTCCTCAAGGGGATCGTTTCCCTTTTGAAGGGGTATATTGGCTCTCCCATCAGTAACTACTACAAGTAAAACCCGCTCTGTAGGATGTTTGGAGCGATACTTTTTAATTAGCTTATAGGCCTCAAAAAGGCCTGCAGAAAGGGGAGTGTGTCCACCAGTAATAATCTCTTTCAAGACCTTATGGGCTAAGTCTGCTGACTTTGTTGGACCAAGGAGAAGCTCTGCCCCAAATTTACGAAAAACTATTAAAGCCACTCTGTCTCTATTCTTGTAAGAATTGGAAAGAAGAGAAAATAGGGCCCCTTTAACAAGCTCCATCCTTCGGTTTGCTCCTAAGGAGCCTGAGGCATCAACCAAGAAAATTACCAGGAGGCCTGACCTTCTCTCCCTCTCTCTATAGACAAGGTCCTCAGGCTTTAAAACTAATTTATCCTCTCTACCCCGAAGCTTCTGATATGGTGCTGCCCTAAGGATGGTGCCATAAAGGTCTAAATCCCTATTCTTGAGGTCAGGACTTCTCCTGATAACACTTCCCTGCTTCTTTGCCCACTTTGAACTTACCCTTCTTCCACTACAGGCTCTAAAAACCCTATCCCTCCTAAATAGTATGTCCCTAATCTCAAAATATTTTTTAATTGAAAAGACTTCTTCCCTTCCCCTGGGCATGAAAAATTCACTACTTAAGGCCTCTTCAGGGTCTCCTCCCAAAGAAGCTTGAAAGCTTCCCTCCCTTTCAACTGATGGCCTTGCCTCCTTAGGTTGAGAGGCCTTATCTTCATGCCTTCTTTCAAGCTCTTCTGAAGGATGCTCTCTTTGAGCCTCCTTTTGCTCTTTACCCTCTTCCTTTCCTCTCTCCTCCTCCCTTTGCTCAGAGATTTTCTCTTCAGGAAGTCTTCCTCTATGCCCAAAGACGAGAGGTTCCACTAAGAAAAAGTGTTCAGGGCTTGGTCTTTCGGAAAAAGTAAGGCCTGTAAGTGCCCTTACCGCATAGAAGTAAAAAATTTCACCCCTATGAGAGGAGATTCCAAATCTTGATGCCCTCTCCACAAGGAACTCCCATTCACTCTCACTAAGTCTTACCTTTTCTCTTAAACTCCTCGAAAGCCTTAGAAGTGTTAGCTTCTCCTCTGAAATCCCTTCATACCCCTCAAAATTAATTATACCCTTTAGAAACCACCTCTTACTGTCTACATCTCTAAACTCTTCTGTCACCGCAAAGAGGCCAAATTTATCAAAATAGTGAGGGGAAAGTGCCCCCTCTTCCTCACTCATGGTTGCTATCAAAGTGTAATTTGAAGAGTAATTGAAGACAAGGCTAAGTAATTCTGGTTTCATTAGGTGTAGGTCATCAATGAGGAGATAAGCTCCTTTGGCTCTATCTAAAAGCCCAGGCAGATAGACAGGGATACCCCTCTCTAAGGTTGCTTCAATATCAAGGGAGCCAAAGAGATTCTCCTCCCCCACATCACTTGGAATCTCTACAAAGGGCTCTTTAGCCCTCAAAAGCAGGTTTTTGAAGGCGTAAAGTAGACAAGACTTCCCTGTCCCCCTCTTCCCAACAAGAATAAGCCCTCCACACTTAGGATCCACAAAATTAAGTATTAATCCAAGCTTTGCCGAGAAATTACCCAAGATACCAGGGAAAAGGCCTCTAAAACGCCCTTCAAGCACCTCCATTAGAGAAAAACTTTCTCCACTCAAAGGAATCCCTCTTATAGAATTACTTCTTAGGTGTTATTTTATAGAACTAAATAACACTAAAAACCCTCAAAATCATAGGATCTACTAAAAATTTCACAAATTACTTTCATCTATTGATTTGTAAAAATAACTTAGATAAAATCCCATAATTCCATAAACTGTGGAGGTGGAATTGAGATGATCTATCCCTTTGCAGCTATTGTGGATCAGGAGGAGATGAAGCTTGC
>CAZBLU010000019.1:0-25498 GCA_964493015.1 uncultured Caldimicrobium sp.
GATGGGCAATTCTTTGTAAACGAGGTAGATGAGCATTATTTTAGCCTGCAGAATGCCTTAGGTATGTATCTCCTTGGGGCTGACCCTCAGGCTACCACTGCTGATCTGGCAAGCCTCAAACCTAATTTGATTCCCAAAGTAATGCCTGCAAAGGCTACCTCTAAACTTTCAGCTCAGCTTGTCTTAGATGCAAGAAAACCAATTAATTCTGAAACCCTCATAGATAAATATGATGCCAATAATAGTCCACCTCTAGAAGAGGGAAAATATGATTGGGTCTTTGATCTCTATGTTTATGATTCCTTGGGAGAGATGATACCTGTAAAGCTCTACGTAGATAGAGGAAATACTTCTAATTCTTATGAACTCTTGCTTGCCCTTGCAGAACCAGCAAAAGATGGAAGAGGAGCAGGAAAAATGCAGGGAGCCTTTCTCTATGGAAATCTTACCTTTGGGGGAGGAGGTGAACTAACTTTTGCCTCCTTTGCCGAGGTTGGCCTTGATGGAGCTTTAACGCCCCTTGATCTAACCACCCTTGAGAAACCTAAGATCAACATGAATATTGGAGGCAATGTCCAGGCCTTGACCCTTGATCTTGGCTTTAGAGTGAATCAAGATGGCACCATAACCAGGGAAGTTGAGGCTATTAAAATGGTGGCAAGTCCTTTCACCATGCTCGGTTTTGTCCAAGATGGCTATCCCTCTGGGGTATTTGATAGAATTGAGGTTATAAATGAAGAGGGATTAATCCGGGCTTGGTATACCAATCAAAAGGATATTGAGGTAGCAAGATTATTCCTTGCCGATTTTTCAGGCTATGAAGAGTCTTTAGAGAAGATCGGCAATGGTCTTTTTAGGGCAAGGCCAGGTGTTACAGCCTATCTCTTTATGCCAAGCTCAGCAGAGCGGGGGCGCATTCTTTCTGGAGCCTTAGAGGGTTCTAATGTAGATCTGGCTATGGAGATGGTCAATCTTATAATGTTACAGAGAAGCTTTCAAAGTAATTCTCGGGTGATTACTACCGCAGATGCTATGCTTGAAGATTTCTTAAGACAAAGGTAGTAAAGCTATGAATAAAAATTACCGATAAAATCATAAAGGGGGTGATTTTATGGGTTTAACAGATGCCCTATTTACAGGAACAAGTGGTCTTAGAGCCCTTGGGCATGGCATGAGTGTGATTGGTGATAATGTCTCTAATTTAAACACCACGGCCTTTAAAGGAGCCCGCATAACCTTTTCAGACATTATGGCGCAGAATATCAATACTACTGCAGGCTCTGGCCAACTGGGAAGGGGAGCAGGCATTCAGGCCCTTTATCAGCTCTTTACTCAGGGAGCCTTTGAATCTACGGCAAGCCCCACAGATATGGCTATTGCTGGAGCTGGCTTTTTTATGGTGAGAAATCCTCAAACAACAGGGGGGATCTTTTACACCAGGGATGGACAATTTGTCATTGACAAGGAGGGCTATTTAGTAAATCCCCAGGGTTTAAGGGTGCAAGGATGGAAAATTGATGAGATTACTAATGATATAACTGGAGCTTTATCAGATATTAGAATTGATAGAAGCTCTCCTCCTGTCAAAACAACTAAGGTTGATATGATAACCAACTTAGATGCAAGGACAGAGTCCAGAGTAAAAGTTATTAATTTGAGTGGAAATATTTATGATGATCCTAATACACTAGGGACTACTTCTATACTTAAAGAATTTGTAATAAGAGATGTAGATCAACAGGATAATAAAATTAGAATAACTCTTGAATGGGATGCCTCTATCCAGAAATGGACTTATACTATAACCGATATTAAGACTAATACTACACTTGCCTCAGGAAGTAATGTTACCTATACGAGGACTACCATTGAACTTCCCACCACGAAAGAGCAGGTTATTCTTGACTGGAGTGGGATAACTCATGATCAACAAACACCAAATGCTCTCAACATCCCTGGAAGAGATGGGAGAATAGAATTAAGTGGAACTATAGCACAGAATTCTTGGATTAGTCAAGATTTTAGTGTGCTTGATGCTAATAATACCAGTAGAAACTTAAGAATATGGTTGTATTATGATTCCACTGATGGAAGATGGGATTATTATATTGTTGAAAATCCGACAGAGGGTGCTACGGATCCCTCTCAGGATCAGGGGATAGTATTAGCTAAAGGAGAAAATTCTAATGAAACTAATACTTTCTTTTTCTTAGATGGCACTTCTCAACGCATTAATTTTGATTGGTCAAATTTAACCTCTGGACCAACAAATCTAACCCTTACCCTATATACCCTTCAAGAAACCTCTACTCTTCTTGATGCCTGGAATGCAAAAAATGAAACTCCCATTCCTTCAACTGCCTATGCCTACCGTTCTACTATATTTATTTATGATTCCTTAGGAACCCCCCATGAAATCACTATTTATTATTCACCTACTACCAAGGATAATGTTTGGGAATTCTTGGTTGCCTCTAATCCTTCTGAAGACCAAAGAGATTTTGTACGGGATTCTCTTCCCATGCAATGGCAATATGAGGAAGGCGCTATTATTCAGAAATTAGAAATAAATTCTGGGAAGGTCTTTACCGAAGAAAAAAGAGGGGTTCTAATGTATGGAAGGGTTGAGTTTGATAATCAGGGAAATATAAAGAGATTTTTCCAAACTTATAGACTTGATGCCAATACGGGAAATCCGATCCAGATAATTGACCAAAACGGTCAGCCTATTGCTCTTCCTGAGGATAAGTTTAATGCCTTAGGTGAAAATGGTTATCCCTTATTCATTGCAGATTTCTTAGGTATAGATTTTCCCTATGAAATTTATGCCCCCAATGATGTAAATCAAGGTTTATCAAGGGCAGATCTCCAGGGAATTGAATTGAATTTTGGCTATTTTTATAAAGATACTTGGAGATCTGAATCCGTGCGTACAACTCAATACGCCACCTCAAATGCTACTCTCTTTTATGATCAAAATGGATTTGGACCTGGAGCCTTGGAGAATATATCGGTGGATAACGAGGGAAGAATTACAGGAATTTATTCCAATGGAAGGGTTATCCCTCTCTGGATGGTAGGGCTGGCTAACTTTAATGCCCCAGAAAGGCTGCAAAAGGTTGGGGGAAATCTTTTCAGAGAGACCACCCACTCAGGGCCACCAGTCACCGGTAAACCAGGCACCAACGGCCTTGGCACCATTGCTCCAAACTCTCTTGAACAGTCCAATGTGGACCTTGGAGAACAGTTTGTAAAAATGATTATATTCCAGAGAGGCTTTCAGGCAGACTCCCGGATCATCACGGTATCAGACACCATGCTTGAAGAGCTCATCAATCTCAAGAGATAGTTATCCACAGGGGGGCTTTAAGCCCCTCCTCTTAGTTCTATCTTACTCTCTTGATTTTTGCAAGTTAGCTAATAATATCTAATCTATGCGCCCTTCAATCATTCTATATCAGGCAAGTGCTGGAAGTGGAAAAACCTTTCAAATAGCCCTAAGCTATCTTTCTCTCCTCAAGGAAAGTTCCTCACAGAGCCCTTCCTTCAAAGATATCCTTGCCATAACTTTTACCAATAAGGCTGTGTATGAGATGAAAGAGCGTATTATCAAATTCCTTAAGCAAATTGCCTTAGAGAGCGAGGAAGGAAAAAGGCTTTCAGAACTAACTGGTATCACCCCTAAGAGGGCTGAAGAGATTCTTGAAGAAATCTTTCTTCACTATGATTATCTTGAGATAAAGACTATTGATAGCTTTCTCCTCAAATTTTTTCGAGGATTAGCCTATGAGCTTGATCTTCACCCTCATTTTTCTATAAAGGAATATATTGGCAAAGGCGAGTTAGAAAAGGCCTTAATTAGGCTTTATTTGAGATCTCAAAACGAGCCAAATATCAAAAAATTCTTTGAAAGATTCGTAGATTTTCTCCTCTCAGCTGAAGATAAACTAAGGATAAATATGAAGGGCACAATTCTTAGAAACCTGGAAGAACTACTTAAGATGTCTACTTATGAGGAAAGTCTTCTTTTGGCAAGATCCCTTTTAAAAGAGGATATTTGGGAAAAAGAGGCGGTGCAGAGTAAAGATTCATTATCTCTTAAGAGAGGAAATTTTTATCTTTATCTTCTTTTCCTACTTAAAGAGGAGCTCGAGAGAGTGCTCTTTGAGGAAGGAGCCATCTATATGGGGCTCTGGAAGGAAAAATTAGCTCAAAGTTTGCATCGGGATTTTCTTCCCTGGATCTACCTAAAACTGGGTAAGCTAAGGGCTTTTATCATAGATGAATTTCAGGATACAGATAGACTGCAATGGTTAGCTATTTATCCGCTCGTTGAAGATCTGATAAGCGATGGCAGGATATTTATAACGGCTGGAGATCCCAAGCAGTCCATTTATAGGTGGAAAGGAGGAGATCCCTCGCTCTTAAGAAGGCTTAAAGAAGATCTGGCTCCCTATGACCTTGTGGAAAGCTCTTTAAAGTGTAATCACAGAAGCTGTCTCAGAATTGTGAAATTCAATAATTACTTCTTTGAGGTGCTTAAAAATGGCACTCACAAGAGGCCAATTCTACAGAGACTTCTATTTGGCAGGGAAAGTGATAAAGTAGATGAGGCCCTTTTAGATATTGCTGAAAGGGAATTTTTAGAGCTCTTTGAAAACATCGAGCAGGAAAGCCATAAAGATCTTGAGGGTAAGGTTTTTATAGATTGGTTGGTCTTCAACAAGGAGGCTTCCCAGCAAGAGGTCCAAAGGGTGCTCTGGGAGCATATTGCTAAGATCCTTACTGATTTAAAGGAAAAGAGAGAGCTTGAAGGGATTGCCATCCTCTGTAGAGAGAATAAACAGGTCACTCAGCTCTCCAGTTATCTCACTTCCCTTGGTTTCTCCGTGCAGGGGAGTTCTTTTTTAAAATTAAAGGAGTCCCCTCTCGTTAATTACCTTACAGCCTTTATCAGGCTACTATATGACCTTGATGACGAAATTGCCCTTTTCACTCTGTTGCTTGGCTTTTTTGAGGAGGGAAATGATATTCTTCAAGGATATCTGAACTTTCTGGGTGGCGCTGATAAGGCCTTTACCCTAAGGGATTATTTGCAAAATTATTGGGAAGAGTTCTGGGAAAAAAAGATAAAGCATCCTCTGGAAAAGGGGGCCTATCTCAATCTGTATCAGTTTGTGAGACATATAATTGATTACTTCAAAGTTGAGGAAAGATTCCCCCAGGAAAAGCCATATCTTTATAAATTTTTGAGCTTAGTTCTCAGATTTGTCTCCCAAGGTGGGGATGGAGACGAATTTTTAGAGAATTGTGAGCCCATCCTTGAGGAAGACATTGAGACCTCTCCTGAGAAGAGTTTCATAAGGGTGCTGAATATCCATTTAGCTAAGGGACTTGAATTCGAAAAGGTAATAGTTCCCTTAGATTTTACTCCCAAGTCCTTTAGATTAAACCTTGGCTTTCTCTTTACTGAAGAGGGGGTTCACAAAGGTAAGAAAGAGGAATTTACGCCAGACTTGTTAAGGCTTTATAATTTTATAAAGATAAGCCATTCCTTAGAGGTCTTTAACCTCCTTTATGTGGCCTTCACCAGGGCCATAAGGTATCTCTACATTTTAGTTCCTCATGGTTTAAAGAGGAACTTCCTTGCAGCGGAAATATTTATAAGGACTTTCGAATTGCTTAAGGAGCAAGGTCTCGATAAGAACATAAGCCATTACTTTGAAGAAAGGTTTTTAGCTCCTCATAATGGTAGATAACCTTGATGGCCTTTAGAGAGGGATTTTTATATGAAATAAGCGGGACTTTACAACTCTCACAAAGTTTTTCATCAATAACAGAATCACCAATATAGATACTTTCATGGGGCCTCACCTTAAAGTGACTTAATATAGTGGCAAGGGCTAAGGGATTACTTTTGGGGTAATCAAGGGCTGTCCGCACTAAATGAAAATACTTGCTTAGGTCAAAGTGCTCTAAGAGAGGTTTGGTGGAGGTGGTTCTGTTGGTGCAGAGGGCAATAAAAAATCTTTGATGTGCCCAGTCAAGAAAATCTTTTATTCCCTCTTCTAAGATCATGTAGGGAAAAAACTTACTATAGGAAGTTTCCTTAGAGACCTTGATGGCCTCTTCTTTTAGATGGGGATGTTCTCTAAAGAGGTAATCTAAGCACTCTGGGAGGGAGTGCATATGAACAAAGTCAAGCTCAGCTTTAGTAAGAGGTGCTCTTCCCACAGCCTTTAAAATGTGGTTATAATACTCCTCGTTAGCTCTGCGGGAATCAAAGAGAACCCCATCACAATCGAAGATCAGAAGTTTAATAGGGTTGATCATTTTTTTCTTTATCATTTTTTTCTTTCTAAAAGATAATCAGCAAGAAATACAAGGGAATCTTTATAGGGTGAGCTTGGGAGATATTCTAAGGCCTTTTTAGCTTTAGCAACCTCTTCTTTAGCTTTAATGGAGCATTGGACAAAGCCACCATTTCTTTCAATGATTTCGTAGGCTCTATGAAAATCCTCAAAAGAGGTTTGCTCACTTTTCAAGAGAGTAAGAAGAAGCTCTCTTTCCATGGGAGGGGCTGAGTTAAGGGCTAAAATAACTGGCAGAGTAATCTTACCCTCAGCAAAATCCTTGCCCAAGTCTTTGCCTGTTTCTACACTGGTGTAGTCTAAGAGATCATCCACCATCTGAAAGGCCATGCCAAGATGATAGCCATACTGGGCAAGGGCTTCAATGTAGGCTTGAGACCCTTCAGCTAAGATGGCACCTACTTTACAGCTACAGGAGAAAAGGGCAGCTGTTTTGCGAAAGATAATCTCCCTGTAAGAGTCTTCACTGAGATCTGTATCATCTAAGTGGAGAAGCTGCATCACTTCACCTTCACTCATGAGCAGAGTAGTCTTAGTGATGGCTTCCATGACTTCAGGATTTTTTAGACTACTTGCTATGTCTAAGGCCTTTGCGTAAAGATAGTCCCCAACCAAAATGGTAGCCTGATTGCCCCAAAGATTCCTTGCTGCCTTTCTCCCTCTACGAAATTGGGCTTCATCAACTACATCGTCATGCAAAAGGGTAGCAACATGGATATACTCAAAAAGCAAAGCTGTTTCGTATAAGTGATCCTGAAGTTCTGGCTTAAAAACCTTGGCAGAGAGGACGCAGAGAAGGGGCCTAACCCTTTTTCCTCCAGCAAAGAGCACATATTCACTTACTTGGTTTATAAAGGGATGCTGGGAGACTCTAAGTCTCTGAAGGGCTTCTTCAATAAGGCTAAGTTCTCTCTTAATTAATTCGAAGCTATCTCCTCTCACGGCAATTTAAGTATACTTTAAAGTGTCCCTTTTACAACCTCTTTTAGTTAGAACTTATATACATTCAAATTCTACACCCTTTCAAATTCTACCTTTGCATCAAATTTTTAATTTTCTTTATACCTTTTCGTAAAGAGTTTTGATCTCTTAAGGAAAGCACTCTCCCGATTTTTGCTCTATGCTTAGCGTTTCCTATTGACTTTTAGTGGAAGTTCGCTAAATTATTTTCCTTAGAGATGGCTAAGCTTGATCCCTTTTTTAAACTTTTAGTTGAGACAGGTGCTTCAGACCTTCATCTTTCTGTGGGCAATCCTCCTCTGCTTAGGCTTCATGGAGATCTGCAGAGGGTCAAATATAAAGACTTAGAAGAAGATGAACTCAGGGAGATGCTCTATGAAATTGCTCCAGAAGAGGTGATTAAGAGGTTTGAGGAAGAGGGGGAGGTTGATTTTGGTCTCGAGTTACCTGGGTTAGCCAGATTTAGGGTAAACTATTATAAGGAGCGTAAGGGAATTGCTGCTGCTTTCAGGGTTATTCCTACAAAAGTTAAGACCGTCGAAGAGTTAGGGCTTCCTTTAATTCTTAATAAGCTTGCTCTTCTTCCTAAGGGATTAGTTTTAGTTACTGGTCCTACAGGTTCTGGTAAATCAACCACTCTTGCTGCTATAATAGATTATGCCAATCGCATGCGCTATGACCATATCATCACTATTGAGGATCCTATTGAATTCGTCCATGAACCAAAAAATTGTCTTATCAATCAAAGGGAAGTTGGGACTCACACTAAAAGTTTTGCCAATGCTTTAAGAGCAGCTCTGAGGGAGGACCCAGATATTATCTTAGTTGGTGAAATGAGAGATAGAGAGACCATTGCTTTAGCTATCGAGGCTACCTTAACGGGACACCTCGTCCTTTCAACCCTTCATACCATCTCTGCCGCCCAAACTATAAATAGAATTATTGATGTTTTCCCTGCTGATGAGCAGGCACAGATAAGGACAACTCTATCTGAGGCTTTAAGGGCAGTTATATCTCAGACCATGTTCAAGAGGATAGATCGTCCTGGGAGAATTGTGGCTACAGAGATACTCATAGCTACGCCAGCAGTGAGAAACCTAATCAGGGAAGGTAAAATTCACCAAATCCCTTCCATGATTCAGACAGGCAAAAAGTTTGGCATGATGAGTCTTGATGACTGTATTATGGACTATTTAAGCAAAGGTATTATAAGTCCTGAAGAGGCTTTTATCAAAGCTGTTGATAAATCCAGGTTCTTGCCCTTTGTCCAGAACAGGGATGCCATTGATTTTACCGAATTGCCTGGCTAAGGCTAATGTTAACTGAGCCTGAGCTTAAGGATTTAATTAGTAAATTAGCCTTTTTGGAGCCGGGAATTTCCGACATATTCATTCTCTCAGGGTATCCCTTCCAGGTCATGGTCTATGGGAGGATGAAATCAGTCTTTCTTTCAGACTATCCTGTAGAGGTCTTAAATCCTTTTCAAGTAGAGGAAATTGCCTTTTTACTCTTGAGGGATAGACCTTATCTTTATAAAAAACTTTTAGTTGATGGCTATACAGATCTTTCCTATTATTTGGATGATGAGACCCGTTTCAGGGTGAATATCTTTTCTCGTCAGAGGACCTATAACATCGTGATGCGTAAATTGGAGAGTAAGATTAAAAGTATTGAAGAGCTTAATCTTCCAAAGGTTTTCTATAAGATTGCCAAAGAAAAATTTGGGATTGTTCTGGTAACTGGAGCAACTGGTCAGGGGAAAACCACTTCTTTAGCAGCTATCTTGCACGAGATTAATAAGAATGAGCCAGTACATATTCTTACCTTGGAAGATCCTGTTGAATATTTGCATCGCCCCATTAGGGCTACAATTAACCAACGTGAATTGGGGACAGATTTTTCTTCTTTTGCCGAGGGCTTGAGGGCAGCCCTTCGGGAGGCACCTCATGTTATCCTTGTTGGTGAAATACGTGACCGTGAGACTATGGATATAGCCTTAACAGCAGCAGAAACGGGACATCTCGTCTTTTCAACCCTGCATACAATAGGGGCTGGCCAAACGATAAACAGAATTATAGGGTTTTACAGTAAAGAGGAAGAATACCAGATTAGGCAAAGGTTGGCAGCTGCCCTAAGATGGATTGTGGGGCAAAAATTATTACCTCGAGTAGATGGGGGAAGAGTTGCTGTCTTTGATATTCTTTACAACAACATTCGCTCTAAGGAAATTATTCTAACTGGCGAATCTGAAGGAAAGACTTTCTACGACGTTATGAGTCAAGGCGGTCCTTTTGGCATGCAAACCTTTGATCAACAACTCATAGAACTCTTTCGTGAAGGACTTATAGATGAAGAAACTGCATATTATCATGCTTTGAGAAAGGATATTGTGGGCAGACAGATAGAACTCATCAAGAAACAATGGGGTAGGGAAGAGATCCCAACTTACCTGGAAATTGAGGGAAAGGGTGTTAGATGAGTTTAGAGCTAAAAGATCTACTTCTGGATCGTCCCTTGACCCTGTGTTACTGGGAATTAGCATCTCCCCTTACTCCTATTGAGGCTTTCTTTAAAAGAGAAGATGTCTCAAATGCAGAGGCTTCATTCAACAGAGAGACGGAATGGAGAGTACTCTCTGAAATTAGAGAAATCTCTGATTGGGTAAGATATGCCGAGATCGAGAATATTATACTGGGAATTAATAGTGTGGAAAGGTTGAAGGAAGCCAAAAAACTTTTAGACACTCTACCCCTGGAAAAAAGGCGCAATATCTTTATAGTTTACATTACTCCCTTTTTTCATACCCTTGATCCCAAGGAGTCCTTTATTTACGGGGCCAATTTAGTAGTAAGTGAAGGAGATCTTAAGGAATTTGGTAAAATTTACCGAAAAAGCAGGACCTATTGGGAAAATCTTTATAGACCATTTAAAATTGCCAAAGAAAAATTTAAGGAGGCCTTTTGATGATTAGAAAAGCAGTGCTTCCTGTGGCTGGCTTTGGCACAAGGATGCTTCCTGTGACCAAGGTTATTCCGAAAGAGCTCCTTCCGCTACTAAATCGCCCTGTGATTGAATATGTGGTAGATGAGGTTATTGCCTCAGGCTTTGATAGCCTCATCTTTGTTATTTCCTACGGCAAGGAAGCCATTCTTGATTACTTTGATGTGGATTTAGGGCTCAAGCAATTTCTTGCCGAGAGAAAGAAAGAGGCCCTTTTAAAATTGGTGGAGGAGGTGGAAGAAAAGATAAAATACTTAAGTTCCATTAGACAGAAGGTCCCACAAGGACTTGGGCATGCTGTGCTTATGACTGAAAGGCTTGTGGGAGATGAACCCTTTGCTGTGGTGTTAGGTGATGATCTTGTGGACTCAGAGATCCCCTGTCTGAAACAGATGACAGAAATTTATTTAACTCTTTCAGCTAAGGCTAAACAACATAGCCTTATTGCCTTAGAAGAGGTCCCCTGGGAAGATGTCTCCAAATATGGCATTATTGAAGGAGAAAAAATTAGGGAGGATCTACTTCTTGTAAAAAGAGTTGTGGAAAAACCCTCTCCAGAGGATGCCCCATCTAATCTGTCTATAATTGGAAGATATATCTTTGACCCAGTTATCTTTAGATTTTTAAAAGAGATACCTAAATCCTCTGGGGAGTATCAGTTAACAGATGCCATCCAGGCCATGATTGATGCTGGTTTCCCCGTTTATGGTTATCTCTTTCAAGGAATTAGGCTTGATACGGGAAATCCCAAAGGATTCTTCAAAGCCACTCTGCACTACGCCCTCAAAGACCCACATTTGAGGGAGGTTCTCCAAGAGTTCTGTGCTAAACTTTGATGTTCCTTATAGAGGTCTCTCTTCCTCTTCCCCTCTTTAAAAGTTTCCATTATTTAAGTGATATCTTTATACCCCCTGGAGTGAGAGTTGTAGTGCCCTTTGGGAAACAGACCCTTGTAGGTATAGTATGGAATGCGATAGAGACAACGCCAGATAAACTCGATCCCACCATTGAATATAAAGAAATTATTGATGTCTTAGATCCCCTGCCTCTTTATCCTCCTAAATTTTTTCCCTTTCTTGAATGGATCTCAAAGTATTATCATACCCCTTTGGGTTTGGTCTTAAAAATGGCTCTTCCCTCTGGTGTCTTCAAAATGCCTGAGAGAAGAATTTATTTGACTGAGGAGGGAGAAAAGGCCCTTAAAAAGGGAACCCTCCCTCAGGTTTTCACTCAGTGTCTGAAAGGTGGAGCTAATTTGAAAACCTTTTTAAAAAAAAACAAATTAAAACTTAAAAATATCAAAAATTGGGAAAGGTTAGGATTACTCTTAGTAAAGAGCGAGATCCCCAGAGTTAAGCTTGCTACTGAAGTCTTTTATAGACTTGTTAAAAGACCTAAAGGAGAGCTTGGGGAGAGCTTGGCTCAGCTTTTCGGAGAGAATTTGGAGCTTCCTGCCTATGTTTTGCGAGAAAAAATAGCCTCAAAGGAGTTAAAAAGGCTTTTGAGGGAGGGTTATTTAGAGAGATTAGAATTTCCCAAGATGAGACGGATAACTTTGCCAACAGAGCCCCTAAGAGATTATGTCCTTACTCCTACTCAAAGAGGGATTCTTCAGCAGTTAGAAAAAGGGCTATATGAGGGAAAGGGACAAATCTTTTTGCTCCACGGGGTTACGGGCTCTGGTAAATCACTCATTTATCTTGAGTTGATAAAGAGAGTGTTAGCCCAGGGGAAAAGGGTTCTTTTTCTCTTACCTGAGATCGCCCTTACCCATTATATTGAGAGGCTTCTTTTTGATCATTTTAAGGGAGAGATAGCTGTGCTCCACAGTGCCCTTACCTCTAACCAGAGGTTCTCTGAGTGGATGAAGGTCCTTGAGGGTAGAGCAAAGATAGTGCTTGGCACAAGGTCTGCTATTTTTGCACCTGTTGAGGGGTTGGGACTCATCATTGTGGACGAAGAACATGACCCTTCATATAAGGAGGAGAATCTTCCTTGTAAATATCAAGCTCGGGATCTGGCTATACTGAGAGGAAAAAGGGAAGGAGCTATGGTTCTACTTGGCTCTGCAACACCCAGTATAAAGAGCTATTTTTACGCGCGCAGAGGAGTATATAACCTGCTTACCCTAAAGGAAAGACCTTTCGTCAAGATGCCTGAAGTGAAGCTTGTTAAGCTAAAACCTAAGGAATGGGTTTCCAAAGAGGTCCTTTACGAAATAGAAAAGACCTTAGCTAAAGGAAAATCTCTCTTTGTTTATCTGAATAGAAGAGGATACGCCCCACTTGTTAGGTGTGAAGAATGTGGCTATGTCTGGGCTTGTCCCAATTGTGGTATTCCTCTTACTTACCATAAGAGTGAGGAAAGGCTTCTTTGTCATTATTGTGCCTTCGAGATAGGGAGTAAAATCCTTTGTCCCAATTGCTCTTCTCCTAAGCAGAGGTATTTTCGCCTGGGGACTGAGCGGGTGGAAGAGGAATTTCAGAGACTTTTTCCAGGTGTGGAGATCTTGCGTTTTGATCGAGATACCGTTACCTCAGAGAAAAAATTAAATGAGATTTTAAACAAGCTCTATGATCCCAGGCCTAAAATAATTGTAGGGACACAAATGGGAGTGCATGGGCATAATTTCCCTCAGGTTAACCTAGTCATTGTTTTGAGGGCTGAGGAAGGCCTTTTCCTGCCCCACTATAAGGCAGAAGAGAGGACCTTTCAACTTCTCTTGCAAGCCGAGGGGAGGGCTGGAAGAAAGGATGAAAGGGGTAAAGTGATCATCCAGACAGCTATGCCAGAACACTATGTGATTAATCTTGCCCTAAAACAGGACTATGAGACCTTTTTTCAGGAAGAGCTTTTGAAGAGGAAAAAATACGGTTTTCCGCCTTTTAAAAGGCTTGCGCTCTTCAAAATGGAGGCAGCAAGCGAAGAAAGACTTATTGAAAAAGCTACTAAGCTGAAGATGGAAATGGAGACTTTTAAGGAGCAAAAGAATCTTTCTTTGGAAATTTTAGGGCCTTCTCCTGCTCCTCTAAGGAAATTAAGGGGAAAATATCGCTGGTTCCTTTTACTCAAGAGTGACTCTCATCGAGATCTCCACATACTCCTTGATGCCTTCAAAGACGTGAGGATGGCTGGTATAAATATAGAATTAGATGTAGATCCAGAGGACTTATTGTAAGGTATTTACTTTTTTATAAATAGGCTTATATTGAATAATTAAGCTATGTTAAAGGCAGGCAAACCCAAGGTTGAACGTATCAATTTAACCCAGAGAAATAATTTTCTCTATCACTTTAATCTCAAGCCCAAGGATCTTGAGGTCTATCTGGATCAGTATATTATTGGCCAAAGAGAGGCCAAGGGGATAATTTCTACTAAGATTTGCACTCATTTTCACAAGGCCAAAAATATTCTTACCAAAGAGCCAGGACATGAAACAGTTGGTTTTGTTAAGAACAACATCATTATCATTGGACCTACAGGGGTAGGGAAGACCTACACTATCAAACTGATTGCTAAGAAACTGGGAGTTCCCTTTGTCAAGGGGGATGCGACCAAGTTCAGTGAAACAGGTTATGTAGGGGGCGATGTAGAGGACCTCATCAGAGATCTTTACTGGGAGGCTGATGGAGACTTAGAGAAGGCTCGCTTTGGCATTGTATACCTGGATGAGATAGATAAGATTGCTTCCCCTGGGGAGGTAATTGGGCCAGATGTCTCAAGAACTGGGGTTCAAAGAGCCCTTCTCAAGCCCTTAGAGGAGACCGAGGTGGAGATCCGAAACATTCATGAGGGTTTTCAACTCCTTGATTATCCAGAGGAGAATAGAGGTAAAAAACGCAAGCTTACTCTTAACACCAAGTATATTCTCTTTGTGGTAAGTGGGGCCTTTCAGGGTCTTGAAGAGATTATCAAAAAGAGGCTAAAAAAACAGAGACTTGGTTTTCTTTCGGAGATTGAGGGAAAGGACGAGGTGAAAGTAAATTACCTAAAATTTGTCATTCCAGAAGATCTTGTGAATTACGGATTTGAAAGGGAATTTGTGGGGAGATTTCCTGTAATTGCTGTATTTGATCCCTTGAGTGAGGCAGAGCTTTTTGAAATCCTTGCCAATCCCAATAATGCTATTATGCTCAATAAAAAGAGAGATTTTAAGGTATATGGAATTGATCTTGCATTTACAAATGAGGCCTTAGAGGAGGTTGCCAGAAGGGCCTTTCAAGAAGGAACAGGAGCGAGGGCCTTGGCTCGGGTTTTAGAGAGGGCTTTAACTCCCTTTGAAAGAGTTCTCCCCTCTTATCCTATCAATACCTTAGGGGTGACTAAGGAGCTTATTAACGATCCAGAGGGTTATCTGCAAAGCCTCATTGCCTCTCCTGAGGGAGAAGCCTTTCAAGAGGCATATAGGAAGGCCCTTTTGGAGGAAAGAGAGAGAATGTTTAATTATTTGGCAACTAAAGAAGGGCCTCTCAAGGAAAAGGCCTTAGAACTTACCCCTAAGAGGATTAATCTTCTATTTGAGCTTTACAAGGGAGAAGATATAGAGCTTACTCAGGCCTTAGAGGAGCTATCTAACTTGTATCGCCAAATTAAGGCCTATGAAAATACCTTTTCTCGGAGAAATCAGATTCAAGTCCTTTTTACAGAAGATACTATTGATTATATTATGGAAGAGGTTATGAAAAAGGATCAGGGTGTTTTCTCCTTTTGTGAAAAGGCCCTTTCTAAGTTCGAATATACCCTGGCAATTTTGAGGGATACTGGAAGAAAAAATAGGTTTTATATTACTAAAAGCGCCTTTGTTGATCCAGATAGGTTTCTTGAAGAGCTTCTGAGAACCTAAAATGATTCTGCTTGCCCTCTCCGAAAGTATTTTCCAAAAATTAAAGCCTATCTTAGAGGCACACAAGCTCAAATACCAGTTTGTAGAGAGTGGGGAGGAATTAATAGAAAGGGCTAAAAAGGCTAAGGCTACCCTTATTATCTTAGAGAAGGATTTGCCTCTGTTAGACGGTTTTGCTGGAGCTCTGCTTCTAAAGTCCAGTCCTAAAACTAAGGAGATCCCCATTTTGGCAATCTGTAAATGCAAGTATCCCGAAGAGGAGATTAAGGCTCGGGATAGTGGAGCAGACTATATCCTTCACTACCCCTTTACTGAAGAAGAATTTTTAAAGGCCTTAAAGGCCCTTACAAAAAAATAGGAGGTGTTTAAAAGAGATGATAGGGATTTCTAAGCTTTATTGTGGGACAGTTGAGGCCTCTGACCCTCTGCGCTATGGACGAAGGGCTAAGGATCTACCCTCTCATTTGTTACAATTTTCTGTGGATAAAAAGCCTGTTGTGGTCTGGAATGTGACCAAGGCCTGCAATTTGAGATGTATCCACTGTTATGCCTCTGCAGACAATAACCCTGCTGAGAATGAGCTTACGCTTGAGGAGGGCTTTAGACTCCTTGAGGATTTAGCCCAGTTTGGCTGTCCAGTGGTCCTTTTTTCTGGGGGAGAGCCTTTAGTAAGATCTGATATTTTGGACCTTATTCATAAGGCGGTTAGCCTTGGCTTGAGGGCTGTGCTTTCTACCAACGGAACCCTTATTGATGAGGCCTTGGCTAAAGAGCTAAAGAAATTGGGCCTTTCCTATGTGGGGATTAGCCTTGATGGCATTGGAGAGGTTCATGATCGCTTTAGGGTCTCTAAAGGTTGTTTTGAGAAGGTAGTAAGGGCTATAGAAAATTGTAAGCGTGAAGGCATTAAGGTGGGCTTAAGATTTACCATTAATAAATTTAATGCTGAAGAGATCCCCAAGGTCTTTGACTTTGTGGAAGAGGCAGAGATCCCTCGCATATGTTTTTATCATTTAGTCTATGCTGGAAGGGGGAGTAAGCTCATTGAACAGGACCTTTCTCATGAAGAGACAAGAAAATGGGTAGACTATATCATTGACAGAACTAAGGAACTCCACGATAAGGGACACAAGGTAGAGGTGCTTACTGTGGACAATCACGCTGATGGTCCCTATCTCTATTTACGGATGAAGAGGGAGGGAAATCCTCGGGCAGAAGAGGTCTACCAACTTCTCCTTATGAATGGGGGAAATAACTCAGGTGTCGGTATTGGTTGTGTATCCTGGGATGGCTCAGTGCATGCCGATCAGTTCTGGAGGCACTATAGCTTTGGTAATGTGCGGGAGAGGCCTTTTAGCGTGATCTGGATGGACACCTCTGATCCTCTTATGGCCAAGCTTAAAGAGAAGAAGAAACATGTAAAGGGAAGATGTAGCCTTTGTAGATTTTTAGAGGTCTGTGGGGGCAATTTCAGGGTGAGGGCAGAAGCTTACTATGGTGATACCTGGGCCCCAGACCCTGCCTGCTACTTAACAGATGAAGAGATTGGGATAGCCTAAAATCTTCATTAAGGAGGGCAAAAATGGCTAAAATGGAAAGGGCACTCCTAAGTGTTACTGATAAGACAGGGATTGTAGAGTTTGCTAAAGAGCTTTCTTCCTTAGGGATTGAGATTGTCTCCACTGGGGGTACGGCAAAGACCATTAGAGAGGGTGGAGTGAGGGTAATTGATATCTCCGAGCTTACAGGTTTCCCTGAGATACTTGGAGGTAGAGTTAAGACCCTGCATCCCTTGGTGCATGGGGGAATTCTTTTCAAAAGGGATGATCCTGAGCATGTGGAAACCGTAAAAAAGGTGGGAATTAAGCCTATTGACCTTGTAGTGGTCAATCTCTATGCTTTTGATAAGGTTGTTGCCCAAAAGGGAGACCTGGATACAGCTATTGAAAATATTGATATCGGAGGGCCTACTCTACTTAGAGCCAGTGCCAAGAATTTTAAGTATGTGACTGTAGTTATAGATCCTGCCGATTATGAGAAGGTTCTTGAAGAGATCAGGGCTTACGGTAATACTACCTTAGAGACCAGGTTTGAACTTGCTAAAAAGGTTTTCAAACTTACCAGTTCCTACGACCAGATGATCTATGACTATCTCTCTACCTTTGAGCTCTAAGTTGGTAATAAATGTTTTGTGTAGTCTTAGCTGAGAAGACCTGGGAAGAAGTATATAGCAAGTTTAATCAAACTAAGGAGTATACCCATCTTTTTGAGCTAAGGCTTGACTATCTGGAAGAGCCTTTCGGAGAACCCCTCGAGAGGCTTTTAGCTCTACCTTATAAGTTTATTTGCACCTTTAGGGCAAGGGAGGAGGGTGGTGCAAGAGCGGTGCCCTTTCTTGAGCGCTTAGAGGTGCTTGAGAGGTGCGCAAGTCTTGGGGCTTATCTTATAGACCTTGAGTGGAAGTCCTTTTTAAGAAACAGAGACAGGGTCACTAAAAGCCCCTTTTATCCAGATAAGTTTCTCTTTTCTTATCACAATTTTGAAAAAACACCCCCCATAACTGCACTTAAAAGGATAATTAAGGAGGCCTCTTACAGGGGGATAAAGAGATTAAAGATAACTACTTTTTGTCAGAGCCTGCAGGAGTCCCTCAATCTTCTAAGCCTAATAGAATATGGTAAGGCCTTTGGGCTTGAGATGATTGTCTTTGGTATGGGGGGGAAGGGAAGGCTTTCCCGCCTCTTGAGCTTACTTCTTGGTGCCCCTTTTACCTATGTCTTTCCCCCAGGGGGTCAGCCCCTTGCCCCTGGACAGATGGATATCTTAGAGGCTAAAAGACTCTTTGAGGTTTTGAAAAATGTATAGGGTCTTTGGTATAATAGGGGATCCAGTTTCTCATTCTCTTTCACCAGCCATGCATAATGCTGCCTTTAGAGCCTTAGGAATTAGGGCAGTTTATGGAGCCTTTTTGGTAAAAAGGGATGATTTGGCAAAGGCTCTCTCTGGACTTAAGGCTCTTAATATTTCAGGAGTTTCGGTGACTATTCCCCATAAAGAGGAGATTATGTCCTATCTTGATGAAGTGGATAATGTGGCTAAGGCGATAGGGGCTGTCAATACGGTAATTAATAAGGGGGGAAGGCTCTGGGGCACAAACACGGATTGGTTGGGAGTAAAAAAGGCCTTTGAGGAGAGAGGAATAAATTTAGAAGGGAAGAGGGCAGTAGTTTTAGGGGCTGGTGGGGCAAGCAGGGCAGTTATTTATGCCCTAAAAGAGGCAAATATAAGGGAGGTCATAATCTTTAATCGCACCTGGGAGAGGGCCTTAGAGCTTGCTAAGAGTTTTTCTGTAGAGGCCCTTCCTTGGGAGGAGTTGCCAAAGACCAAGGGAGATATAATCATTCAGGCAACAAGCGTGGGCTTAAAGAGCAAGGAATCCCCAGTATCTGAAGAGATTATAAAAAACTTTCAGGTTGCCATGGACATAGTCTATCTTCCCCTGAAAACGAGATTTTTAGAGCTTGCAGAAAGAAACCATTTGATAGTCATTGATGGGTTGAGGATGTTACTCCATCAAGGAGCAGAGCAATTTAAGCTTTTTACAGGTTTTGAGCCACCTCTTGAGGTTATGGAGAGGGTTCTTTATGAGGAAGTAAAGAAATTAGAAAAGGAGTTTGTCCTTGGAAATTAGAAGAGTTGACCCCTTAAAGGATTTTAAGGAATTAAAAATTACTCTTCCCTCATCTAAAAGTTTGACCCAAAGGGCCTTTTTGTGTGCAGGCCTTGCCGAAGGGAGCTCACTAATTAAGAATCCTTTAAGGAGTGAGGATCCCCTTTTACTTAAGGAAGCCTTGGAAAAGACAGGGGTAAGTTTTGAGCTAAGAGGAGATGATTATTTAATTAAGGGGGTCCGAGGAAGACCAAGGCTTCAAAGGGAGAAGACCTATTTAGGTAATAACGGAACAGGGGCTCGCTTTTTCCTTGCCTATGCTTCTTTAGGAGAGGGTGACTGGTTGGAGATATATGGCAAGGAGCGCCTCCATGAGAGGCCAATGGATTCCCTAATTTTTGCCTTAAGAGGCCTTTCTGCCAGGATAGAGTGTCTGCAAAGGGAGGGGTACCTTCCTGTAAGGGTATATGCCTCAAAGTTAAAGAGTAGCCCTATAAAACTTCCAGGAAATGTGAGTAGTCAATTTATCTCAGCTTTACTCCTTGTTGGGCCCTATTTGCCCTCTGGGCTTGAGATTAAAATTGAGGGAGAGCTCTTTTCTCAGAGCTATGTAGAAATGACCCTTGAGGTGATGAGAAAATTTGGGGTAAATCCAGAGTTCAGAGAAGGGGTTTTTTACGTTCCTAAGGGAGCTTATCAGGCAAGAGAGTATGAAGTGCCTGCAGATGCCTCAAGTGCCTCCTATTTCCTTGCCATACCTCTTATTCTTGGGAGGGGCAAGGTTATTATTTCCAACTATGATTACCACACCAAACAGGCAGATGTAGCCTTCTTGGAATTTCTTAGGGAGATGGGGGCAAAGGTTTCACCTTTAGAGCCCTTGGGAATTGAGGTCTCCTTTGAGGGAAGGCCCAAAGGAGGAAAATTTAATTTAAGAGATTGTCCAGATCTCTTTCCTACTATGGCGGTCCTTGGGGCTTTAGCTGAGGGAGAAACCCTTCTCTATGGGGCACCCCATCTGAGATATAAGGAAACAGATAGAATTAAGGCCATGGCTACAGAGCTTTCCAAACTTGGGGTGAAGATTGAAGAGCTTCCTGATGGTCTGAAAATAAGGGGTGGAGAGGAATTCAGGGAGGCTTTAATAAATACCTATGATGACCATCGCATAGCTATGGCCTTTGCCGTGCTTGCCTTGAAGGCTGGCCCTCTACAAATAGAGAATCCTTCCTGTGTAGCTAAATCTTTACCGAGTTTCTGGGAGCTCTTGGAAAGGATTTATGAATAAGATAATTTTAATAGGGTTTAGGGGTTCGGGAAAGAGCACAGTGGGGAGGCATTTAGCCCAAAAACTTGGCTGGGAATTTAGAGATGCCGATGAGGAGATAGAAAGAGAACAGGGGAGAACCATAAGGGAAATAGTTAAGGAGCAGGGCTGGGATTACTTTCGCCAACTGGAAAGGCTATATTTAAGGGGATTGTTAGGGAAGGAAAGACTTGTATGTGCCCTTGGAGGTGGAGCTGTCTTACATAGAGAAGAAATGGAGGCCCTGCAAAGGGAGAGCTTAATTATTTGGTTAAAGGTCCCAATGAAGGTTATTATGGAAAGATTAAAGAGAGACCCTAAGACCGAGTCTCAAAGACCCCCTCTTACAAATTTATCCTGGGAAAGGGAAATAGAAAGGCTTTACGCTGAGAGAGAGCCCCTTTACAGGGCTTTTGCCCATGTTACTTTATATTACTCAGAAGCTCCTGTGGAAAAACTTGTAGAGAAACTTTGGCATATGATTAAAGGGAGGTTAGGAGATGAGCAATATAATTGCCAACGCCATTAAAGAAGCAGTCTCTGAGGTTATTACTACTTACACGGGGAATAACCCTGAATTGGTAGGGACAGAAGTTAGGAAGGAGGATTTTGCTTTAGCTGAGATTTCTTCTATTATAGGAGTAACTGGGGAAAAGCTTCAGGGGGCCTTTGTAGTTTCCATTGAAAAGGAGCTTCTTTTTAAACTTATGCAAATTCTTTTAGGGGAGGCACCTCAGGAGTTAAATCAGGAGGCCTTAGATATGGCAGGTGAGCTTGCCAATATGATTTGCGGGGCCTTTAGAAGAAGATTTGAAAATTTTGGCACCACCTTAAAGGCCTCTGTGCCCAGCATGATCACAGGTAAAGACTATAAAATTCATTCCCTCTGCAAAAGCCCTCGGGTGACCTTTAAGTTCAAAGTGGATAATTCTCACCTATACATTGAATTTTGTTTAGATAAGCTCTCTTGAGGAGGGTGACATATGGAAATTAAGACCCATCAAAAGATAGATCAATCTTTAAGTGGGACGCCTTTAGAGCTCAATACTGGTTTTGCCAAGGTCAAACTTAAAACGGATGAGAGGATGGTTGCCGACGATAAAGGGTTGATCCATGGGGGCTTTCTTTTTAGTCTTGCCGATTATGCAGCCATGCTTGCTGTCAATGAAGAAACAGTAGTGCTTGCTAAGGCTGAAGTGAAATTTTTAAAACCAGTAGTTTTAGGGGATGAAGTGATTGCTTATGCCACGGTTAAGGAGGTAGAGGGAAAAAAGCGCAAAGTTGAAGTTGAAGTAAAAAGGGGAGAGGAAATAGTTTTTGTGGGGGAGTTTTTGTGTGTAGTGCCAGAAAGACATGTGCTTTCTTAAGCCTGTGCGTCAGGCCTTTGGGCTTGCCTATTTAGCTGTTCTTGAAAGTATTAATGAATACCTTCTGGAAAAGGCGGGCTTGACTAAAAAGCAACTACCTAAATCAACTGAGGCCTACAAGGGGTATCTAAAAAAATACTTTAGTCCTCATAATGGAAAACTTTTGAGAGAATTTGAGAAACTTTATGATTTGCTTCACATAGCTGGCTATTATAGAGGGCTCCTTTATGATAAAGATGTGGTGAGAGAGGCTTTCAAACTGGCAAGGCGATTCATTGAGAAAATAGAGGGACTAAAAGAGGCCTCTTAGTCAAGCCTTTTTACCTTTAAAAGAAAGCCCTTTTTTTCAAGGATGACCACTTTGGAGCCTTCAGGAATTTTTTCATCAGAGATAGCCTGCCAGATTTCTCCCTCAACGAAGACCTTACCACCTTCAGGGCTTACAGGAGTCAGGGCCTTACCCTGTTTTCCAAGTAGCCCCTCTCCACCTGATACAGGTTTTTTTCTAAGGGTCTTTATGGCAAGATAGGTAATCCCCCCAAATAGGGCAGCAAAGGTGATCACCACTGTGATGAGGAAGGGTTGATAGACCCTAAGAGCAGGTGGATTATGCCCAAAGAGAATGAGGGAGCCAAGGAGAAGGGAGATAATGGCTCCTAAGGTGAGGAGCCCATGGGAGGTGATTTGGCTTTCTAAAAAGAAAAGTAGCCCTGAGAGTAAAATCAGGGCAAGCCCTGCGTAATTCATAGGTATAATACTTAAACCAAGAAAGGCAAGTATTAAACATATGGCTCCAAAGACGCCAGGGAAAATGGCCCCAGGATGAGATAGTTCAAAATAGAGCCCAAGAAGCCCTAACATAAGGAGAAAATAGACAAGATTGGGATTGGCAAGCACCTTGAGAAATCTGGTTTTTAGGTCCTCCTTTATAGTTTCCAGTTTGGCCTTCTGGAAGGAGAGAATAACTTCTTTTTCTTTGAGTTTAATCTTTCGTCCCTCAGCCTTTTTAAGGAGTTCTTCCAGATCCTTGGCAATGATTTCCACAACTCCACCTGCCAAGGCCTCTTTTTCTGTAATACTTATACTCTCTTTAACCGCCCGTTCGGCAAAGGTAGCATTTCTCCCCCTTGTTTCTGCAAGGTTTTTGGCCCAGGCTGCAAGGTCATTGGCAATCTTTTCCAGCATCTTGGGATCAGCCTTACCAGTGAGTTCAACAGGATGGGCAGCCCCTACATGGGTAGAGGGGGCCATGGCTGCAAGGTGGCTTGCAAGGAGGATGAAAACACCAGCTGAAGCTGCTCTTGCTCCTTGAGGGCTTACATAAACTATAACGGGGATACTGCTCTGAAGGATTTCTTTTACAATCTCTCTTGTTGATTCAACCAGGCCTCCTGGGGTATCAAGCTCAAGGATTAGGGCAAGTCCTTTTTGGTCTTGGGCGTAATTCAAGGCATAACTAATAAAATTAGAAGTGACAGGGGTGATGGCTGAATCAATTTTGATGTGATAGACAACATCTGCAAATGTTCTGTTAGGCAGAATAATGGTAAGGAGAACAAAGAGAAGGGATAAGAGGCCACATTTAAAAGGTTTCATCATAAAGCTTCCTAAAGGTTTTTAGATCTTCCCAGATAAATCTTTTGACCTGAGGATTTTTTAACATATAACTTGGGTGATAGGTAAAGATTATCATGGAATTTTTATATTTGAAGGGTTTGCTCCTAAGAGAGGAGAGGGTTACAGGTTTTTCTAAAAAGACCTTAACAGGTAAGTTCCCTAAGGCGAGAATGAGTCTTGGTTTGAGGAGCATTATTTCTTGAAGGAGATATTTTTTGCAGGCCTGGATCTCTTCTTCTTCGGGAAGCCTTCCTGCTGGAGGTTTACATTTAACTACAAGGGTTACATAAAAATCCTCTCTTTTAAGGCCAATACTCAGAAGCATCTTTTGAAGGGTCTCACCTAAAGGGCCAGAAAAAGGAACCCCATAAAAGTCATCCTCTTTGCTGGGAAAGTCTCCAATAAGCATGAGATCTATCGGTGAGCCCCTCTTTTCAAAAACAGGTTGTTTCCTTATACGATGAAGAAAACAGCTTTGGCACCGTGAGATTTGGTTAAATAAATCCTCTAAGTCCCCTTTCTTCAGACCAAAGTTTTCTCTGTTAAAGATAAAAGAAAATTCCCTGTATCGAGGAAGCCAGGGATAACCTAATTCCTCAAAGTAAGTGAGGTATTTGATAAGTTCGTGAAGGGGATTTATCTTAGGCTCACTCATTGATTTTTAATTTACCCTCTTTTCCTCAAAATGAAAGTATATAGCTTCACCCTTAGAGGAAGTTTCCCCTTAAACCTACCAACCATACCAGTTGTTATTTTCAAATATTTTCCTTCTACTTCTCAAGCGCTAAAGGACATAGCCTAACACACTTAGATATCTTAAACAAGTGTCCTTTTACTTGATAAAAAGGTCTTTTAGGGTAAGATTTAGTGAAACTTTTAAGAGGGAGGTATTTAATGGAATTCTTGGGCAAGAGATATTTATTTACCCCAGGGCCTGTTCCTGTTTCCCCCAAGGTCCTTCTCACTCAGGCTCAACCTATGACGCATCACAGATTACCTGAATTTTCTGAGATCTTAAAGGAGATAAGAGAAAATCTGAAATATCTTTTTCAAACGCAAAAGGAGGTCTATTTTTTTGCCTCTTCTGGCACTGGGGCTATGGAGGCAGCTATTGTTAATCTTTTCTCACCAGGGGACAAGGTAATTGTCGTTGAGGCTGGAAAGTTTGGAGAGCGTTGGCGGGAGCTTGCTGAGACCTATGGGCTTCAAGTCTTATCGCTAAAACTTGAGTGGGGAAGGGCAGTTAAACCTGAGCAAGTAGAGGCCCTGCTTAGGGCCCATCCAGAAGTGAAGGCTGTGCTCATACAGGCCTGTGAGACTTCCACTGGCGTTAAGCATCCCGTGGAAGAAATTGCTAAACTCACTAAAGACAGAGATTGTTTACTTGTGGTTGATGCTATAACTGCCCTTGGGGTCTATCCTCTGCCTATGGATGAGTTGGGGCTTGATGTGGTGATTACTGGCTCTCAAAAGGCCTTGAGTCTTCCCCCTGGGCTTTCCTTTATAGCCTTTTCTGATAAGGCCTTAAGTATGGCAGAAAAATCAACACTACCTAAATATTATTTTAATCTTCAGAGAGAGAGGAAAGCCTATGCTAAAGATACCACAGCCTTTACCCCTGCTGTATCACTTCTTTTGGGTTTGAGGGAGATGTTACGAAGGATTAGGGAGCTTGGTCTTTCTGAGATCTTCAGACATTGCAAGGCAATTTCTGAGGCCTGTCAGGCAGGAGTCAAAGCCCTTGGCCTTGAGATATTTCCAGAAATTCCTGCTGAGTCCTTAACCGTTATTAAAGCTCCTTCAGGGCTTGAGGTGAGTTCCTTTCTTAAGTTGCTCAGGGATAGATGGGGGATAGTTTTTGCTGGAGGTCAGGATCAGCTAAAGGGAAAGATTATTCGTATAACCCATATGGGTGATCAATCTCCCTTTGACTTGCTTGTTGCCTTGGGAGCCTTAGAGATGGCTTTAAAGGTGTTTGGTGTGGATATTCCTTTAGGGGCATCTTTGCGCGCTGCTGAAGAGAGGTTATTAACCTATTTACAGGTTAAGTAAGACTGATAAGGGCCTTTGCAGGACAAATTAGTTGGCTAAATTTAGAGGAAATTTTTGAGTTGCAAGAATAAACTTGATAAATGAAGCACCACTTGGACATTTGTGTATCCCAAATTTAAAACTAATGTTCATTCCAGGAGAATTAGACGGCCTTTGGCTACTTGATTGAACTTGATTAAACATGACTAGAGGATAGGATTAAGAGTGAATTGAAAAAGTCAAAAAATAGATTAAAATTTTATTTTGAAGATGGAGGTCGTAGCTCAATGGTAGAGCACCGGGCTGTGGCCCCGGGTGTTGCGGGTTCGAGTC
>CAZBLU010000020.1:0-25031 GCA_964493015.1 uncultured Caldimicrobium sp.
TTAAATTTTCTCTGATTTGTAAGTCTGCCTTATTAAGCTCTTCAACTGCATTGCTAAGCCTTTCAAGAGTGTGATTTAAACGAATGAAGTCATCTCTTTTTACGGCTTCACCTAAGGTTTGCTCAATTTTTTCTAAAATCTTGATGAAGACTTTCCTCAGTGAGGGATCTAATTCATCTAAGGTCTTGACCAAATCTATAGCTAATAGCCCCATTGCTATACTCTCTATAAATCCTTTTACTTCAATCTAATTTCAAACCAAATTTTGTCAAGGTTAACTCATTAATCTTTTGGAAACAAGATAATTAAACCCTTGGCAATACTAAACCATTAAGTTATATTTAGAAAGAACATAACGCTGAGAGTTTACGGCATGAATCTTCGTTCCTTAATAGAGAAAAGTAGAAAAATAGCTATTATCCCTGTGATTTCACTCATAATATCTGCCCTTTTTCTGACTCTCTATGGTGCCTACCTTACTGGAGAAACAATTTTCAAGGTTTTTACAGACCCCTCTTCTCAAGACACCACCCTTCTCTCTACCAAGTTCATTGCTCTCATGGACTTCTATCTCCTTGCCGTAATACTCTATATATTTGCCATTGGTCTATATGAACTCTTTATTGGGAAGTTGGACCTTCCAGAGTGGCTTGCCGTAGAAAGTATTGATCAATTAAAGGCCAAACTTGCCAGTGTAATAATCCTCATCCTTGCTGTTACCTTTACCAAAAAGATAGTGCTATGGGAGACCCCCTTAGAGTCCCTTTTCTTTGCCTTGGCTATTTCTGCGGTGATGTTAGCACTAATTTTCTATTACAAGGTTAAGGAACCTCATCAGTAGGCGTATAACTTTCCATAGGGTCTGTGAGTATATGGGATAATCTTTACAAAGTCCTCCTTTAGTATCTCTGAGATGTCAAGACCAAAGTCTTCACAATACTCCTTTAAGTGCCTCTCTAAAAGTTTTTCATCTTCACTCTCAAGGGCATAGGGTTTTAAGCCAAGGCCAAGCTGGCTTGCTTTGACCTTGCCCCTTACATAGATTACGCCACCATGCATTCCAGTCCCCAGAAACAGCCCTGCAATAGGTCGTTCCGGATAAATGGTATTCATACCCAACAAGATGATAATCCCGCCAGCCATATATTCTCCAAGGAAATCTCCAGCCTTACCTCCTATAACAATAACTGGCACCTTTTCCATATAGGCCTTCATATGAATCCCAACCCTATAACCTACATCACCAAAAACATGGATTTTTCCACCTCTCATGGCATAACCAACCACATCTCCAGCCATGCCATGGACAATGATTTTTCCCTCGTCCATAGTATTCCCAGCCCCATCTTGGACATTTCCAAAGACTCTAAGGATAGGCCCTCTCATGAAGGCTCCAAGGTCAAGGCCTGGGGTTCCATAGATTTGAGCAGTTATTTCCGCAGAAACTCCAGCAAATAGATAACGGTGGCCGTTAACCCCTCTGAGGATAAATTCTTTTTCTCCCTTATTGATATGCTCTCGCAATATTTTATTTACCTGCGAATAATGAAAGGGGGATACTTCCAATTCTAAGGGCATCCTCTCTCTCCTCCTTTGGTCTAACCTTGAGGAAACTTTTCTGGTTTGGTATGGCTCCCTCCTCCATTTCCACTATAACAGGCTCTCCAGCCTTAGGAGCCCAGACCCTTTCTGGATCTGGACATATGGTTCTTATAGCTGCCTCCTCTGAAGCCATGAAATAGAGATCACCTTTTGAAGCAGCCACAAGTGGTCTAAGCTTAACCCTATCATTCAGGCCCACTAAACCTCCATTATAGGCAAATAGAATGGCAAAAGGGCCATTTAAAACTGCTCCTCCATAGAGCATTCTCAGAGCTTTATAAAGCTCCCTTTCTTCTTCCTCCATCTCATCAATCTCTATCCAGAAGGGTGGGGCCATAGCCTTGCAGGCAAGCTCAAGGGGAAGACCATGTCTCCGAATAAGCAAATCAAGGAGATAGGCCACTACCTCTGTATCCGTTAAGAGGGTGCACTTATAACCAAAGAGCTCAAGATACCTTTTATTGGTACCATAACTGGAAATCTCCCCATTATGCACAATGGACCAGTCTAAGAGGGTAAAAGGATGGGCTCCACCCCACCAACCTGGTGTATTGGTGGGAAATCTATTATGGGCAGTCCAAATAAAGGCCCTATACTCATCTATACGGAAAAATTCAGCCATCTCGTCTGGAAATCCCACACCTTTAAAGACACCCATGTTCTTTCCTGACGAGATCACATAGGCACCCTCAATCTTTTCATTGATTTCCATAACCAACTGGACCATGTAATTATCTTCTTCAGATATATGACAAATCTCAGAGGGCTCTTCACTTAACTTTGGCTTAACAAAATACCTCTTGAAAAGGGGGGGATTTTTAATGGTCCTAACTTTACGAGTGGGAATAGGCTCTTGAAAATTCAAAAAAGTCCTTTTTTGCAAAAGTTCCTCCACATCTTCTAAGGCCTTTTTGGTTTGAGCCATCACATGGAGGGCATAATAATCCTTAAACTCAGGATAGATACCATAGGCGGCAAAACCAGCTCCTAATCCATTCCCACGCTCATACTGACAACATATAGCCTTGATAATCATCTCACCAGGAAGCAATTCCCCCTTGCGATGAATTATTCCTGCAATGCCACAACCTGAAATCTCCTTTGCTCTAAGGGCTATATTCCACATAGGACTTTACTCCCCTGCATGTTTTACTTCAAGAATTTCCATTTCTTCCTTTGTTAAGCCTACAGCTCTGAGTTTATCTCTATTACCCTTTAAGCTCTCAATAGAGTTTATACCCATAGCCCCAAGCATCTCTTTAATCTCATGGGCCCAACCTTTAACCAGGTTGTAAATCTTTTCATAGGCCACTTCAGGAGGAAGCCTTTTCATAAGCTCAGGGTTGTTAGTGGCAATTCCCCATGGGCACTTTCCTGTGTAACACCTCTGACACATGGTGCAACCCACAGCAATGAGAGCCGCTGTGCCTATGTAGACAGCATCAGCCCCAAGGGCAATAGCCTTCACCACATCGGCACTACAGCGAATGCCCCCTGAGGCAATGATACTGGTTCTATGCCGAATTCCCTCTGCTCTCAAACGCTTATCTACAGCCGATATAGCGAGCTCAATTGGGATTCCTATGTAATCTCTAAACATGGTAGGGGCAGCCCCTGTTCCACCTCTCAACCCATCAATTACCACCGCATCAGCTCCAGCCCTAACAATCCCTGAGGCAATGGCAGCCACATTGTGCACCGCAGCAATTTTCACAAAGACAAGCTTTTTATATTCTGTTGCCTCCTTTAGGGCAAAGATAAGCCCCCGCAAGTCTTCAATAGAATAAATATCATGATGTGGAGCTGGAGATAGGGCATCAGATCCCACAGGTATCATCCTTGTTTTAGAGATCTCTTCTGTTACCTTTTCTCCAGGTAGGTGTCCTCCAATTCCTGGTTTTGCACCCTGCCCAATCTTAATTTCAATAGCTACCCCTGCATTGAGATAGTCCACATGCAGACCAAAACGCCCTGAGGCACACTGCACAATAGTATTGGAGCCGTATTCATATAAAGAGGCGTGTAGCCCCCCTTCACCTGTGTTGTAAAGAGTGCCTAAATCCCGTGCTGCTCGAGCAAGCCCCTGATGAACATGGAGACTTATGGCTCCATAGCTCATGGCAGCAAACATAATGGGCACTTCCAGTTGAATATTGGGTGGGAGCTTCTTTTTTAGCCTAAACTTTCCATTAACCTCTTCAATCTCTAAGGACTCTGGCTTGGGACCAATAAAAGTCCTAAGCTCCATGGGCTCTCTTAAAGGGTCAATAGGGGGATTAGTCACCTGGCAGGCATCAAGCACCAGGTGATCAAAATAATTCTTAAAAGGAAGGGCACAACCCGTTGAAGTTAAAAGCACTCCACCCTGATCTGCCTGCTTATATATGTTTTTAATAAACCAAGGGGTCCACAGGGCATGTTCTCTAAATTGGGCAGGATGTCTCTTAATGATAATGGCATTAGTAGGGCACATGGCTTCACAGCGATGGCACCCCACACATTTGGTATGATCCTCTTTCAAGGTCTTTTTCTTTTCATCCCAAAGGTGCGCTCCATAAGTGCATTCCTTTATACAGCGTTTACATTTAATACACTTCTCCCAGAGCCTCTCAATATAAAAGTCTGGATAAAAACTGGCAAACTGAGGAGTAGCCATCTCTATCTATGCCTCCTTCTCTTCCCACAATGATTTGGTAATTATACTACCCTTTGTAAAAATTACGAGACTTTTCTATATCTAAAAACCTCCTTACAAAAGTTCGGGCAAGTTCCCTAAGAAGCCTCAATTCTTCCTCTGTAATCCTAAGCAAGTCTTCAGGCTCAAGGCCTTCCGTTTTCAGCTCTTCAGCATATTCTAAGCTCCAAAGCTTAGCAAGCTCTAAGTCTACCTCTAAATGAAACTGAAGCCCAAGGGCCTTACCATAAATAAAACCCTGGTTTTCATACCTCTCTGATTTAAATAATCTAAGGGCACCTTTGGGGAGATCAAAGGTATCTCCATGCCACTGAAAGACCTTTAATTCCTTGGGGAAACCAGAAAAATAGGGGTGTTCCTCTATCCTTTCTACCTGCATCCAGCCTATTTCCTTCCCCATCTCTCCTGGATAGACCCTTGCCCCAAGCACCTTGGCAAGCATCTGGGCCCCAAGACATATCCCTAAAAGGGGAATTTCCCTTTTTAAGGCCTCCTCTATGAGCTTAAACTCATAAGCCAGGAAATCGTATTTATCCTCCTCATAGGCCCCCATATAACCCCCAAGAACAAAAAGGGCCTGATAATCCTCAAGGGGTTCTTTGAGTCTTTCTCCCTTTGGGGTATCTAAATATCTATAGCTAAAACCCAGTTCTTGAAGGATGGCTTCAAAAAGGCCTAAATGCTCAATTTCCACATGCCTAATGGCAAGGACTTTGTAACCCATTTTGGACTCCCTATCTATAAAAATAAAAACCTGAGGTTATGGGCAAATGATAGTCCCTCCCCAAGGCTCTACCTGTGATCTTAGGACCAACTGGAGCCTGTCTCCTTTTATATTCAGAAACCTTGATCATCCATAACACCTTTTTTATAACCCCCTCATCAAGACCTCGGGCCACCATTTCCTCTAAAGTTAAGCCCTCCTCTAAGTGAAGTCTTAGGATTTCATCCAAAACTTCATAAGGGGGTAAGGTCTCCTGATCGGTTTGACCAGGTCTTAGTTCTGCAGAGGGAGGCTTGGTGAATATTCTCTCTGGAATGACTGGTTTTAGGGAATTCCTGTAGCGGGCAAGCCTGTAAACCCAGGTCTTATAAATATCTTTTAGAGGGGCAAAGCCCCCAGCAATGTCCCCATAAATAGTGCCATATCCTGTTGCCGCTTCACTCTTATTAGAGGTAGAAAGCACAAGATAGCCTTCCCTATTTGAGAGATAAAAGAGAAGATTTGCCCTAATCCTTGCCTGCAAATTTTCCTCTGCCACCGTAAAATCCTCATAACTAAGCCTTTGAGATAGCTCCACTCTAAAAGACCTAAAGATTTCGGTAATAGGTATCTCAAGGAGCTCAATCCCAAGGTTTTGGGCAAGGACTTTGGCATCCTCCTTAGACTCAAAAGAGGTAAACTCACTGGGCATGAAAAGGGCTTTTACTCTCTCCTGGCCTAAGGAATCTACAGCAAGCACAAGGGTTAGGGCAGAATCAATACCTCCTGAGAGCCCAAGTATAACCCCTTTAAAACCATTTTTCTCCACATAATCCTTAAGGGCAAGCTTGAGAGCAGAGTAAATTTCTGCCTCTTCTGAAGGGGAATCCTCAATTCTACTTTCTGCCTGGGCAAGCGCTCTCTCTGCGGAAATAATAATAGGCTTAACCTCAAGGTCAACCCTTTCCTCCTTTAACCTTGGTTCAAGGAGCCTTACATTTTCAACCTCTGCTGTATCAAGACTCACGATAAGAAGATCCTCTTCAAAGGCCTTAGCCCGTGCCACGATCCTCCCCCTGGGAGAGATCACCATAGACCTTCCATCAAAGACAAGGTCATCTTGTCCACCAACAAGGTTTACATAAACCACATAGGCCTGATTATCTTCTGCCCTGGCTCTAAGAAAGTTTTCTTTGAAAGAAAATTTCCCATAGGCATAGGGAGAGGCATTTATACTAATTAGGATTTGAGCACCAAGAAGGCTATAGACCCTCTCAAGTCCTGTGGGAAACCAGATGTCTTCACAAATGGAGACCCCAATTTTTATACCTTCAAGGCTAAAGAGTAAAAAATCACTCCCCTCAGCAAAATAGCGCTTTTCTTCAAAGACCCCATACTGAGGAAGAAACCTTTTATGATAAATAGCCAAAAGTTCTCCTCTGTAAAAAAGTAAGGCACTATTGTAGACCTTTCCCTCCTCATAACTTGGTGCACCAACAAGAAAAGGCACCTTAAATTGAGAAGAGGCCTCAGTTAACCTCTGGATATAGTCCCTTACAGCCTTTAGAAAATCTCTTCTTAAAAGAAGATCCTCAAGGGGATAACCAGTTAGGGCAAGCTCGGGAAAAACCACAATATGGGCTTTATCCTCTGTCTTTTCCAAAATCTTTAAAATTTTAGATAAATTTCCCTCAATGTCTCCTACCGTGGGATTTATTTGTGCCAGGGCTATGTTTAAATATTTCATTCCTAAATTGACTTCAAAAAATAACAACGTTAATTTGTAAGTTTATCAGATATTAAGCTTAATGACAATGGCCCCTTTTAGAAAATTTTAGCAAAATTGTGAATTTGACTTATTTTTATAGTTCATATTGGGACATCACCCAGTCTAAAACATTTTTAGCCTCTGGAAATTGAGATATTACACGATTTATGGCCAAGGAAAGGTCCTTTTCTACATCGGTGGATATTTTGCCATGCCCTGGTAAAACAATCTCAACTTTAAAAGTTTTCAATCTCCTCAATGAGTTAAAATACTCAGCTAAACTGCCTGATTTACTGATGTTAGAAATAGTTCCCAGAGCAAAGAAGGTATCTCCAGAGAAAAGTATCTTTTTCTTTGGTTCATAAAGACAAATAGAGCCAGAAGTATGGCCTGGCGTATGAATTACCTTTAGCGTATATGTTCCTAAATCAATGATGTCAGTATTATTAAGCCACAGATGCACCTTATAGCCACTAACGGGTGTATCGTTGGCACGACACATCGTTACCTCATCGTCACCAAATATCATCTTCACGGCACTTAATCGGTGAGCACCTATGAGGACCCTACTATACGACTGAAAATATATATTCCCACCAAAGTGGTCAAAGTGTTCATGAGTATTTATTATAAGATCTATTTCCGAGGGAGCTACTCCTATTTCCATAAGATATTTTTCTAATTGCGGAAAGTCGCTAATAGTGCCTGTGTCCACTAAAAGTGTCTTTTCAGCTGTTATAAGATAGCAGTGTGAAGAGTTAGGACCTGGCTTGATTTGATACACATTCTCTAATAATTTTATCCATCCAGCTTTTCCCATATCTTTACCCCCAGGATTGAAAGGTTTGGAGGCCAGAGATTTCTGGTCTCCAAACCTTAGGTCTACATATTTTAAAGAGTGTTAAAATCTAAATCCAGCTTCAAGACCAAATCGCCAGAGCTTGTCCTTTTCTTTATAGGTAAAATCCTCTTTAGCCTTCACATAGGAGAGGTCTGCCTTAAAGAAAAGGGGATCTTTGTAGTAACCAGGTGAGAGGGTAAGGGTGTAAGCACGATTTCCATCTCCTAAACCGACAAGATCTATACTTCCTGCATCTTTTTTATCCTTTACATACTCAAACCTCAAGGCAATCTTTATAGGTGATAGGTCATAGGCCCCATGAAGAGCAAAACCATAGGCTTTAGCACTCTTACTCACTTGTGCCTTATAAGACCGTGGGGCATCAACAAAGAGGCCATCAAACCCCAAGGTCATATTCCCTCTTACAAAGTTTAATACCATATTGTATTCTCTCTTATTAGCAGGATAGGCCACCTCATTGGGAAGGGAAGATTTTTTAGGTAAAAGAAGATTAAGGGCGAGATTAAAGTTTTTGCTTACTTCAAGAGAGGTGCTAAATTCCAGGGCTGGAGAAATCTTAGGGGTAACAGTTCGGTCATGGGTAAAAGAATCAACCCCAGCAGAAAAATAGCCGTCATTTAGTCCTCCTTTTATGGTGAAAGGGCCCTTTACCCAAGTTAGTCTTATCCCATGGTGAAATAAAGGTTGCATGTTCCATACAAGCCCCCTCTGGATATAATTGTTCTGATAAGTAAAGGGAGCTTCATAGCCTATCAAAGTTCCCAATCTCCCTGCAGAAAGGGTTAAATCTTTAGCTAAATTGAGTTCAACATAGGCAAGAGGTAAAGGGCTAAACATATCTGTAAAGTCTGAGGTTTTAGATAGGGGCATACCTATGGTGGGGAAGGCATAGGCCCCACCCTGAAGAGTAAAGCTAAAGAACTCTCCCTTTTTACTTACAGAGATTAAAGCTGAAGATAGGTCTGTCCTGGATTTTCTGTTTTCCTCTGTAATTTTCTGATCACCCGACAAAAGATATCCTGATAGGGCTCCACCAATTTCCAGTTTACCAAGCCCCTCAGTATTAACTTCAAGGGCATAAACCGCTGAAGCGGTAAAAACAAGACCAAAGAGGCTAAGAGACAAACTTTTTCTTAAATTCATACTACGCCTCCTTGAGATATTTTTTTTAGTCAATCTCATATGGTTTCTCACCATGTAGGGCCAGGTCAAGGCCACTTACTTCCACCTCTTCAGAGACCTTGAGGATCCCCAAGACCTTAAGAACAAGGAAAATAAGGCTTGTTATTACCAGGTTATAAAGGATAACCACAATAATGGAGAGAAATTGGACCCACACTTGATAGGCATTCCCTGCTATTAGGCCCTTACCAGCAGAATTTATGGCAGGATCTGCAAAGACACCTGTTAAGAGGGCACCAAGGATGCCAGCAACCCCATGAATACCAAAGACATCAAGGGCATCATCATAGCCTAAAGCTGGTTTTATCTTAGCCACAGCAAAATAGGGCACTATTCCTGCTACGAACCCTATTAAAATAGAGCTTATAGGGGAAACAAATCCTGCGGCAGGGGTGATAGCTACTAACCCTGCTACAGCTCCAGAGCAAAAGCCAAGAAGCGTTGGCCTTTTGGTCCAGATCCACTCCACAAACATCCAGCTTAGAGCTGCTGTAGCTGTTGCTGTATTGGTGTTTAAAAGAGCTACTGCGGCAAGGGCATTAGCTGAAAGGGCTGAGCCCCCGTTAAAACCAAACCAACCAAACCAGAGTAGCCCAGTTCCGAGGGCAACTAAGGTGAGGTTATGGGGCTTTAAGATGGGCTCCTTTCTTGGCTTAAGAAAAAGGGCACCAAGTAGAGCAGCAATGCCAGCATTGATGTGCACTACTGTGCCACCAGCAAAATCAAGAGCACCCCATTTTCCCAAAAAACCACCACCCCACACCCAATGAGCAACAGGGACATAGACAAGACTAAACCAAAGCACTGAAAAGAGTAACCAGCCTGTAAAGTTCATCCTCTCAATCAGGGCCCCACTTATTAAGGCAACCGTTATAGCTCCAAAGGTCAGTTGGAAAAAACTAAAAAGTATCTCAGGTATAGTATTATTCAGGGCTTCAAGGGAAGGATAAGCAAAGATGAGCTCAAAAGTACCAACAAGGCCCTTCCAGTCACCTTTGAAGGCAAGGGTGTAACCATATAAATTCCAAAGAATAGATACTACAGCAAAGGCAAGAAAGGACATAAATATAGTGTTAAGGGTTGCCTTTTGCTTAGTAAGACCTCCATAGAAGAGAGCTAACCCTGGAACAGTCATGAGGGCCACTAAAGCTGAAGAAATAAGCACCCAAGCGGTATCTCCACCCTCTAATTTTGCTGTGGGAGCACCCTCCGCGGCAAGGCCTAATGCAGCAAAGCAAAGCACCCAAAAAAGAGACAATAAGACCCCTCTCTTCATAATGAGACCCCCCTTAACTTTAGTTTTTATTTAAAGAAATTTTTCTGTTATCGAGACAAGGACTAAATCGCCTTGTTGCCTCTCTCTTTGGTCCTTATTCTGATGACCTCTTCTACAGGAGAGATGAAGATCTTGCCGTCACCGATCTTTCCTGTGTAAGCACTCTGTAAGATGGCCTCAACTACCTGCTCCACCTGATCATCCCTCACCACAACCTCAATCTTTAGCTTAGGAATAAAATCCACCTTTACCTCTTGCCCGCGGTAGACCTCAAGCTGCCCCCGCTGTTCCCCAAAACCTCTCACCTCACTAACTGTCATTCCCCCAATACCCACCTTAACCAAAGCCTCCTTAACCTCCTCCAACTTAAAGGGCTTAATAATAGCCACAATCTTTTTCATTCTCCACCTCCTGACCTTTTGATAATGTATATACAAAATCTGTGCCTAAAATAAAAAGTGGCTCATAGGCTTAATCTACAAGGCTTTCTAAAAAGGCCTAACATTTGACCAGGCCCTTTATTTGTAAACATGTTAACAAATTGATAAAAACCTATAAGCTCAACGGAGAACTCTATTAAAATGTAGGTATAAAATGGAGAGAAGAGCTAAAATAGCTAAAATTTAGGAATGGAGATTTTGTATTTTTGTATACGATAATCTAATTGTCTTAAGGTTAAGCCCAGTAATTTAGCTGCTCGGGATTTTACAAAACCTGTTTTCCTTAGGGCTTCCATGATTTCCTCTTTTTCTGAAGGTCCAAAGGGAGATCTATCCCGAGACTCAAGGCCCTTTGGGGCTTTTTCCGTGATATAAGCAGGCAAGTCTTTAAGTGAAATGACACCTTCGCAAAGGATAACCAACCGTTCCAATAAATTTTCAAGCTCCCTTATATTGCCGGGCCAGTGATATCTGGTAAGGGCATCCAGAGCCTCAGGCGTGATTTTGATTTCTTTCTCATAACGAAGGGAAAATTTTTGGAGAAAATATTCTACAAGAAGGGGAATATCCTCTGGCCGATCTCGTAAAGGTGGTAGATGTAAGGTTACTACATTGAGTCTATAATAGAGATCCTCTCTAAAGCGTCCCTCTTTCATTAGTAGCTCAAGGGGTCTATTGGTTGCGGCAATTATTCTTATGTCTACTTTGATAGGTTCCTCTCCTCCAAGTCTTTCAAACTCTTTATCTTGCAAAACCCTTAAGAGCTTTGGTTGCAGATTGAGGGGTAGATCCCCGATTTCGTCCAAAAAAAGGGTTCCTTGATGGGCTAATTCAAGTTTCCCCTTTTTACTGGTGTATGCCCCGGTAAAGGCACCCCTTTCATAACCAAAAAGCTCAGCTTCAAGGAGATTTTCAGGAATAGCAGAACAATTTATCACTATAAAGGGTTTGAAACGTCTTTCACTAAGAAGATGGATATTTTTGGCGATTAGGGTTTTACCTGTGCCACTTTCCCCAGTAATTAGCACTGTGGCCTCTGTTTTAGCAATTTTTTTCACAAGCCTTAAGATCTGTAACAAAGCCTTTGAGCGACCAAGAATTCCATCTATCACAGGAGTATCCTCTAAGGCCTTGGTGAGAATCTCCCTTTCTTGGGCCCAGGTTATCCTCTCTTGAGAAAAACGTTCACTAAGCTGATAGGCAAGACTCAAAAGCACAGCCACACTTTGGAACTGCTCAAGGGCCCTCTCCAGGGAAAGATCTTCTCGTAATTTAATAAATAACCCTAAGACTCCCAGGACCTGAAATCCTCCCCTGATGGGTATGGCTACAAAAAGGGTATGCTCATCCAACCGCTCTCTTAGGCCCAGCTTGTTGAGATACCCCTTATAGCTCAAATCCTTGATGACAATAGGATAGCCATATTTAAAGGCCTTGCCCACAAGGCCCTCTCCACTTTTAAAGGTTGCCCTTCTTACCTGTTTCTCCTCTAAACCAAAGGAGGCAACAATTTTGAGCAATTTATCTTGGGGATCATAAAGGGAGATAAAACTATAGTTCACATTGGCATAGGCATAGAGAACCTTTAAGACCTCTTTGAAAGACCCTTCCAGAGAGGTAGAAGTAGCTAAAAGTTCCCCTATTTTACTTATAAACATAGGGAGACCTCCCACCCAATAATAAGGGTAGGAGGCTTATTTATTTTAGAGAATAGGCAGATATTTCTGGATCTCGTATTCCGTTACGCGCACTCTGTATTCATCCCATTCCATCTTCTTATTTAGAATAAGCTGTTCAAAAATGTGGTCTCCAAGGGCCTCTTTCAAGAGCTCACTCTTTTCCGCATACTCAATAGCCTCAATAAGACTTCCAGGAAGCTCCTCAATACCCAGTTTGGCTCTATCAGCAGGGCACATATGATACACATCCTGCTCCACAGGATCAGGAAGTTGATATTTTTTCTCAATGCCCTTTAACCCTGCAGTAAGCATAGCGGCAAAGGCAAGGTAGGGATTACAGCCTGGATCAGGTGATCTAAGCTCTATACGGGTTGCCTTCTCTTTTCCTGGCTTATACATAGGGATACGGATAAGGGCAGAGCGGTTTCTCCTTGCCCAACAAATATACACAGGAGCCTCATAACCAGGCACAAGTCTCTTATAGGAATTAACCCACTGATTGAGCACAAGGGTAATTTCTTTGATATGTTTTAGAAGCCCTGCAGTATACTGCTTAGCTACATCGGAGAGGTGATAAGGATCATTGGGATCAAAAAAGGCATTCTTGTTCCCAATAAAGAGACTCTGATGAGTATGCATACCACTTCCATTCACACCATAAATAGGTTTAGGCATGAATGTGGCATAAACTCCATATTTTCTTGCTATTTCCTTTACTGTAACCTTATAGGTCATCACAATATCAGCCATTTCTAAGGCATCGGCATACCTCAGATCTATTTCATGTTGAGAGGGAGCAACCTCGTGATGGGAATACTCTACCCTAATACCCATAGACTCTAAGGCAAGAATGGTGTCTCTTCTTAAGTCTTCAGCAGCATCCATAGGATAGTCAAAGTAACCACCTTCATCAAGAATTTCAGGGCATCTATCACTCTTAAAATAGAAAAATTCAAGCTCTGGTCCTACATAGAAATGGGTAAACCCCATGCTTTTCATCCTTTCAAGGGCCCTTTTAAGGGCGAATCTTGGATCTCCCTGATAGGGAGTTCCATCGGGATTGTAAATGTCACAAAACATTCTGGCCACAGCCTTTTCCTTTGGCCTCCAGGGAAGTAAAGTAAATGTAGATGGATCAGGAATAGCCACCATGTCGGACTCATCGATCCTGGCAAACCCTTTGATAGAGGACCCATCAAAACCCATACCTTCAGTAAAGGCAGTCTCAAGCTCATCTACATGAATGGCAAAGCTCTTTAACTGCCCCAAAATGTCTACAAACCACAACCTAACAAAACGCACATCATGTTGCTTAACAAGTTCCATCACATCCTTAGCATCTCTTGGCTTTTCCATCATAAAGCAACCTCCTGGAATTTTGTTTTAACCTATAGACTTCAAAATTCATGCCATAAATAAAAATTAAGGTTTAGACCTCTCTGCTTCTCATTTGGATTATCAAAGTCGTACTCGGAAGATTACTTAAAGGTTGTACAATTTTGAACAGTTTGTTCAGATCTTGCACAAAATTGAAAAAATGTTAACCTTTCAACTATGCATAGTCTGGAAAGGAAAAATGCAGAGCTTCTTGCCCTCTTTGAAGTCAGCAAGGTCTTAAGTTCTTCTTTTGAGATAAAGGAAAATCTCTATCAGGCCATGAAGATACTTTCTGACTATCTGGATATGCGTAGAGGCACTATCACTCTTCTTGACCCTAAGACAGGAGAACTTAAGATTGAAGTAGCCTATGGTCTTACCCCTGAACAAATCGCCCGGGGACGCTATAAGATTGGAGAGGGCATTGTGGGAAAGGTAGTGGAGACAGGAAGCCCCATGGTAGTGCCTGACATAGGAAAGGAACCTCTCTTTTTAAACAGAACAGGAGCGCGCATTGAAAAGGATCAAATTTCCTTTCTTTGCGTGCCTATAAAATTTAAGGAGGAGATCTTAGGGGTTCTCTCAGCAGATAGGCTCTTTGACGAGAGTATTTCCTTTGAGGAAGATTTAAGGGTTTTAGAGATTGTAGCTACCCTCATTGCCCAGGCCTTGAAACTTTATCAAGCCTTCTATGAAGAGCGGGCCAAACGAGAAGAACTGGAACAGGAACTAAAGGAGAGATATCACTTTCAAAACATTATTTATGCAAGTCCTGCTATGAAGGAAATAATTAAAACTGCCTTAAAGGTGGCTCCTACCAAGGCTACCATTCTCTTGCGAGGAGAATCAGGCACAGGAAAGGAGTTATTAGCCAGAGCTATTCATTTCAGCTCCCCCAGAGCAGGAAAACCCTTTATTGCCATAAACTGTGCTGCTATTCCAGAGACTCTTCTTGAGGCAGAACTCTTTGGCTATGAAAAGGGAGCTTTCACTGGGGCCTATACCTCCAAAAAGGGTAGATTCGAATTAGCCCATGAGGGAACACTCTTTCTGGATGAAATTGGAGACCTTCCTTTAGCCCTGCAAGCAAAGCTTCTTAGGGTTTTGCAGGAACAAAGCTTTGAGAGGCTTGGCGGCACAAAAAGTATAAGGGTTGATGTGCGCATCATTGCGGCAACCCATAAAAATCTGGAAGAAATGGTCAAAAGCGGTGCGTTTAGAGAAGATCTCTATTGGAGATTAAATGTTGTGCCCCTTTTCATCCCCCCTTTACGAGAAAGAAGAGAGGATATCCCCCTACTTGTCAACTACTTTCTCTCGAAATTTAACTCGCTCTACGGAAAAAAACTTAAAATCTCTCCTGAAGGTATGGCAAGGCTTATGGAATACTCCTATCCTGGGAATGTAAGAGAATTAGAAAACCTCATTGAGAGAATAGTCCTTCTAAGTGAAAAAGAAATCGTTGACTTAGAGGATGTGGAAAAATTTTTAAGAACCAGGGATCCATCACTACTTTCTTTAGATTGCGAATTTCCCCCTTTAGATTGTAAATTTCCCCTGAAAGAAAAAAAAGAGGAAAAGGGCCTTCTTTCTCAATTGGAGGAAGTAGAAAAAGAAATGATCCTTAAGGTGCTTGAGAAGTGCCATTTCAATCAGACCAAGGCAGCCAAAATTCTTGGCATGTCGAGAAGACAACTGGGCTACAGGCTACAAAAATATCTGAAAAATTCCTTAAAATGAGGAATAATTCACCATTGACTTTTTCCTCACTCTCCGTATAATGTAACCTTAATTACCGCCTAAAAATCTAAAAAACCTCTTTTTAGGAGGAAGAGATGGAAAGGGCCTTGGAACTAAATCGTCGAGATTTTCTAAAGATCTGTACTATTCTTACAGCCACCATGGGCTTACCCCATAGTTTTGTAGAAAAGGTGGAGGCTGCAGTGCAAGCCAAGAAGAAGCCCACAGTTATTTGGTTAAATTTTATGGAGTGTACTGGCTGCACTGAGACCTTACTTAGGGCCTCTCATCCCCCCTTGGGAAGGTTTCTCTTAGAAATTGTAGACCTTCCCTATCATGAGACCCTCATGGCTGGCTCTGGGCATCAGGCTGAAGAGGCTTTAGAGAAGGCCATCAAGGCTAACAAAGGCGAGTATATATTAGTGGTTGAGGGAGCTGTATCCACCAAAGACGGGGGTATTTATTGTCAAATAGGTGGTAAGCCAGCGATACAAATACTCAAGGAAGTAGCTAAGGATGCCAAGCTTGTTATAGCCTATGGAACCTGTGCTACCTTTGGAGGTGTTCAGGCAGCAGCCCCTAATCCCACAGGAGCTGTTGGGGTCTCTGAGGTTATTGGGTCAGAAAGGCTTATCAATATCTCTGGATGTCCCCCAAACCCCTATAATATTCTTGCCACCGTAGCCTATATTCTTACCTTTGGAAAAGCACCTGCCCTTGATGAATATAGAAGGCCTCTCTTTGCCTATGGGAGAAAGATTCACGATCACTGTGAGAGGCGACCCCACTTTGATGAGGGAAGATTTGCCGAAGCCTTTGGAGACGAAGGACACAAGAAAGGCTACTGCCTATATAAACTTGGCTGTAAAGGTCCTGTAACTTATGCCAATTGTATGACCTTAAAATTCTGTGATGTAGGTGCCTGGCCCATTGGTGCAGGCCATCCTTGTCTTGGATGCACAGAACCTAATTTCTGGGACAGGATGACCCCTTTCTACGAACACCTCAAGAATATCCCTATCCCTGGTGGTAAAGGTATAATTGCTGATGCCGAAAAATTTGGGGCCTATGCCTTAGCTGGCGCAGGTGCTGCCATTGCTGTCCATGCTGGTGCTGGTCTTATTAAGAGGGCTCTAAAGGGTAAGGAAACAGATACTTCTGAAAAAGAAGAAAAGGAGGTATAAACCATGGGTAAGAGGATAACTATAGATCCTATTACCAGGATTGAAGGTCATTTGCGCATCGATGTGGAGGTAGATGGGGGAAGGGTTACCAATGCCTGGGCCTCAGCCCAAATGTGGAGAGGTATCGAGATAATTCTCAAGGGTAGAGACCCACGAGATGCCTGGATGTTTACCCAAAGGTTTTGCGGGGTCTGCACAACGGTACATGCCATTGCCTCGGTTAGGGCAGTAGAAAATGCCCTTGGTATGGAGATCCCTCTCAATGCCCAATATGTGCGCAACATAATTTTGTGCGCCCACGGGCTTCATGATCACATTGTGCACTTTTACCACCTCTCAGCCTTAGATTGGGTGGATGTAGTTTCAGCCCTTAAGGCTGATCCTAAAAAGACAGCAGAACTTGCTCAAAGCCTCTCAGATTGGGAAGGAAATAGCGAGACCTATTTTAGGCAAGTTAAGGAGAGACTCAATAATTTGGTGGCAAGTGGGCAACTTGGGCCCTTCGGCTCAGGTTACTGGGGGCATCCACAGATGAAACTACCCCCTGAAGTTAATCTCTTAGCTGTAGCCCACTATCTCTCCGCCCTTGACTATCAATACAAAGCCAACCAGGTAGTAGCTATTTTTGGAGCAAAAACCCCACATATTCAGACAGTGGTGGTGGGAGGAGTGGCCCTTGCCATTAATCCTGAAAATCCAGCTACTCTTAATTTAGAGAGGCTCATGTATGCCCGAGAGCTACTTCAGGAAGTGCGTACCTTTGTGCAAAAGGTTTATCTCCTTGATGCTATAGCCCTCTCAGCTTTTTACGCCGATTGGCTCGATATTGGAAGAGGAGTTACTAACTATCTTGCTGTGCCAGACCTACCTCTTGATACTAAAGGGACCAAGTTTGACCTTCCTGGAGGCACCATCTTCAATGGAGATCTCTCTACTTACAAGGCCATAACAAGCTTTGATGATCCCTATTTTAGGGATAACGTGGCAGAAAGTGTAGTTCACTCTTGGTATAAAAACATTGGGGCCAAACATCCCTGGGATGGGGACACTATTCCCGAGTATACTGGTTTTAAAGAGGATGGCAAATACAGCTGGGCCAAGGCTCCTCGTTTCAGGGGAGAGCCGATGCAGGTTGGGCCTTTAGCTCAGGTCCTCATGGGCATTGCCTCAAAGCATGAGCTTACTATGAAATGGGTGAATTTTGCCTTAGAAAAGTGTTCAGCTTTGGCCAAAAAACCAATAACTGTTGAGAAACTTCAATCTACGATGGGAAGACACCTTGCCAGAGCCATTAGAGCTGCCATGCTTGCCGATCTTGCCTTAAAACACTTGGATCTCCTTGAGGCAAATATAGCTAAGGGAGACCTGGAAATCTATCCTTATAGAAAGGGTGTAAAATTCCCAGAAGGTGAGATCAAGGGCTTTGGATTTCACGAAGCCCCGAGAGGAACCCTCTCTCACTGGGTGGTCATCTCCAAGGGAAAAATTAAGAATTACCAAGCTGTGGTCCCCTCAACTTGGAATGTGAGTCCAAGGGATGAAAAGGGGAAACGGGGGCCCTATGAAGAGTCTCTTATTAATAATCCCGTGGTAAAACCAGAACAGCCTTTGGAGGTCCTAAGGACCATCCATTCCTTTGACCCTTGTATTGCCTGTGCCGTGCACCTCCTTGATAAAGAGAAAAGGGAAATTACCAGAGTCAAAGTCCTCTGAGGAGGGAAAAAAAATGGCCAAGAATTACTATGGCAAATACTATATTTGGAGCTGGGCATTAAGAATTTTCCACTGGACCTTTGCTTTATCCATAGTGACCTTAATTATTACAGGATTTTACATTCACGATCCTCTGACTACCACTACTTGGTCTGAAGCCCGCCCTTCTTATCTCATGGTCAATATACGCTATCTTCATTTTATTGCTGCCTTTTTCTTTATCGCAGCCCTTATCTTAAGGCTTTACCTCCTCTTCTTTGGGAATAAATATGAAAGGGTAACAGATTTCTTGCCCCTCTCCACAGAAAAGGCCAAATCCCTTGGACAAACCATTAAGTATTACCTCTACCTTACACCCAAAAGTGAAGGGGCTTATGGACACAATGTCCTTGCGGGGATAAGTTATGTAATCATCTTTTTCTTAGCTATCATCATGGTCCTTACTGGCCTTTATATGCTCTATCCTGAAAGCAATTTCTTCAAAAGGATAGGATCTGCCCTATTTGGAGTACAACAAGTTGCCCGAGCTTTACATTATCTGCTTTTTTGGTTCTTCACAATTTTCATTATAATTCACCTCTACATCATCACCTGGCATGAACTAAAACATCCAGAGGGCCTTATTTCTTCCATGTTTAGTGGGAAAAAGTTCATAGCTGTGAAAGAAAAGAGAGAAATCTATTAAAGATTCTTATATTTTGCGTAGGCCAGGCAGGCCCCCTCAGAGGAGACCATACATGGTCCTATGGGGGTCTCTGGTCTACAGGACCTCCGAAAGAGTTTGCAATCTGGAGGTTTTGCCCTTCCCTTAAGAATTTCCCCACAAAGGCACCCTTTGGGCATATCCTTAACCTCTGGTTCCCTCCAAGAGAGTTCGCCGTCAAAAAGAGAAAATTCCTCTCTCAAGGCAAGTCCACTCATAGGCACTCTTCCAAGGCCTCTCCAGGGAAAGTCCTCTCGGAGCACAAAAACTTCCTTCATAAGTTCTTGGGCCTTTTTATTTCCCTCTACAGAGACCGCCCTGCGATAGGCAATGTCTACGCCATATTCTCCTTTACTAATCATCTTTAATAAGAGCAAAATAGCCTCAAGTAAGTCTAAAGGCTCAAAGCCAGCTACAACCATGGGCACCTTGAATTTACTTACCACTTCATGATAGGCCTTTGCCCCAATAACAGCTGAAACATGACCAGGGCCAATAATACCATCCATATACAGGCCCTCTTTGCTTAAGAGAAAATCAAGCACAGCTGGAGTTAAAAGGTGATTAGAGATAACCTTCAAATTGGTGATTCTCTCCTCTTTGGCCTTTAACAAGAGGAAGGCTGTAGCAGGAGCTGTGGTCTCAAAACCGAAGGCAAAGAAAACTATCAACTCTTGAGGATTATTTTTCGCTAAGGAAAAGGCCTCCATGGCGTTAGCCACCATCTTAATTCTGTGCCCTTTAGCCCTAAGGGTTTGCAGAGATTCTCCTTTGGGGGAGGGAACCCTCAGCAAGTCTCCATAGGTAGTAAAAATAACCCCTCTCTCTTTAGCAATACTTAGGGCAAGCTCCAAGCGCTCAAGTGAAAGCACGCAAACAGGGCACCCTGGTCCATGCAAAAATTCAATCTCTGGCCTTAGGGCCTCATCAAGACCATATCTGAGAAGGCTATGGGTATGCCCCCCACAGAATTCCATAATCCTAACAGGCCTTGAGAGAGTTTTGGCTAAACCTTTGATCTCCTCAAGGTAACTCTTAACTAAACGTGGGTCTTTAGCTAAACTCTGAAGAAAGAGAACGGAGGAGTTCATGATAGTTATTAAGGGTCTCCAAGGCTTGAGCTTCATCAATTTTTTGAATAGCAAAATCTACATGGACCAACACCCAGTCTCCAGGCTTTAGAGGTTCAGCAATAAGGGAGGTGTAGATCTCCTTTGTTACACCTTGGACTTCAGCCTTAGCGCTAAAGGGCCCAGTAATCTCTACAATCCTAAAGGGGTAAGCCAGACACATGATGGTTACTTGGCCTTGGATTTTTTATAGACATGCCATATTCTCTGAAAGGCTGTAAAGTGAGAAAAAACCGAGATAAAGGCTAAAAAAAGAAAGATAGTATCCAAGATGAGAGAGATGATAAGGAGGCTTATTCTTTCAAAGCGGGTAAGAAGCCCTACTTTGCAATCTAAACCTAACCCTTCAGCCCTTGCCCGCGTATAACTCACCATTAGGGAACCAGTTATCCCAAGGAAGCTCAATATTATTCCAGAAATAGAGCCTTTAAGGATAAAATAATAGGTCAAAGCAAGAAAGACGAATATTTCTCCATATCTATCCATGGTAGAATCCAAAAAAGCTCCAAAGGTAGAAACTTTTTGAGCAGTCCTGGCGAGCAATCCGTCAATGGCATCAAGTGGGGCAAAGAGAATAAGGATAAGGCTTGCAACAAGAAACTTGCCCTGGGCAATAAAGAAAGAACTAAGTATAAATCCAAAGAGACATAGGAGGGTAATAATATTAGGGTGGATGTTAAGCTGGATGAGAAGTTTTACAATAGGTAAGAGCCAAGGCTCTGTAGTTAACTTAATTTTCTCAGAGAGACTAATTCTACTCATAGTTTTTCTTATCCAAGGCTCGATATTGAATGGCCTCGGCTAAATGGCTTTTTCTTATAATATCACATTCCTCAAGATCTGCTATAGTTCTTGCTACCTTTAGGATTTTATGCAAGGCCCTTGCTGAAAAGGAAAGTTTACTTATGGCCTTTTCTAAAAAGGCCTCAGCTCCTGGCTCCATTTTACAAAATCTTTTAATCTCTTTGGCTTTGAGATGGGCATTAAGTTTGGTTGGACTTCCAAAGCGTTTCTCTTGAATTTTTCTTGCCCTTATTACCCTCTCCCTTATATCTTTGGAACTTTCAGTCCTTTCTCCACTCTGATAGATAAGGTCTTTTATATCTACAGGCTGAACCTCCACATGAATGTCTATTCTGTCTATGATAGGTCCTGAAAGCTTGCTTCTATACTTCTTTATTTCCTGGAAGGAACACTGACAGGCCCTTTGTGGATGCCCCAGATAGCCACATCTGCAGGGATTCATGGCACAGATGAGCATAAATCTTGCAGGATAGGTTACTGATATTGAGGCCCGAGAGATAGTAACCTTTCCATCCTCTAAGGGTAGGCGTAGGGCCTCTATGACATCTCTTCTAAACTCTGGAAACTCATCCAAGAAAAGTACTCCATGGTGAGCAAGACTTACCTCTCCTGGTTTAGGAATAGTTCCCCCTCCAATGAGTCCTGCCTCAGAGATGGTAAAATGAGGGTTTCTAAAGGGCCTTTTTCTAATCATGGGCCTCTTCTCATTTAAAAGTCCAGCAACAGAATATATTTTGGTAGTCTCTAAGGCCTCTTCATAGCTCATGGGAGGAAGAATGCTTGGCATACGCTGGGCAAGCATGGTCTTTCCAGCACCTGGTGGGCCTATAATAAGAATATTATGACCTCCAGCTGCGGCAATCTCAAAGGCCCTTTTAGCCAGGCTTTGTCCCTGAACATCGCTGAAATCCTCAAAGAACTCTTCTTCCTCAGAGAAGGACACAGGATCTACCTCATATTGAGGCTCAATCCCATCTCTTAAATAGTCAACAACTTCTCTTAAGTGCCGAAAGGGTAAAATACGCACTCCCCTAACTAATAAAGCTTCCCTCAAATTTTCCAGAGGAATTATAACCTCCTTAAGCCCTAACTCTTTAGCCTTAAGCATAGCAGGTAAGATCCCCTTCACTCCTCGAAGGGCACCGTCTAAAGATAATTCACCTATAAAGGCACAATTAGCTAATCTCCCAGCCTCAAAGTAGCCACTTCCTGCTAAAATCCCTAAGGCCACAGCTAAATCAAAGCCTGTCCCCTCTTTTTTGAGATCAGCAGGAGAGAGATTTATAGTTATTTTTTGTAAGGGAAAATCAAATCCTGAATTAATGAGAGCTGAACGAATCCTCTCTCTACTCTCTTTAATACTACTATCTGGCAGACCAACAATGGTTATCCCAGGAAGTCCTCTTGTAAGATCTACCTCTACCTCAACAGGAAATGCTTCTATCCCCAGAAGAGTAAAACTGAGACTTTTACTAATCATTCAATAAAAAAAATTAAGGGGAGAACCTAAAGCTTAGCACCTCAGGCTCTCCCTTTAAAATATCTACTAAATCAAACTTTGTTAGCCACCAATGAACTGCATAAACTTGGGAACAACAGGGTTGGCATAGAGAAGGATAAGGGCAATAGCGAGAGCATAGATAACCAGGGTTTCAACAAAGGCGATACCAAGAATCATGGTGACCGTAAGTTTACCTGCAAGTTCAGGGTTTCTGGCAATACCCTCGCAAGCCCCAGCAGTAGCCTGACCGATACCTATACCACAACCAAGGGCACCGAGGCCAACTCCAATTCCTGCAGCAAGAATAATAGCTGAATAGATACCAAAACCTGTAACCAACTTATCACCGGAAGCCTTAGCTACCTCCTCAGCCAAAGCAGGGTGTGTAAGTGCTAAGGATACCAAAAGCATAGCCAAAAGCAGTCCCAACTTCCTCATCCCAACACCTCCTTAAGTTGAAATTTCTTTAATCTTTACCAGAAGGTTATCCCCCCTGATAAAATCCCATTTAGTGATGCTCCTCCACAGCTCCAGCAAAATACACCAAACTTAAGAGAACAAAAATAAAGGTCTGAATAAAACCTACGGCCACACCAAGAATCATCACTGGAAGCGGAGCAAAATATTTACCACCAAGCATGGTCAAGATCCCAAGGAGGATCTCTTTAGAAAGAAGGTTCCCAAACAAACGGAAGGAAAGAGAAAGGATCCTACCTACATGGCTAAAAATCTCAGCTGGAAGCATAAGAGGGATAATCCAAGGTATAGGTCCTAAGAAATCTTTAAAATAGGAAAGTCCCTTATATTTTAATCCTAAGTAGTGATAGTAAATAATGGTAATTAAGGTGAGGCCCATGGTTACATTAATATTGGCTGTAGGAGACATAAACCCAGGGATGAGACCTAATAGGTTGGAAAAAAGGATATACAAAGCATAGGTCGTAACTAAAGGAAAGACAGTAGGCATCAATTTATCAAACTTATCATGGGGAAGATTACTTTTAGTAAAGTTATAGATGCTCTCCACCACAAACTCCCAGACATTTTGAAAGGCCCCAGGCAAAAAATCCCTCTTAGATCTGGCCATAAGGGCTAAAATTATAATAATACCCACCACAAAGTAGCTATGCACCATGTGCGGAGCAAAAAGTTGGGCCAAAATACCATACTTTTCAGACTCTTCATAATAGTGCCATCCTGAAGGTAGCCCAAGCTTTTCCAAGATCAGGCAAAGAAATAAAATTGGGTGTTCCATATCGCTTACCTCCCTTTACTGGCTTTCTCTTAGCTGCAACCAAAAAAGAAAAACTGCTAAAAAGATCTGAAAATAAACTAAACTAAACCCGAGAATCAAAAAAACAGGATGTAATCCTAACTTGGCCATAAGCACATAAAAGATTATACCCAAGGCTAATAACCTCAGATAAACCTTTATCAAAAAAAGAGTTCTTTCCTTCTGATAGGGCCTCTCCATGCAGGCCATAGCATTATGATAGACCTTGAAAAGAAGCTCTCGTCCTTCCTTTTTAAGAGTATAAAAATTTAAATAGGCCAAGAGAGCCCCAATAACAAAGGCCAAAAAAATCTTGAGATCACGAAAGAGGATTAAGATAATCACAGAACCTGTAATTAGACTTAAAAGCATAAAAAGATTCAAATCTTTTAAAAGGACATCAATCCCCTCTTCTCTCATCTCTTTCCAAATCCCTCATTCTCTTTTTGCTGTAATAGAGGAGATTTTTGATACCCCCGATAGCACCAAGAACAATAAATAGGGTTGTTAACCATGGAGAGGTCTTCCCCTTGAGAAGTTTTTCTTCTATGAGCCATCCTGTAATTGCCCCTGCCAAGATAGAACCAATAACAGCTACCCCTATTGTTAAACTCTCACCAAGAATGGTAAGCAAAAATTTAATATTGCCTTCTTTCTTTTCTTTCAATTTAAGCTATTTTAAGAGGAGCTTTCTATTTAATCAAAGGCAATTTTTTTATAAATCCCCCTGATTTAGCATATCTTAAAAAAATTTTAAAAATTTACAGCCCTTTTTTGTAGGTTTTCAGCTCTTTTAGAAGCAAAATATTCCTTAACCTGTTCCACAAAGGCTTCTAAGCGCATTCTAACTCCCATAGATTTCTGCCCATCACAAGGTACAGTCAGAAGAGGTAAGTTTTCCCCAGTTTCTTCTCTAATTCGCTTTAAGATGGCAGCCTGCACATTTCCAGGCATACAGGCAAAGGGTATCACATTAACTATGCCAGAGACCCCCTTATTTAGATACTCCACAGCCTTACCGATGGAGAGCATAACTTCTCCCCCTTCATAATCAGGATGGACAAATCTATGGGCAAGCCTTTCCAGTTCCTCAATGGTGGGGTCCTTTGCCCGATCCCCAAGAAAATCATAAATAAGATGAAGGAATCCCTCTTCCTCCTTAAACTGCACCTGATTTTCAATGATAAATTTAAGGGTAGTGCCAATGGCTCCCATTCTTTTAGCCCATTTTTTGGAAATATAATTAATAAAGTATATCCATTCGCCAATAGGGGGCAGTAAGACCTCAAGCCCCATATCTTCTAAGGTCCTGTAGAGATTTTCGTTGGCAAAAGAGTTACTCCTTACATAGATCTCTCCCACAACTCCAACTACAGGGATTTCCTCCTCTTTCTTAGGT
>CAZBLU010000021.1:0-24708 GCA_964493015.1 uncultured Caldimicrobium sp.
GAGGGGTATTGGCCTTTAGAGATGAGTGGTTCGAACTTAGCTACGATTTCCGAGGCAATGTCATGATAGTGCTTGGTGTTTTTTGAGGTTCTGAGCATGGTTTTACCTTCTTGTGAAAATTTTTTTAGTAATAGTTAATCTCATCATATGTTTGTCAAGCATAGTAAAATTTGCTTACACAAAAATTTTTCAACTCTCCCTAAAGCGTATGCTTTCCCGTTTCAAATTTTTTGTCTCCTTTGAAGATTTCTCCCGCATGCTTCTCCTCACCCTTGAGGAAAAAATGAGGCTCCCAGAGGATGTAAAATACAAGCTTGCAGAAGAGTTAAAAAGAATCTATCAGCAAGCTCAAGCAGAGCTTCCTGTGAATATTCTAAAAATTCCTCACGCAAGGGAGGGAGAATTTGTAAACTTCACTATGAAAGATGCAAGAACACTTGCCTATGCTGAGAAACTCACTGATTTTTACCTTGGCAAGTTTTTCCAAGGGGATAGAGAGATCAGGCTTAGGGCCCTAAATTGGATGAGTAAGTATTATTTAGAGAAGGGTAACCCTATTGGTAAGGGGCAAGAGGGGGCAAGGGAGTTTTTAAATCAATTCAAGGAATACATCAAGCCTCAAACTGAGTGGAAGGCTCGCCAAATCATAGATACCTCAGTCAATTATTTAAGGAATGCAGCCCGCATAAGAGGCTTTCAAAAAGCTATGATTAAATACTACAGGTGGGATGCTACCGATGATAGGCTTACCTGCAGAGCTTGCAGATCCATGGATGGAAGAGTCTTTAAGACAGATGATGCGGTGCGAGTGCTTGACATGCTTGAAGCATCGGAAGACCCAACCTTAATAAAGGATTTAAGGCCTATTATTACTGAGCCTGTGAAAGGCCCTTCAGCGGGTGTTTTAACCAAGTTTCCGCCTTTGCACCCAAATTGTAGGTGCCGAGTAGTTGCAGAATTGGAAGAGGTGACACTTCCTGTAACAGTTGAAAGACCACTTGAAGCAAGAGATACCCCTACTCAAAGAGAACTTGAAGAAACCTATAGAGCCTTTAGCCGTAAAGAAATAGAAAATCGTATCCGTGCCCATCTTGCCTCAACCTGGGAAAGACCTACTAAAGGAGGGATAAATGCTTACAAAGAAGCAAAAGCTCATTTAGAAAGGCATTTCCTAAAACATAAAGATGAATTCGGTTTTAAAAATAAAAAAGAGTATGTCCAGGCAAGTTATGAGGTTATTAAAAACCCAGAGGCAGTCTTGGTAGAAAGAGTCAAAGGCAAAGAATACTATATTTTCAAAAGAGGTGATAAGATAGTAGTTAGCTCTGAAGATGATCTTAGCATACAAACTTTTTTTAAGTTAAAAAAACCCTTTGAAAAATGGTTAAAGGAAAGGGTAAGAGATGGACTTATCAGAATCCTCTAAAAAGTTAATAGAGGAGTGGAGGATGGCAGTTGAGTCTGAGAGAAATTTTGCCTTTGAATACTACTCTGCCCCAGCCTGGCTTGTTGTGCGAGATAAGATTGCAGAAAGAGGTCTTGATAAGGAAAAGGAAGTAATAGAGATAGATAAAAAGGCAATTAAAAAAGCAATTAAGGTCCAGGCTGAGGCCCCCATGGGCAGGGATGACGAAGCTCCTCCCCTTACACACTGGTGGTGGTATTTAGACCTTATTGCCCAAGGGAAATACCCCCTTGAGCTTTTACCTGAAGAGTTGAAAGAAATCTATCTTTCATCTTTTCATTCTCCTTTTTCTTTTTAAGGAAATAGACCCCCATTTTTCTATCAATAGCGATTATAAGTTTTATTAGCCAATCTTTGAGAAAAAGCAAAAGATCCACAGAAATGCCCCTTCTTTTAGCTTCCCTTTCAAGGAATTTTTGGATAGAAGCTTTAAAGGTTTCATGTTCTTTTTTATGAGATTCATAGCCTGGGTATTCAAATTTATTCAGGAGCTCCTCTTCTGTATTAAAATGGTAAATGGCATATCTAACAAGCTCCTCCAAAATCTGATCAACAACAGACTTGGCTGCCCCTTTTCTTAAACTATCATACAATGCATTTAATTAATTGGGCTAACCAATTTTTGATGTTGAAGATCAACCTCTTTTATACCTGTTGATAGTAAATCAAACCAATCGATATAGGTCACTTCCCCCTCCTCTTTCAATTTTATCTCTGGAAGAATTTATTTGAAATATTAGTAATAAGTAATCTTTTTGGCAAGCCGACAAGAAAACTATTTACAATTTGGAAAAAGTTTTGAATTAGGGCCTTTTAGAGATATTTGGAAAAGATTTTAAAAACTTTAAACTTGATAAGACTAAATTTTATAGTATAGTAGGTTTTGGTAAAAAAAGATAAAGGGGGAGTAAGGGATGCTGGTTAAAAACTTTTTATTTACCTCAGAATCAGTTGTAGAGGGACATCCTGATAAAGTGGCAGATCAGATTAGTGATGCCATTTTAGATGCCATTTTGGAAAAGGATCCCTATGCCAGAGTGGCCTGTGAGACCTTAGTTAACACAGGTATGATCCTTATTGCTGGAGAGATTACCACAGAGGCTCGCATTGACTATCCCACCATTGCCAGAGGTGTTGTTAAAGAAATTGGGTATAATCATTCGGATCTTGGTTTTGATTATCAGACCTGTGCGGTGCTAATTAGCATTGATAGGCAAAGCCCTGATATCGCCATGGGAATTGACCGAGATGGAGAGATAGGGGCAGGCGACCAGGGCCTTATGTTTGGTTATGCCTGTGATGAAACCCCAGATTATATGCCCATGCCTATCTGGTATGCCCATAGATTGGCTATGAGGCTTGCCGAAGTGAGAAAAAAGGGGATTTTGCCCTTTTTAAGACCTGATGGGAAGACCCAAGTAACTATCCGTTACGAAGATAGACGTCCTGTGGAAGTCCACACCATCGTTATAGCAGCTCAACATGACCCAACGGTCACTCTGAAGGAATTGAGAGAGGCTATTTATGAAGAGGTCATTAAAAAGGTTATCTCTCCCGAACACTTAAAAGCTGATACCAAGATCATCATCAATGGCACAGGAAGATTTGTTATAGGAGGCCCCCTTGCTGACTGTGGTATGACAGGAAGAAAAATTATAGTAGATACCTATGGGGGAAGAGGCCATCATGGAGGAGGAGCCTTTTCTGGAAAAGATCCTACCAAAGTGGATAGAACCCCTTCTTATTATGCCAGGTATGTAGCTAAAAACTTAGTTGCTGCAGGATTAGCCAGAGAACTTGAGGTACAGGTTGCCTATGCTATTGGAGTTCCTGAACCTTTAGCCATAAATGTGAACACCTATGGAACAGAGGCTATCCCTGTAGAGAAAATTTTAGATATAATTAATAAACTATTCTGTTTCAGACCTAAACATATGATTGAATACCTTGATTTAAGAAGACCCATCTATAGAAAAACAGCCTGTTATGGTCATTTTGGCAGATCAGAGCCTGAATTTACCTGGGAAAAGCTGGATATGGTAGAGAAAATTAAGGAGTTAGCTGGATTTGATAGATAAGTTCACAGGAATTGGTGACTATTTTGCAATTAAAGAAAGGGAACGGGAAAAAAGAAGAATTGAGAAACTTGCTAAGATAAAAAAGCTCCTTGAAAATTTTTTGGAAGAGAACCCAGAGATAGAAAAACTCCTTATTGTTGGGTCTTTGGTAAGAGAAGGAGCTTATCATGACCTTTCAGACGTTGATATAGCCATATCAGTAAAGCCAAAAGAGAAATTCTGGGAAATTTACGGAAAATTAGAAGAGCTTATTCCGGAGAGGATCCACATAATGGACTGGGAAAGTTTAGAGGAAAACAGTAGAAAATTCTTGGAAGAATATGGGCTTAAGCTCAAATGAAAATCGGTCCTTTAATATATCTTATAAGGTTTTTAGAAACTAAAAAGGGTGAAATTGATAAAATCAAAGAAAAAATCCTTACTACAGAGCCTGCAGACCCTTTCATGGGTTCCTTTTTAGCTTTGAATTTGCATCACCTATATTGTGCCCTTGAGGATATCTTCAAAGAAATTGGTAAAGTCTTTGAAAACCAGATAGAGGATCTCAGTAAATATCATCTTGAGCTATTAAAAAGAATGACTTATGATTTATCTCCTCTTAGACCTGCTGTCCTCTCTCAAGAGAGTTTTGACTTATTAAACGAACTGCGCAAATTTCGTCATTTCTTAAGACATGCCTACAGTGTAGAATTAGACCTGATTTCTCTGAAAAGATTAAAAGATATGGTCAGGGAAAAATTTGTAGTGGTAGAGAGAGATTTAGATAATTTTAGGGACTATTTAGAAGGGGAACTTAAGAAAAAACTTGAGGAGGTGGCTTAGAGATGGATTTTCATATTAAAGATCTTGCCCTTGCTGAAGAGGGACTCAAACTCATTGAATGGGCTGAAATGGATATGCCTGTCTTGAGGCAGATTAGAAAACGGTTTGCTCAAGAGAAGCCCCTTTCTGGCTTAAAAATAGGTGCCTGCCTTCACATTACCACCGAGACAGCAAACCTTGCTCGCACTTTGAAAGAGGGAGGAGCTGAGGTCTTTCTCTGTGCCTCAAATCCCCTCTCTACCAAAGACGAAGTAGCTGCAGCATTGGTTAAATATTTTAATATACCCGTATATGCCATAAGAGGTGAAGACCGTGATACCTATTATAGCCACATAAAGGCTGTCTTAGATCACCAACCCCACATAACTATTGATGATGGGGCAGACCTTGTGAGCACTTTACACAAGGAGAGACCAAAAGAGGCTGAAAATATTTTGGGAGGAACAGAGGAGACCACAACTGGGGTTATTAGGCTTAGGGCCTTAGCTAAAGAGGGGTTTCTTAAATATCCTATAATTGCCGTTAATGATGCCTTAACTAAGCACCTCTTTGATAACAGATACGGCACAGGCCAGTCCACTATTGATGGAATTCTTAGGGCTACTAATAGGCTTCTTGCTGGTTCTGTTTTTGTGGTCTCTGGGTATGGCTGGTGTGGAAAAGGCCTTGCCCTGAGAGCACGTGGCATGGGGGCTATAGTAGTGGTGACTGAGGTAGATCCCCTTAAAGCCTTAGAAGCAGTGATGGATGGCTATTTGGTTATGCCCATGGAAAGGGCCTCTGAAATTGGAGATTTCTTCGTAACTGTTACAGGATGTAAAGAAGTTATTAGAAAGGAGCACTTCTTGAAAATGAAGGATGGAGCCATCGTAGCTAACTCAGGACACTTTGATGTGGAGATAGATTTAAAGGGCCTTAGAGAATTAGCCACACAAGTTAGAAGCATTAGGCGGGAAGTAGAAGAGTATACCTTGGCCAATGGAAGAAGAATTTATGTCCTTTCTCAGGGTAGACTGGTTAATCTCGCCTCTGCAGAGGGACATCCCTCAGCGGTTATGGATATGAGTTTTGCTAATCAGGCCCTCTGCGTTGAATATATTGTAAAAAATAGAGATAAACTTGAGAGACAGGTCTATCCTGTTCCTACGGAGATAGATAGAGAAATAGCCAGACTTAAGCTTCATTCTATGGGCATCCAAATTGATGAACTTACCCCTGAGCAATTAAGATATCTTACTTCCTGGGAAGAGGGCACATAGAAGAAGTTTTTTTCCATGGAGATCCTTTTTCTTGGCTATATATCAGCTGGTTTCCCCTCACAGGTTGAAGAAAATCTTTTAGAAAGTATAAGCATGGAGGAGTGGTTAGTAAAAAACCCCTCCTCTACCTTTCTTATAAAAGTAGTGGGAGAGTCTATGGTTGAAGCAGGTATATTGCCAGGGGACTTTGTCTTAGTTGATAGAGCCCTTACGCCTAAAAATAATGATATCGTTGTTGTGCGCATAGAGGATGAGTGGACTATGAAGTATTTCTTTAAAGAGGGTAAAAAAGTGCTTCTCAAACCTGCTAATCCCCGCTACCCTACCCTCCATCTTCTTCCTGAAAGGGATATAGAAATCTTTGGCGTTGTAGTTGCCCTTATCCGAAAATATCGTTAAAATATAATTATGCCCTACCCTCTCAATATCTTTGGCTTTCCTCAAGCGATTTTACATCTCGATGCCAACGCCTTTTTTGCCTCGGTAGAACAGGCTACAAACCCTCACCTCCAAGGAAAACCTGTAGTTGTAGGAAAGGAAAGAGGGATAGTCACAGCAGTAAGCTATGAGGGGAAGGCCCTTGGTATAAAGAGAGGGATGACTATTGCCGAAGTGCAAAGAAAATTTCCTCAGGTTATTATCTTAGAATCAGACTATGAGAAATATTCTTTATTTTCAATGAAAATGTTTGATATATTGAGAAGTATTTTACCTATAGTAGAAGAATATTCTATAGATGAGGCCTTTGCTGATCTTAAGGGGTTGAGAAGGTTTCTTCACCGCAGTTATGAAGAGATTGGGATACTCGTTAAGGAGAGGATTAAGAAAGAGCTTGGGCTTACGGTTTCTGTGGGTATAAGTTTAACCAAGGTCCTTGCCAAGATTGCTTCTAATCATCAAAAACCAGATGGTCTAACTCTTATTTCGGGGAGAGAGATACATAAGTATTTAGAGAATTTACCCCTCTCTGAGGTCTGGGGAATAGGGCCTCAGACAGAGGCCCTCTGTAACAAGCTTGGGCTTTTTTCTGCCCTTGATTTGGCTTCAGCTTCAGAGGAGTTTATTAAAAAACACTTTACTAAACCTGTCTATGAAATCTGGCTTGAGCTAAGAGGTATTCAAGTCTATCCTGTTATTAATTCTCAGAGAGAGAGTTATAAAAGTATTAGCAAAGCACTCTCTTTTAAGCCTACAGAAGATAAAGATTTTCTTCTTGCCCAACTTTCCTTTAATTTGGAGAGGGCTTCCTTTAAGGCAAGAGCCTACGGCCTTTTTGCTCAGAGAATAATTATTTTCCTTAAGGATGAAGAATTTCACACCTATAGTCAAGAAGTAAAACTCCCCTACCCTTCAGCCTACCCAGGAGAATTTTTAAAGCTTATAACAGAAGCTTTTTTCTCTCTCTACCAGCCCAATAAAAGATATAGGCAGGTAGGGGTAATTCTTACAGAGTTCACTACTAAAAGGATCTTGCAACCTAATCTCTTTGAGGAAAGAAAGGTTTTGCCCCTCTTTAAAAGGGCATCAGATCTTTATCAAGCCATAGATCACATAAACCTTAAATATGGAAGAACAACCCTTGTGTCAGCTGTCTCTCTTCCTGTGACTCGGGAAAAACCTCTCAAGAAAGGGAAAACTCTTCGTATATCTCTTCTAAATATTCCACTTAAGTAGGCAATGATAGTCAAGCTTGAGGGGCAAGAGATTCTCCAAAAATGGAGAAAGAATCGTCCTAAGGAGCGCTTCCCTATTACTCTTGTTTTGGATAATATAAGAAGTGCCTATAATGTGGGCTCTATTTTCCGCACTGCTGAGTGTGCTTTTATTGAAAGGCTCATCCTTTGCGGAATCACGGCAAGACCTCCTCACCAAGGTATAGAAAAAACAGCCTTGGGCACAACGGAGCTTGTCCCCTGGGATTACGAAGAATCTGTTTCCACGGCTGTAAAGAAATTAAAAGACAAGGGATACACTATTGCCTCTTTAGAATTAACCAGCCACAGTATCCCCATTCAACAGGTGTCAGGGGCATACTTCCCTCTTGCCTTGATCATTGGTAATGAAGTGACAGGTGTTTCTTCTGAGGCCTTGGAACTCTCTGATTTAATTTTAGAGATCCCTCTTTATGGTGAAAAGGAATCCCTTAATGTGGCAGTGGCTGTTGGTGTAGCCCTTTTCCTTTTATTAGAAAAATTTAAGCCCAAGACCAATGGAAATTAAATCCCTTCTTGCCCTTGTCCTGATTATAATAACTTATATAGGACTAGCCCTTGGGTATTTACCCTATTTTCGTATGAACAGAGCTGGGCTTACCATGGTTTCAGTTAGTTTACTGCTTCTTATCGGTATAGTTGATTTTCAAGAGGCCTGGAAAGCTATAGATATTAAGCCCCTTGTCTTTCTCTTTAGTATTATGATCTTAAATGCCCATCTGAGATATACAGGATTTTTCAGCTATATCATGAAATTCTGCTTTAGCTACGTAAAAAGTCCTCTTTTTTTATTAATAACCATTACTTTCTCCAGTGGATTATTATCTGCCTTCTTTCTTAATGATACCCTTAATGATACCATGGCCTTAATGTTCACACCTCTTATTTATGGGGTTACAATAAGTTTAAATCTCAAGCCTAAGCCCTATCTACTCTCCCTCATGTTGGCTGTAAATACAGGAAGTCTCATGACTCCCACGGGAAACCCACAAAATATGATTATTGCCACTCTTTCAAAACTCACCTTTCTCGATTTTTTAAAAGTACTCTGGTTCCCTTCCTTTTTACTTTATCCAGAAACCCACTCCCTTAAGACCTTACCAGCCCTTGATATGGCTTTTTAGACTCCATAGAGGTCTATTGAGAAAGGACCTTCTCATTTCCTTAAGACTATTTTTAGCTTTTATTCTGGGATACCCTATGGCAGAGGCATCCTTCATAGCTGCAGGGCTTATACTAATTACCAGAAAATTTCGCACGGAGAGATATGCTGTTTTACTCTTGGCCACCCATGTTAGTAAAACAGAAATGTAGCTCCTTTTAGCAGGGAGTAGCACTCTTGCTGGTAATTTAACTCTAATAGCCAGCGTGGCTAATCTGATATTAGCAGAACTTTCTGAAAAGGAGGGCTATAAAATAACTTTTTGGGAACATCTAAAAATAGGACTTCCTGTAACGGTTATCACCCTTTTTCTACTCTATCCATGGATTGTCCTTCTCTTCTTTTAATTCTCTTCTCTTAGTTTAGAAGGTAAGGTTTTACTTTTCTTTAGTTTATGCCCATAATAGAGAAGAGGTATAAGAAAGAGAGAAAGGAGGGTGGAACCAATAGTTCCAAAGATAAGTGAGATAGCTAAACCATTGAAGATGGGGTCAAATAGAATCACTAAGGAGCCAACTACAACTCCTATAGCAGTAAGAAGAATGGGCCTTGTTCTAACGGCTGCAGATTCAATAACAGCAAGCTGAAGGGGTAACCCACTTTTGTATCTTTGTTCAGCAAAGTCTACCACAATAATGGAATTGCGCACAATTATGCCTGCAAGGGCAATGAAGCCTATCATTGAGGTAGCGGTAAAGAAGGAGTTCATAATTAAATGTCCAGGAATAATGCCAAAGAGAGTAAGAGGGATGGGGGCCATAATGACACCTGGTATTCTAAAGTCCTGAAACCAAATGAGGATCAAAACATACATAACAAAAATAGCTCCCAGAAAAGCTATACCAAGGTCTCTAAAAACCTCCAAGGTAATATGCATCTCCCCGTCCCATTTAACGGCAAGCTTATCAAAGAAAAGGGGATGACTAAGCCAAAATTCCTGAAGATTTCCGAGGGCAAAGTCTTGAGAAAGTCTCTTAATCTTATCCCGCACATCAAAGATACCATAAACAGGGGCCTCAAATTTGCCTGCTGTATCTCCTATTACATAGGTAACTCTTCTTAAGTTTTTGTGATAAATGCTACTTGGCAGAGTATCTTCCTTAATTTCAAAAAGTTCTGTAACGGGAATAAGTTGACCTTCTCTATTAGGGATTTTAAAGGTCTTAAGCCACTCTAAGTTACGATATTTCTCCCCTAATTGGACCACTATAGGAACCTGTTCACTATCGAGACTCCGCAAAAGGTCTACCTTAAATCCTTCACAAAGAGTTCTTATAGTCTGCACCAGTTCCTCCTTCTGAAAACCAGCCAATTTAATCTTATCTTCCTTAGCAATAAGTCTTATTCTGGGGGCAGGATCTTCTAAATAGATCCCTTCATCGGTAATAAGCTCTGACTTTTTAAAAAGATTGAGGATCTCTCGGGCAAATTTTTCCTGAGTCTTGAGATCTTCTCCATAGACCTCTGCAACAATTGGAGAAAGCACAGGAGGGCCAGGGGGGACCTCTACTATGGCCACATATTTAGCTCCGTAGGCTTTAGCTATCTCCTGCACCCTTGGACGAATTCGCTTAGCAAAGTCGTGGGACTGCTCTTTCCGCTCATGTTTCCCTACTAAATTTACCTGAATATCTGCCTGATGGGGCTCACTTCTCAAATAATAATGTCTGACAAGCCCATTAAAATTATAGGGGGAACTTGTGCCCACATAGATCTGATAGTGAGTGATCACCTTTTCTTGCTTTAGGGCATTTCCTATAGCCTTTGCTACTTCTAAGGTCCTCTCAAGAGGGGTTCCCTCTGGCATATCAAGCACTATTTGAACTTCACTTTTGTTGTCAAAGGGTAACATCTTCACGAGGACTATCTTAAAATAAAAGAGACTCATCGTTAACAGGAGTAAAAAAATAACAGTTCCATATAGTAAGATCCTCTTTTTTTGAGACTGAAGAAAGGGCATCATTAGTCTCTTGTAAAACTTGTAAAGCCTACTTTCCTGTAGATGTAAGATTTCACTTTTGATCTCCTCTCTGATTAAATTTTCTGTAGAGGTATTATCCTTTTTCTCAGAGAGACCATGAAATTCTTTAGTTAAAAATCGGTAAGAAGCCCAGGGAGTAATTGTGAGTGAGACAAGGAGAGAAAACAGCATAGCTACCGAGGCATTAATAGGAATTGGCCTCATATATGGGCCCATAAGTCCAGTAACAAAGGCCATGGGCATAAGGGCTGCGATTACCGTAAAGGTAGCCAAGATAATTGGGGCCATAACCTCATTCATAGCCCCTACTATGGCAAGCTTAGGATCTTGAACAAATCGTGCCTTGAACCAGCGGTGAATGTTCTCCACACCCACTATAGGGTCATCAACCAGGATTCCAATGCAAAAGATAAGGGCAAAGAGGGTCACACGGTTCAAGGTAAAACCATAAACCATATTAAGAAACAAGGCAATGGAAAGGGTTATAGGCACTGCAATCCCCACCACCAAGGCCTCTCTCCAGCCAAGGGCTACCGCTATAAGAAGGGTCACAGCAAAGGTGGCAATAAAGAGATGTTCCAATAATTCATTGGCCTTTTCCTTAGAGGTCTCTCCATAATTCCTGGTCACCGTTATGTGTAAATCCTTAGGTAAGGACTTTTCCTTAATTTTATTTACTAACTGCAAAACTTCTTCGGCAACCTCTACGGCATTGGTGCCCTTTCTCTTGGAAATAGCTATAGTAACTGCAGGATAGAGATCATCCTCCCTTTTTTGGTTTAATTTTTCCGAAGTTACATAGCTTAAGCCCATAAAGACATAGTCTTTAATTTCCGAAGGGCCATCAGAGATTAAGGCTACATCCCTGAGATAAACAGGTTTACCCTGATACATACCAAGGATGATATTTTCTACATCACTTTTGGATTTAAGAAATTCACCAGACTGGAGAACATACTCCTGATTTGCCTCTTTAAGTCTGCCGCTAACACATTGAGCATTAGCATTTTTTAAGATTTGAGCCACCTGTAATGGGGAAATCTTATAACTTTGCAATCTCTGAGGATCAAGAGAGACTCTAATTTCTCTTGGTCTTCCCCCAATTAGTGTAATTTCTGCAACCTTATCAATCTTTTTAAGCTCATTTTCCAGAATAGAGGCCATCCTTCGAAGATCATAGGAATCATAATTTTTGCCCCAAAGAGTTAGACTCAAGATAGGCACATCATCAATAGATTTAGGTTTAATTAAGGGTGGCAAGATAACCCCAGGTGGAGCAAGATCTAAAGCAGACATCCATTTAGAATTCAGATCTACTAAGGCCTTCACAGGATCTGTACCCACATAGAATCGAGCAGTAATAACAGCCATCCCAGGTTTGGCAACCGAATAGATATATTCTATATCCTTTAATTCCCACAACTTCTTCTCTAAGGGAGTAACAATCCTTTTCTCCACTTCTTCAGGCTCAGCCCCAGGATATTGAATTATAATATCAATCATGGGCACGATAATCTGTGGTTCCTCTTCCTTCGGTGTCTTAATCACTGCAAATAACCCAAGAGCAAGAGAGACAAGAATAAGAATAGGGGTCAATTTTGAATCTATGAAATATTCAACAACCCGTGAAATAAAACCCGATTTACCCATAGGGATTTACTCTAAGATACAACCATCACAGGCCCTATCCACACCCTCCACCACTATCTTCTCACCTTCAGCAAGACCAGATAGGACTTCCATTAAAGAGCCTCTTTTCTCTCCTAATTTTACATATCTTAACTCTAAAACCTTATCTTGCTTCACTACAAAGACTCCTGTGAAATCATATCTTTTTACTAAGGCACTTTCAGGAACAGCTAACACCTTCCTTTTCTCAGGTATAAAGACCTTGGCCACCTGCCCACTCCTAAATCCCTTTACTGGAAGTAAAAGCTTAATGGTAAAGGTTTGTGTTTTGACATCAATAGCTGGTGTCTTTTCAATTACCTTTCCTTTAATGACCTCCGAACTACCTTCTACTTGAAGGGCAAGTTCTGTCCCAAGAGAGATTTGGGAGAAATAATGGGCAGGCAATTCAAATTTTGCTCTGTATGGAGACCTTTCCAATACGAGTATAGGCTGTCCAGGGATGGCCATATCTCCAGGATCTGCATTTTTCTTTATCACACACCCTGAAAAAGGAGCCCTCAAATGAAGATAATTAAGTTGAGCAGTAATTGCTTTTTTCTGCGCTTTTAAAGAGGTTATACCAGCTTTGGCTCTCTCCACATTTTCAAGAGTGGCTTCATAGCGGGCTTTAACCTCATCAAACTCTTGAGGGGTAACTGCTCCTTCCTTAACAAGTTTTTTATATCTTTCAAAGGTCTTACTTTCAGCCTCCTTTTGTGCAAGGGTTGCTCTATACTCAGCCTCAGCTTGCTTAATACGGTGCTCCAAAGACTCTAATTGAGCATAAATATCTTCACCTTCGATAGTAGCTAAGAGAGCCCCTGCTTTTACACAATCTCCCTCCTTTACCCTGATATCAAGTATTTTCCCCATGATTTTTGTAGAGACCTCAGCTCGATTTTCAGCCTCTATCTCTCCAAAATAGGCGTTTTCTACCTCGTGAAGAACCCTGACCTCTTCAAATTTGAGACCTTTAACTACCCTTGGTTGTGGAACCACCCTCCCACTATCTATTTTTTTCCTAAAAAACCCACTAATCCAGAGCACAATCAGCAAAACCACTATTATAAAGATGAAATACTTTCCATATCCTCTCATAATAATGACTCCTTGACTTGACCTCCTGCTAATAACAACTGAAGCCTGGCTAAGTGTAAATCTTTTAGGGCTTCTATTCTCTCATAGCGCGCAAGATCTAATTGTGTCTGGGCATCGAGCAAATCAAGCATTCTCACCAGTCCATTTTGATAGCGAAGTTTCATAATGCGTAAGACCTCTTCTGAGGCTTTCACCCTCTCCTCTGCACTCTTTAGACTGGCTGAGGCATTTTTATATTCTCCATAGGCCCTATCAAGTTCAAAGAAAATAGCCTCTCTAAGATACCTATATCTCTCCTCTAAAGCTGCAACTCTTTGTAAATCCGCCTGAGCTTTTTTAATTACCGTAAGCCCTGTATCAAAGGACCAACTCAGATTCAAGCCAAAGAGATAACCACTGCCACTTGAGCCAAAGGGATAATCCTTGTCATTAAGGGAATAAGAAGCAAAAGCAGAAACTTGAGGCAAATTTTCAGAAAGCGTCACCTTATACCTTTCCCTCTGAGCCTTTATCTCCTCTTCTAAGGCCTTTAAATCAGCCCTTTTAAGTAAAGCTGAATTTCTAATCTCTTCCAGAGAAAGAGGGGGGATATCCCTTAGGTCTTCAACTTCAAAATCCCCAAGGGATATACCCACCAATAGTTCAATATTTCTCTTGGCTATCTGGTAATAATTCTTAGCCTTTTCTAAAGACTCCTGAGCCTTAGCCAAATAGACCTCGGCACGATGGACATCTGAAAGAAGGGCTGTTCCTGCTTCATAACGAAGTTTGGCTACGCGCAAATGTTCTTCTGCTTCTCTTATAGAACTTTGAGCTACTTTGATACTCTCTTTAGAAAGGGCAGCCCAAAGGTAGGCTTGATAAATCTTGGAAAGGATTTCCTCTTCCTTTCGCAAGTAATTGCTTTCCATGGCCTTATGTAGATGGGTAATCTGCTTCACTTGTGCTTGAATTTTCCCCCCAAGCCAGATGGGAAGTTCAATTGTAAATCTCGTTTCAAAATTAGTTCTACTCCCTGGATCATTAAGCCTCTTTATCTCAAAATCTCTCAAATTAAAGTCTTGTTGATTAAGTTTAAAGGAAAAGACATTCACTGGAAGATTACTTTTTAGAAAGGTCTCTTCCAATTTTAACCTGGGATAATAGGCACCTTTAGCTGCTTCCTTTTCCAGCTCAAGGGCCTTTAATTCTCTCTGAAGGGCCTTTAACTCGGCATTGTTCTTTAAGGAAAGATTTAGTAACTCCTTTAAAGAAATTTCTCTGGCCTGAGAACCATGAGGAAAAAACAAAAAAATTAATAAGAGAAGAGAAAAATTCCTTAGCTTGGCTTTCATTTGAAATAAAATTATATGCAATCTAAATTATTGCGTCAAGAAGGTTTTATTTAATTCCCAAAAATTTATGTAGTTGGATTTGAAATCTAAGAGGTCTTCTGGTTTCAAGGATAAGGTTAGCAAGCTCCTGAGGAGAGAAGAGGGAATAAGCAGGAGAAAAAAAACAAGTAAATTCTTCCAAATTATAAGTATCAATAATTTCAAGACTCCACCAGAAGTCCTCTCTGTTAGCGATAACAAATTTTAAGGCATCCCCCTTTTTAAGATATTTAAAATTTTCCCAAAGATTAAAATCTACCATTCCAGATGAGGGAGTTTTCACATCCATGACTATTAACACCTCTTGAGGAACCTCTCTAATACTAAGGGATCCATTAGTCTCTAAGAGGACCTTGGCCCCCTGAGCTACAAAGGACCTCATCAGGAGGATACTTTCCTTTTGCAGAAGTGGCTCACCCCCAGTTATAGCTACATAAGGGATTTTGGGATAGTTCTCTTGCCAAAAGGAAATAATCTCATCAATAGATTTTTCTTCAAAAGGGAAACCACCCCTTGCCTGTGGAGTATCACACCAACTACAGGATAAATTACAACCATAAAGACGCACAAAGAAAGTGGGAAACCCTACAAGAGGTCCTTCTCCTTGAAGGGAGAAAAAGAGTTCAGAAAGACGTATTGTCACTCTTCAAAATAGGTAGCTGAAGCCTTTTCTGTCTCAAAGACAGTTACCTCTTTAACCCTTATCTTGGGAAAATCTTGAAGCTTTTCCTTGACCTTCAAGTAAATATACTGAGCTATATTCTCCGATGAGGGATTTTTCTCCTGAAAATAGGGTAACTCATTAATAAGGCGATGATCCAATTCCTCAAGAACCTCTTTAAGTATTTTTTTTAGTTCTTTAAAATCTATAAGAATTTCTATATCATTTAGAGTTTCTCCTTCCACGACTAATTCTACTTTCCAATTATGTCCATGGAGATTCTCACAGGCTCCTTGATAGTTTCTCAAGTAGTGAGCAGAAGAAAAGTGATCTTGGACTTTTAATCTAAACATAGTATGTTAATTAAAGAGGCGGCGCGGGGATTTGAACCCCGGATTCACGGCTTTGCAGGCCGTCGCCTTACCGCTTGGCTACGCCGCCAGTATTTTCAAAACTAATGGCGACGGAGGGACTCGAACCCCCAGCCCTGTGGATATGAGCCACATGCTCTAACCAATTGAGCTACGTCGCCATTGTTTATAATAATTATAAAACATGTTATAGATCCTTGTCAAGAGGTAATCATTAGTTTATGATTGAAGAGTCATGTCCATAAAAAATCTTGATTTTAATCCTTGAATTTCAAAGGGCCTGGGAACTTACCGAGGGATCGCAAAATCTTCTTATTACAGGAAAGGCAGCACTGGAAAGTCCACCTTTCTGAAGTTTCTTAGGAATAACCTCTCCAAAAATAAGGCTATTCTCGCCCCTACTGGGGTTGCTGCTATTAACATCGGAGGACAAACCATTCACTCCTTTTTTCGATTTCGTCCCAACATTACTCTCGAAAAAATAGTGCAAATAAAGCCTCACAGAAGAGGATTCAGAATTATATAAAGGACTTGAAACTTTGAATCATAGATGAAATCTCAATGGTTAGGGCCGATCTCTTTGACTGGATGGAGGCTTTCCTAAGAAAATGGGGCCCAGAAAGGGAAAAAACCCTTCGGAGGCGTATAACTTATACTCATCGGAAACCTCTATCAATTGCTCCCAGTGGTAATCCATAAAGAGAAAAAGATCTTTCATTATCTCTATGAAACCCCCTATTTTTACAGTGCAAGGTCCTTCAGAGAGGAAGATTTTGAATTTGTTGAATTTGAACAGATCTACCGTCAACGCTCCTCAAAGTTCATAGAAATATTAAAACAAAATCAGGAATGGAAGTGCTGACGAAGAGATTTAATCCCTTCTTAATCAAAGAGTAATACCAGACTTCTCTCCAGAAAAGCAAGAATTTTACATCTATCTTACTACTACCAATGCCGAGGCAGAAAGGATAAATCTGAAGAAATTAAAAAAGTTAAGCAGAAGGCTTTACGAATTTCAAGGAGAACTAAAGGGAGACCTTGATCTCTCAGACCATCCAGCTCCCTATAAACTTCAGGTTAAAAAGGAAGCTCAAATTATGCTTCTTAACAATGATCCTAATGGAGAGTGGGTAAATGGAGATATGGGGAAAATAGTAGAGATTGATCCTGAGGAGGCTTTAATCAGGGTTTTATTAGCACGGGGAAAACTGGTTAAGGTCTCTCCCTCTAAGTGGCAAGTCTTTGAGCACTATTTTGATAAATCAGAGGACACCCTTAAAACCCGCTCTATAGGGTCTTTTACCCAGTTTCCCCTCAAACTCGCCTGGGCTTTTACCATCCATAAAAGCCAGGGCTTAACCTTTAACAAGGTGATCATTGATCTGGAAAGAGGCACCTTTGCTCATGGCCAACTTTATGTAGCCCTTTCAAGGTGCACCTCCCTTGAGGGGTTAGTGCTCTTAAGACCAGTTAAAAAGGGCGATATAAAACTTGATATAAAAAAGCTTCCCAAGTCATGCCCTTAGAAAAAAAGATTAAACTTTTAGAGAAGGCTATTTGAGAGAAAATAGAAATAATCTGTGACAAAGTGAATTCAAAGACAGAACTTTTCTTTCTCTAAAAGCCTTTTGCAAACTTAGAGGTGAGGAGCGGGTTTTTAATGTATATATTATATAATTCCATATCTCCTCTTATTTTCTTAAGCCAAGAAAGGGCCCTTTTATTGAGGTCCTCAAGTAGACTCGACCTCCCTCTTCAATTCTTGCTGTAACCTTAGAGCGCCTTTCTGCTCTTATGGGGCCTTCGGTAAGCCACTCAAACTTAATTAGTTTATATCTGGGATTTATTTTTAGTTATAACCCTAAAAAACAAAATAGCTTTTCTCAAGATTGATCCCAGACAGTCTCTTTTAAAAAAGGAAAAGGCTGGTAAAATTAGAAAAGAATGCCTGAAGAAAAAATAGATGAAAAAGTTTTAGAAAAAGTTGAAGGGGTTGAGGCTCTTCCTGCTGTTGAAATAGCTGAGGAAGAAGCCAAACTTCCAGCCAAATTTGACCCGCTTCAAAAATACCTTCAAGAGATAAGCAAATATCCGGTTTTAAGCCGTGAGGAAGAGGAAGCTATTGCTAAGGCTTACTACGAAACAAAGGATCCTAAGTTAGCTTATAAATTGGTCATTTCTAATCTAAGATTGGTAGCCAAAATCGCCCTAGAATTCCAAAAATTCTGGGCCTATAATTTTCTTGATCTTGTTCAGGAAGGTAATCTTGGGCTTCTTCAAGCAGTCAAAAAGTTTGATCCTTATAAAGGAGTGAAATTCTCTTACTATGCCTCCTTCTGGATAAAGGCCTATATTTTGAAATATATCATGGACAATTGGAAGCTTGTCAAAATGGGAACCACACAAGCACAGAGAAAGCTATTTTACAAGCTAAGGAGGGAAAAGGAACGTTTAGCGGCCCTTGGTTATGAACCTACTCCCCAAGAAATAGCCAAAAGGCTTGGAGTTAAGGAGAAAGAAGTTGAAGAAATGGATGCCCGAATGTTTAGCCAAGATCTTAGTCTTGAAGCCCCTATTGGTTTTGAATCAGAAGAGACTCTCGGAGATTTTCTAAGAGATAGCAAACCTACTCCTGAAGATACCTATGCCCGAGAAGAAATTCTCAATAATTTTAGAAGGATTTTGAAAGAATTTGCTCAAGATCTTTCAGGAAAGGATTACATTATTTTTTATGAAAGACTTTTAGCCGATGAACCTAAGACCTTAAATGAACTTTCGCAGAAACTTGGAATATCTAAGGAAAGAGTGAGACAAATTGAAGAAAAACTTATAAAGCGTTTAAGAAAATTTATTCAAGAGAGGTTTCCCGATGCCTCAATTTATCCTCAGGCTCTTCCATACAAAGAATAACTCTATTCCTCTGCTGTTCACTCTTATTTATCTCCTTATATTACCTCAAAATCTTCACGGCCAAAGAGATCTTTTAGAGGAAGCTTATTACTATTTTCTTCTTTCTCAAATTTTCACAGAAAATCCTACCGAGGTAGAGAGCTATTTAAAAAAGGCTATAGAGAGAGATAAGGATTCTGTATATTTAAAAAAAAATCTCCTTTCTCTATATCTACAGCAAAAAAACTTCACTCAAGCTGAAAAGCTTGGTAAAGAGCTATTGCAAAAAAACTCTGATGATAGAGAAATAGTTTTTCTCTTAGGAAGACTTTATCTATCTCAAAATAGGCCAAATAAAGCTTTGTCTATTCTTGAAAGATACTTAGAAAAAAATCCCCGTGATGAGACCATCCTTGGCTTACTTTTTTCTATATATCTCCAGGAAAAAAACTGGGATCAAGCCATTAAAAAATTAGAAGAATTAGAAAAGATCTTTCCCAAAAACCAAGTGCTTCTTACCTTTAAGGCAAGGATTTACAGAGAAAAGGGAGACACATCCCTGGCCAAACTATATTATCTTAAAGCTTTGGAAATCCTCCCTGAAAATAAAAATCTAATGATAGAAGTTTTAAGATTTTTAGAAAATCAACAGGATTACAGAGAAATTGAAAAGATTTTACTCAGGTACCTGAGCTCTAATCCTGAAGATAGGGAAATTTTAAGATTACTTCTTGGCCTTTACATGGAACAGCAGGAATGGGGAAAATCTGAGTATCTATTAAAAGACTATCTGGAAAGACAAAAGGACCAGCCTGAACTTCTCTTTTACTTAGGTCTAACCTTGGAGCATAAAAATCGTGAAGAGGAAGCTTTAGAGATTTATAAGAAAATACCCTCAGGCACCCCATGGCATCTTGAAGCTCAAAGGCGAATCTTTGAATATCTTAAAAAGAAGGATCTGGAATCTGCCAAAGCTTTTTTAAAGGACCTGCGTGACAAAGGACCTAAGGAAAGAGGTTACTATCTCTTCTTAGCCCATGCCCATGAAGATATAGACCTTTGTGAAACTGGTTTAGAAATTGCTCGAGAGGCTTTAGCGAAGTTCCCAGATGACCCTGATCTAATCTTGGCCTTAGCCACTAATTATGCCTGCATAGAAGATTATCAAAAGGTTTTGGAAGTTGTGGAACCCCTTTTGACCAAATACCCTGAAGATGCCTATATATTAAATTTTGTAGGTTATAGTTTGGTTGAGCTGGGAAAGGAGCTTGATCAAGCCGAAAGGCTACTTTTTAAGGCCAATCAATTAAAACCTAACGATCCTTACATTTTGGACAGCTTAGGTTGGCTATATTTTAAAAAGGGAAAGTATAGTAAGGCTAAGGAGTATTTAGAAAAGGCCTTATCTTTGTCAAAAATTGATGAACCAGTGATTATGGACCACTTAGGTGATGTATATAAGAAACTTGGGAACAATGAATTAGCCTGTAAATACTATAAAAGGGCTTTAGAAAAAACTGTTCATCAAAGAGAAAAATTTAAACTGCAAAAAAAGGTAAAAAATTGTCCATAAGAGTTTTTTTTTCACTTATTACCGTTCTATTTCTTTTTATAGGGTGTGCCCCTAAAGAGATAACTCTTCCAAAGGCTTATTTACAACTGGAAAGAGAAGAGCTTAAAAATCTGACTCTCAAGGGGAAACTCTTCTTAAAGGGAGAGCTCTTTTTTTTAGAAAATTTAGAAAATAGAGAACAGGCTGGGGGAGCCTATGGAACCTTTTATCTCACAAAAGATGAATTTCTGATAACCATAAGGCCACCCTTGTCAAGTGAAATAATTCTCTATTGGCAGAGAACCTCTTCTAAAATAACCTTGATTAATCTTGCTAAAAAAGTAGTATATTTAATCAACTTTAGAAATATTAACTTAGAGGATCTCCCCTATTACTTTTTAGGGCTAAGGGAAAAAGAGGCTACTTGGAAGAAAAAAGGTTTTGAAGGAAAATATCGCTTTTTTAAAGAAAATTTAGAAGGCATAATCCATACAAATCTTTTTAATATTAGCTGGAAAATCAAAGAATTGGAAGTTACGGAAGAAAAAATCTCTCCTCCTTTAATGGAGGGATACAAAGTTAAAACTATAAAGTTAACTTTTTAACTTAATTAAAACTTCTTCAACCTTATTAGGAGTAGCTTCAAGAACAGTGAGCTCAAGCCCTTGGAAACTAAACTTTTCTCCTTTTGTTGGTATTTTATTTAAAAATTTATAGATAAATCCATTAAGGGTCTCATATTCTCCTGAAGGGATAGGGATCCCCAAGTTTTGCAATTTTTCAATTTCAATAGTTCCTTTAACTACATACATATTAGGGGAAATCCTTTTGAACTCAGGTTCATAGTAATCTAGGGCGTCTCTAAATTCTCCTAAGACCTCTTCAACGAGGTCCTCAATAGTTATTAAACCTGAAACAATTCCATACTCATTTACAATAATTGCAATCTCCTGAACCTCCCGTTGAAGGATTTTGAGAGCCTCATGGGCTGGCACAATTTCTGGAATAAATAGAGGTGATCTGGCAAATTTGATAAGGGGGAGATCTCTTTGCCAGAGTTCTTTACCCAGAAGGTCTTGCATTTTAATGATATATTTTATTCTGGTCAATTCTCCTTCATATAAAGGTATATAGGTAAAATTATATTTTCTGTTAAATTCCAAGGCCTCGCCTACGGTAGCGGTAATGGGAAGTGCCTTTATATGACTAAGTGGGATCATTACCTGGCTAACTTTCTTACGGCCAAACTCCAAAATCTTATTAATAAGCTCCTTTTCTTTGTAGTCAATTTCCTCTTCATAGCTTATCATGGTAAGAAAAGTTTCTCTAAATTTTGTGAGAAAATAGGGAGACTCACCACTCTCTTTTAGAAGGCCTTTAGAAAGCCATTGATTCATATAGTATACAGGATAAACGAGTTTGGAAATAAAATAAAGGGGAGGGGCTAAATAGAGGACAAGGGGAAAAGAGAATCGTTTTCCTAAACTCTTAGGGATTATCTGCCCAAAGAGAAGCACAAAAACTGGTAAGATAAAGGTTGAAAGAAATATTCCTATGTTCCCAAGGGACTTAATTAGATAATAGGAAGTAAACACCCCATTGCCTGCTATGCTAAAGGTTAAACCCAAGGTAGTGGTCGTAAAAAGACGCTCAGGTTCTCTCCAAAATTTAATGCAAATCTGTGCAGCGCGAGATTTGCGAGCTAAATTTTCAATTAAAGCCTTTTCTGCAGATATAAAAGATATTTCACTAAAGGCAAAAAAGGCCTCTAAAGTGCTGAAAAATAACAAGGATACTATGGCTTTAAACACTGCTATCTTTCTCTGCTTCAATCCAAAGTATCTTTCTTCCTCTCACCTTTTTAATCTTAAATTTCCAATTTTTGTAATTTAACACATCTCCTTCTTTAGGTATTCCCTGGTAAAGGGTTAGAATAAAGCCATTCATAGTCTTCAAATCCTGGAAAATATCCTCCTCTATAGATAGAGCAAGAACTTCTTTTACCTCTTCCAATAAGGCTTGCCCAGAGATGAGATAATAATCTTCTCCAATCTTTTCGATAGGTTCAATCATCTCCTCCTTTTCTGGAAGAATTTCTCCGAAGAGTTCCTCCAAAATATCCTCTAAGGTCACCAAACCTTTGATACTCCCATATTCATCTACTATTAGGGCAATCTTTAGATTTTTTCTTTGAAATTCAAATAATAATTCCCTAACAGTAAGCGTTTCGGGAACAAAATAGGCAGGTCTTACTACATCACTTAGATATTTGCCCGCCCAATCAGGTTGAGTAGTTAAATAATTTATTAGATCTTTAGTATACAAGACCCCGACAACCTCATCCAAAGAGTTGCGATAGATAGGAAACTTGTTATAGGGAAGATGTTTGATCTTCGTGAGAAAATCGAGACTAATGGGCTGATCTCTAAAAGCTACGATATCTGAACGAGGGGTCATCACTGCAGAAATTGAAATCTTCTCGGACAAAAATAGCCCATAGATAAACTCCTTCTCAGTCTCACTAAGCTTACCTTTTTTACAGGCTAACTCAACAGAATGAATAATAACTTGTTCTACAGGGGTAAAAAGACTTAATTTATGATCTTTCTCGCCTTGGGGAAATAATTGGTTAATTTTAAGATAAAATTTGTAAATAAAACTACTAATAGGATAAAAGACCTTATAAAACAAATAAGTGATAGGGATGATTTTAAGAATAAGTTTAGTTCTCAATTTAAAGCCTGCTACTTTGGGAAAAAAATCTCCTAACCAAAAGCTAAGTAAAGAGAAGATAAAAAAGGCAGGAGTTCTGTATTCTTCTGAAAGAAGAAGGGTTACGGCAGTGGCAAAGGCAAAGCTGGCAAAATAGTCAGCAAGTTCATTGCCAGCAAGAAGGGTAAAGAGAAGTTGTTCTGTGTTTTTCAGAAGCGAAAGGTATTTTTCCTTTAATCCGAGACTTTTTAGACTGGCAAAATCTATCCTCGATAAAGAAAAGATACTGGCCTCGCTTGCAGAAAAAAGCATAGATAAAGATAACCCCAAGAGGGTTAAGAAAAGAAAAAACTCACCCATCTTCAAAAGACTGCCAAGATTTGAACAAATTTAGGAAAATTTTCCTCTTCAGGAAGGCCTAAGTTTTTATTGAGAGATTTGTTCGTTTTAAGGAGATAGATTCCTTTACTGAGTTCAGTTTCGCTAAGGATCAAGGCCTCTTCTTTCATTTCCCAAATAAGTTCTGCCTCAGTTATAAGTAGAGTATCAAGGAAGGAGACATTTTCCCAACAAAAAAGGGGTATAATCCTCTTTAGGGCATCCACCCTTCTTTTTAAATTCCAAAGATTTTCTGGTCCACTCACCCATTCTTTTATGGCCAAGTTCTCATAAAACTGATCTTCAAAAAGAATGTTTCTCTGAAAAAAATTTTCCCACTTCTCTTCAAAGGAAATTAAGGCCTTTTCAACTTCAAGTAAATTTGCATCGAGGTTCTCAGCAAGTAATAAAATTAAAAATGCTCTTTTAATTTCCTCTGAGCTATCCCTCTCTCTAATTTTGATACTGAAGGTTTCTTCAAAAAGATCTTGGTAAAGATAATAGTAGGAAAGATTTTCAGGAGTGCGAATGTATTCACCAAAAAGTTGAAGATTAGTTAAAATATTAGGTAGATCTCTAAGTTTTAACTTTTCATCTGCTCTAAGAGAGATATAGCCTATTTTTTCTTGAAGTTCAGGAAAAAATTTCTGTAAGTAAGTGGAAGTATCAAAAAATTCGAAGACAAAGACTTTATCAACAAAATCAAGGGCTCTTAGACTTTTTAGAGGATAAAAGAGATTCTGAGGATACAATAAAGCACAAGTCATTATAGATTTAATTTTAAGAAAGGATCTTCAAAATTAGAGATTTAATGTAATCCAGTTGTCTCCCATATTCTCTATCTAAATGTTCTTTAAGCTTGTTCCACTCCTCTTGAAACTGAGGATGAGCCTCAGGAGACAGTTTAACTTTTGCTCCCACCTGTTCAGAAACTGCTCTCTCCAAAGCAGTAAGTCCTGCAGCAAACCTTTTAACTAATTCATGATAAAGAGCTTCCTTCTGACTAAAATATTCACTTAGTAACTTTTCTGTTTCTTTAAAAACTTGCTCAATTTTGGGAACCTTGGCTAATATGCCCTGCAGATTAGATAAGATCTTTTTAGCCTCCTCTAACTGATATTCCTCTCGAGGTAGAGTTAGATTTTTTAAAAGAGTTTCCACAATTACTTTTAAAATCTTCTTTTGGAAAGATGGGGGAATTTCTTTTAAAAAGGATGTTACTTTTTGAGGAAGGTTCTCCTCCTCCCCTTTAAGAAATTTTCCTACAAGCATTAAGGCCTTCTCTTTATAACCTTCCCATTTGAGTTCCTCTTCAGAGGCCCTACCAAGTCGAGCTGCCTTTTCTAAAGCAATTTCTAAAGTGCTCTTAATCTCATCCCCCATTTTACTACCCCCACTGAAATATTATTCCATAAAAATACTCATTTTAGTGAAATTTGTCAATTTGCTCACGAGGGTGTTCTATAAAGGTCAGCCACCCCCAAAAGTTTATCAGAAAGAGGGGACAAAGCTCCCCTACAAAAA
>CAZBLU010000022.1:0-11513 GCA_964493015.1 uncultured Caldimicrobium sp.
AAAAAAAGGGGCAATATTGAGTAGTTGAAAAGTTCTCTTTTATGGCTATCATTAACATTAAGATCTCCATGAACCCAAAGGAAATATTAAGTCATCTTAACCAGCTTCTTTCTGGCAAAGAGAGGGCTATTGAACTCTCTCTTATCTGTCTCTTAGCAGAAGGCCATCTCCTTATTGAGGACTTACCTGGGGTTGGCAAAACTACTCTTGCCTTAGCTCTGGCTAAGACCCTTGGGCTTTCCTTTGGGCGCATCCAAGGCACAAGTGATCTCCTTCCTTCAGACATTACAGGAAGCTCTATTTATCATAAAAAGACAGAAACCTTTCACTTCCAGAAGGGCCCTATTTTTAATCACATCCTTTTGATTGACGAAATAAATCGCATGAGCCCTAAGACCCAAAGTGCCCTCCTTGAGCCTATGGAGGAAGGACAGGTTACTGTTGATGGGATGACCTATCCCCTCCCTAAGCCCTTTTTTCTCATTGCCACTCAAAACCCCATAGAGTTTTACGGAACCTTTCCCCTGCCAGAAGCCCAGCTTGACCGCTTTCTTATGAAGATTTCCATTGGCTATCCTCCCAGAGAGCTTGAAAGGGAAATCCTTAAAAGGGGAAGCCTAAAAGAGGAAGTAGAGGGCCTAAAGCCCCTTATGAGTGTAGAGGAGGTCCTTGCTCATCAGGAAGGAGTAAAAAAAGTAAAGGTCTCAGAGAAGGTCCTTGACTATCTTTTAGACATAGTTGAGGCCACACGGAGAAGTCCCTACCTTACGGTTGGGGTCTCCACAAGAGGGGCCTTGAGTTTGCTCTCAGCAGCCAAGGCTAAGGCCTATCTCCATGGAAGAGATTATGTGTTGCCTGAAGATTTGAAAGAGCTTTGTCCTTACGTGCTCCTTCACAGACTTATCTTTCGAGAGGAATACGTGGAGGAGAAGTCTCAAATTTTGGAAGAGATACTGAGAGCCATCCCTGTGCCTGTCTATTAGGTGGAATTGGTTAAGCCTGCTTTAGGCCCAATTTCCCTTACGCACAAGTTCACAAACAAGGCAAAGGGGTTATAAGTAATTTAGGGCAAACTTGGGGAGAGATGAAACTTAGCGTTGGGACCCTTTTTGGAGCACTCAAGATAACCAAGGCAGGAGTCCTTTATACCCTTCTTACCATCTTTATGGGGGTTTCTGCCATTAATACGGGGAATAATCTGCTCTTTGTGATGGTCTCTCTCCTTTTGAGTTTCATGTGGCTTTCTGGGGTCTTTGCAAGAGCAAATCTTGCAAGGCTTGAGGCAAGGCTATCCTATCCCTCTGAAATCTATGTAGGAAAGAGAAGTTTCCTTTTGCTTCATTTGAGAAAGGGGTTATCCCTCTTACCTGGCTTTCTCTTGAGAATCGAGCTAATCTATTTAGACCCTTACGGAGAAAGGCTCTCTTTAAAGGGAAAGATAGCTTTCCTCAAAGGGGAGAGGGAACTTTATCTTCCCTTTGAGCCTAAGAAGAGGGGCCTATACAAGGTAGAAGAGCTTAAGATTTCTTCCCTCTTTCCCATGGGGCTTTTTGAGAGGAGGAAGTGGCTTGACTTAAAGGAAGAGTGGGTCGTTTTCCCTGAGCCAAAGAGGTGTATCTATGCTCAGATAAGTAGGGATAGGCCTTCTTTTGCAGAGGAGAGGATGAAGGCTCAGCTTGGGCAAAGTGTCTTTGAAAGGCTTGAAGAGTATTCACCTGGGACACCAAGGAAACTTATTTCCTGGAAGAGTCTTGCTAAGTGGGAGGAATTAAAGAAAAAGGTTTTTATTGAAGGGCAGAATCCTCCTCTTCTCTTGGAGATTGAAAAACTTCCTGGGGAAAATTTAGAGGAAAGGCTTTCCTGTGCCACCTATTTGGTCCTTGAGGCCTTTAAAAAGGGGACCTCAATTGCCGTTAAATTGGGAAATACCCTACTTCACTCCTCGGGAAATTATAACAGTAAAATAAAAATCTTGAGAGAGCTTGCCCTTTATGGAAAGGACTAAGTTGGAAAGACTCCTCTTAGGGCTAAGTCTCCTAATTCCCTTTATCCTTGCCTTTCAAGTGCTTTCTAAGGAGATCTATTTCCTCACGGTTGGGCTAACCCTTTTAGCCTTTTTTCTTGAGGGAAAGGGGGTCTTTCTCCCCAGATTCTTCATCAATGCCTCAGGGGTTCTTTTTATAATCTTTTTTCTTCTTACAGTCAATCTCTCCAATTTCTTAGAAAATGCCCTAAGAACCCTTTTCCTTCTCCTTACCCTAAAGTTATTAGAGAGGAAGAGATTAAGGGACTTTTTCCAGATATATCTCCTTGAGTTTCTCATCTTTGCAGGATTTAGCTATTTCTTTACAAGTTTTTGGTTTTTTCTTTTGCTCTTTGTCCAGATAGTTCTCATAAGTTATGCCCTTTTTCTTCACCTTTATATGGAAGAGGGGGAAGCAAAGTTCCTTAGGGGTGAAGAGTTGAGGCATATTATCCTTACCTTGGGGCTTTTGCTCTCCTTTACTTTTCTACTCTCTTCTCTATTTTTCCTTGGGCTTCCCAGGCTATCTTCTCCCCTTTTTAATCTTTTCACCAAGGAAGAAAAAAAGGCACAGAGTGGGTTTACAGATAAAATAAGACTTGGTGAGATATCAGAAATTCAAGAGAGCTCAAGAGTTATCTTGAGATTTATCTTAGAGAGTGGAAATCTCACTCATCCTGAATCTCTTTATTTTAGGGTTATGACTTATGACTACTTTGATGGTAAGACCTGGCAAAAGGGTATGACAATCCCTGATATCTCCCCCTTTAAAGGAGTTCCCATGAGAGGGAAGAGGGCAACCATTTACCTGGAAGAGGACTTAGAGGGTTATCTTCCTGTGCCAGAATATACAAGCCAAGTGAGAAGTAATGTGAGGATTAGAGGGCTTCTTGATGGGACCTATGCCCTTGCTGAGGTGACAAGTTATCCCCTTAAGTATGAAGTCTCTTTTGTAGAAGGCCATCCAATGGATGAGGAGATAAACCTTGAAGCCTATTTGCAGGTGCCAGAGGTAAAGGAAAGTATTAGAGAGCTTGCTCAAAGATTGAGAGGGAAAACTCAAGAGGAGACCTTGCGAAACATTTTGGCCTACTATCAAAGGGAGAACTTTAAGTATAGCCTTAAGGACTTACCCTTGGGAGCAGCCCCATTGGAGCGTTTCCTCTTTGAAACCAAGAGGGGCAATTGTGAATATTTTGCTGGGGCAACGGCCTTGCTTTTGAGAATGAATGAGGTCCCTGCAAGGCTTGTGGGGGGCTTTAAGGGGGCAATCTATCAGAAAAGGGGCAATTATTACCTTGTTTTAGAGAGGTTTGCTCATGCCTGGGTTGAGGCCTACATTGGGGGAAAGTGGATTCGGGTGGACCCAAGCCCTGCCTCAACCTTTCAGGCCTTTCCAAGAGAAGGGGGGCTCCTTTCGAAACTTCGTCTCTATGCAGATATCATAAACTTCTATTACACCAAATTCATCCTTGATTACGACCTAAAGAAACAGAAAAAACTCCTCCATCTCCTGGGAAAAACCTTCTCACAGGTTATACAAAAGAAAGAATATAGAGGGCAGGAAAGGGATGGCTCTTTCTCCTCTTTGCGAAAGGGTCTGATCTTTATTCTCCTTTTAGTCATCTTTGTGGGCCTTTTCCTGAAATATAGAGGCCTCTTTAAGTTCTTGGGAAGGTGTATCACACACCCAGAAGTGCGGCTTTACTATGCCTTTGAGCGGGAACTTAAAAAGAGGGGTTATATCAGGGAGCCTTGGGAGGGCATTTTTGACCTGGTAGATAAAATAGGCGAGCCTGAGCTAAGGGAGGGTGCAAGAAGATTTGCCGAAATCTACTCTTCCTATTATTATAAAGAGAAGGCCTTTGATAAAGAGGCCCTTGAGGAGCTAAAGTCTTGGCTGAAGAGGTTAAAGAGCTTGAGGTAAAAGGAGAACCCTTAGAAAAGGGGGGACTTCTTAAGGAGATTACTCCTAATAGGATCACCCTACTTCGCATCTTTCTTTTGCCCTTGCCTTGTGCACTTCTCTTTTTGGAGGGGTATCTTGCCAAGCTCTTTTCCCTTGGGCTTGGCTCCCTACTTGGGTTTACCGATTATGTGGATGGCGTCTTAGCCAGAAAACAGAGGAAAATTACCACCTTTGGGGCTATGCTTGACCCTGTGGCAGATAAAATTTTTGTCACCGTGGTCTATCTCACCCTTGTTTACTTGGAATATATCCCCTTTTTGCCTGTGGCTCTCTTGATCAGTCGTGAGCTCCTGGTTGCTAATTTAAGGAGCTGGTTTCCTGAGGAAACTAAGGTGGTAAACCTTGCTCGCTGGAAAACAGGCTTGCAGATGGTCCTTGCGGGGCTTGCTATTGTGCTGAGTATTCTTGATCGGAGCTATCTCAAAGTTCTTCACTATGCCCTTTGGGGGCTTGCTTTTTTTAGCTACTTTTCTGCTTTTCCCTATTTCTATAGGGTTAAAAGGGCCTTTAGGCGCACTCAGACTGAACCCCTTCTTTTTGCCAAATCCCTCCTCTCTTTGGGCTTTGGGTTGACCCTACTTTTCGTCTTTCCCTACGTGGGGAGGCTATTCTTCATTATTCAGTTTGCCCTTTCCTTATATTTCTTAAGAAAAGGGCTTGCCAGGACGTCTCCCCTCCACGCCCAAGAAGAGTCCCTCCTCATCATTGGGCTACTCTTAGGTATGGCTTTTGAAGCCCTTCTCAAGGGAGAGCTATTTTATAGCCTCCTCTTAGTGCTTGCCTTTAGCCTTTACAGAGATGGAGTGAAAAGTTTTAAACTTGTTTGGGAGATCTTAAGGCTGAAATAGCCTTAGCATAGTCACCCTTTCCAAAGACGGCAGTGCCTGCAACCAAGATGTCGGCTCCTGCTGAGATAACCTGAGGAGCAGTTTCCACATTTATGCCACCGTCAACCTCTATAAGCACTTGAAGGCCTCTTTGCAAAATGGTGTTTTTGAGCTTTTCAATCTTCTTTAAGCTCTGGGGGATAAATTTTTGGCCGCCAAAGCCTGGATTAACACTCATAATGAGGACAAAATCAAGCTCTTCCAGGAGATAGTCTAAGACCTCAAGAGGGGTATGAGGATTAAGGGAGACCCCTGCCTTTTTGCCAAGCTCTTTGATAGCCGTAATAGCCCTATGCAGATGCGGGGTAGCCTCTGCATGGACGCAGATAAGATCTGCCCCTGCTTTAGCAAAGTGCTCAAGGTATCTCTCAGGGTTGATGATCATGAGATGGACATCAAAGGGTAGCTTTGTATGGGGCCTGAGGGAGGCAATAATGGGAGGTCCAAAGGTTAGATTTGGCACAAAAACCCCATCCATTACATCAAGGTGCAGGAGATCTGCCCCAGCAGCCTCTACAGCCTTTACCTCTTCTCCAAGGCGCGCAAAGTCTGCAGAGAGAAGGGAGGGGGCTATAAGAGGGCTTATCTTTTGAAGCCTATTTATCATGGGTTGAACCTTTTCTTGCATGAAGGGGTATTACTTTATCATCCCCCTTTGATTTTCTTTTAGAAGTGGAAACTTTAGTTCCTTCCATCTCTTGAGAGGGCTTTGGGGCAGGAACTGCTTCTCCACCCATGAGAGGCAAAAAGGATTGATACTGCTGCAAGAGCTCTGCGGGGATATAGGTGGTATACCAGAGGATCTGGGCACGCTGAATGGTTATGTGGGGAAGGCCAAGAAGCACAGGAAAGAGCCCCCTCTCCTGGGAAATCATCAAAGCAGGCCATTCCATCTCGAAAAAATCTCTCTTTTCCAGGACAAATTGGAGGTTCTCATAGAGAGGATTATAACAGACCAGGCCCAGATAGAGGCCTGTAGGTAGTTGAATAAGCACGGGATTTTTGGCAACAGGTTGGCTCTGCATGATACTCAAATTTTAGCCTATTTTAATTCCCTTGCAAGAATTTGTGCCCCCTTGTCAGGTGTAACCTTATGAAATCCACTAAGCCTGGGACCTCCACTTTAAAATCAAGGTAGAAGAGGTTTTCCACAGGGGGAAGTTTAAGGTAATCCTTAAGTGTGGTGAGATAATACTTTTGGGGATCTAAAGTAAAGTGCCTATAGTCATAGTGATCTGGAAGGGCAAGAAATTTCTCTAAGGGTATTTTCAGGTCCTTTAAAACCTGAAGAAATTGAGTGTTATAACCCAGACCTGAAAAGGCTATAAATTTGATCTCCCCTGAGGGTTTAAAATCCTTGCCTGATGCCCTGCAGATTTTCCATTCACTGCGGTAAAGCTTGAATACAGGTTTGTCTTCAAAGGCAAAGTCAAAGGGCTCTACCTCTTGATAGGTTAGCACTATGGCATGGGCCCTTTTGAGGGAACTTAAAGGTTCTCTGAGTCTTCCAAAGGGTAAAAGCCTGTCTTTTAGGTCTGCCTTTTTTAAAAGCACGAGGTCAAGATCACGATAAAGCCTTCGGTGCTGAAAGGCATCATCAAGTAAAAGCAACTCTATGTGGTGTTCTTCAAACATCCTTTTTCCACCCAAGTAGCGATCTTCACAAACAGAAATCACTATTTGTGCATGACCTCTTAGAACAAACCCTAAGAGATAGGCCTCATCCCCTGCATCCCTCAAAGAGGCCTTTAACTTCCCTTCTGAAAACACTTCTCTATAGCCAGAGCTACTTCTCTTGTAACCACGAAGGAGAATTCCAACTCTGTAGTGTTGGGAGAGCTTTTCTGCAAGAAAGCGCGTAAGAGTAGTTTTCCCAGTGCCTCCACAGGAGAGATTTCCCACGGAGATTACAGGCAAAGGGAGCCTTTTTATACTTAGGAGGCCTAAGTCATAGAGGAAGTTTCTCAGAGAGACTGCCCAAAGGTAAGGATTAAGAAGAGAGAGGGCCTTCATTTTTCTCTTTTAATTTCTTGAGGTCCTTTAGAAGGAAGGAAACAAAGATTAAGCCACCTAAGAGGGCGCTAAGATATTGGCTAAGAACGCGCCAGAGCATGACAAAGAGGCCTAAGTATTCCTCCTCTAAATGGGGAGAAAAGATAGGAAGGGCCCCAAGTTCCCCCACACCACTTCCCCCAGGGGTAGGACTTATAAAGATAGCGTATAACAGGGGAAGCTGGTCGATAAAAACCTCCTTTATATCAGCCCCTCTATTGAAGGCCTTGGTCAAGAAAACTCCCATAAGTAAAAAACTGAAATATAGGAGGACACTTAACCCTAAGGCCAAAAGAAAGGTCTTCTTCTTTGTTCTAAAAAAGATTTTACAGGTTACCACATATCTTAAAAAGGTCCTTCGCAGCTTGGTCATAAAATCAAGGTGTTTACCCCTCTCTTTGCCTCGAAAGAGGAGTTTAAAGGCTGTATAGGCAAGAAGTGATATTATCAAAAGAACCCCTACAATGAAGAGGAATTCCTTTGTTTGTTTGGGATCCTTCAAGAGGGCCTTTAAAGTGAGGGGAAAAAAGAGGAGATAGAAGAAAAAACCAGAAAAACCCTTCATGGTGACGATAGTCATGATTTGATAAAATTGTCCTCCCTTGCGGGCAAGGGTATAGAGGGGTAAAAATTCTCCCCCTAAGTGGGCTGGAGTGACGGTGGCTCCAAAGGTATTGGTTAGTGAGACGAGATAGCCATACCAGAGGGGATAAACCACACCTAAAGCCCTGGCCAAAACAATGACCCTCAGCGTGTCAAAGGTGTGAAAGAGAAAAAGAAAAAGCAAAGTGAGGGAGAGGTATTTTTTATCGAGAAGCTTTAGCGTGCTTAAAAGGTCCTTGGGAAAATATTTATATCCTAAGTAGGTAAAAGATAAAAGAATGATAAAGAGGGAGATAAGAAATCCATAAAAAAGATTGCGCATCATGGTGTAGGCCATTATAACATATGGAAGGGACTTTTAAAACAGAACTTTTCTGGTATCTTATAGACAGAAAGCCTAATCTTCTCAAAAGGTTTCTACTCCATGGAAAAGAGAATACTCTGGGCACCTTGGCGGGGAGTATACGTGAGTGAAAAAAAGAGGGAAGGCTGTATCTTTTGCCCTCCCTTTGAAGGGGTCTCCCCTGAGGACAGGCCTATTCTCTATTTTGACGCCCTGGTCATGGTTATGCTCAACAAGTTCCCCTATAATACTGGGCATCTCTTAATCTCTCCAGTAAGACATGTTGCGGACCTGGAAAGCCTTAGCGAGGAAGAGCTTTTAGCCTTGATGAAAATGGCTCAACAAGCCCTGAGTATACTTAAAGAGGTGTTAAAGCCTGATGGCTTTAATGTAGGTTTCAACCTTGGTAAGGTCTCAGGAGCAGGATATCCTGACCACATCCATCTCCAAATCGTGCCCCGCTGGGAAGGGGATGTCAATTTTTTGACCCTTTTATCTGAGGTTAGGCTTGCCTCTCAGCATTATTTACAGGTTTATGAAAGATTAAAGCCCTATTTTGATAGGCTAAAAAGATAAGTAATTTTTTCTAATTGAATTGAGGGCATTCATGAGAAAGATTCCCAAGGTCATGTCTACTCAACATCCCGACAATGTGTCCCTTCCCTTTTTTGCGGAAACTCCTGATATGTCGGGAGATGATGAGATCCAAGAGGCCTATTATGCCTTTTCTCACCTTGGTTGTGATGAACAGATGTGGGATAGTGAAGGTAAAGAAGTAGACGATTTTGTGGTCAAAAAACTTTTAACCAAATATCCCCATTTTTTCAGGAAAAAGCGCTTAGGAGAAGAGCTCTTTCTCACTCTGCGTGTGCCTAACCCTGCTATTGAAAAAGAAGAGGCTAAGATTTTAGTTGAGGCCTTAGAGAGTATCCCCAGATCTATGGATGCAGCAAGGCTTTTTTATGAGGGTGAGCCCCCAACTCCAATCTTTGAAGTAATCCTGCCTATGACTGTTTCTGCAGAGGAATTGAACAGGATTTACTACTTTTATAAAAATTTTATCTCTGGTAAACAGAATCAGCCTATTTATGAGGGCTCTATTACCGTGGCAGAATGGGTTGGGGAGTTTTTGCCTGAGAAGATAAATGTCATCCCTCTTTTTGAAGATGTGGGTTCTATGCTAAGGGCTGATGAGATCGTGAGGGAATATTTGAAAGACAAAGAGGAGGATTACCTAAGGGTCTTCCTTGCAAGATCTGACCCTGCTCTTAACTATGGGGTTATCTCTGCCGTCTTAGCTAATAAGATTGCCCTTAAAAGGCTCTACAAGCTCTCTCAGGAAATAGAAAAGGAGATTTATCCCATCCTTGGTGCTGGCTCACCTCCCTTTAGAGGTAATCTCACTCCTTACACCGTAGATTATGTGCTCTCCGAATACCCTTTAGTAGAAACCTTTACTGTGCAATCGGCCTTTAAATATGATAACCCTATAGAGGATGTCATAACAGCCATTAAGAGGATCAAAAACTTTGTGAGATATCCTATTGAAGATTTTGAAGAGGCTCTTGCCTTGACCCTTATTGAAAAGACTACTTACGAATATCAAGGGATAATTGAAAAAATAGCTGAGCTCATTAATCTGATTTCCCGCTATGTGCCTAAAAGAAGGATGAGAAAACTCCATGTGGGGCTCTTTGGCTATTCTCGTCAATTTGGTAAGATTACTCTGCCCAGGGCTATAGGTTTTTGTGCGGCCTGTTATTCCATTGGCTTGCCCCCTGAAATACTTGGTTTTTCTGCCTTAACTAAAGAGGAACTCTGGCAACTAAAGGGCCTATATAAAAATTTAGAAATTGATCTCTCCATTGCCTTGAAATACTTTAATCCTAAATCCATAGAACTTTTACCAGAAATTAAAAATCAAATTTTAAAGGCCCTTAATGTCATAAACAGGCTTAATTTACATGTGGAAACTGATTTAGAGCATAGAGAAATTACAAGCCGAATTATTAGGGATTTGAAGGGAGAAAACTACTCTAATCTTAGCAATCTTATTATTGAGGCCGCCCTTTTAAGAAAATTCCTTGGTTAAGGGGCAAAAAAATCAGGAAAGGCAAGGCGGGCTCTAAAGGCTAAAAGGGCAAGCTGCCTTAAGAGATGATCCACAAGGACAATCCTTGCCATGGCAGAAAGAACAGGCACTATGCGGGGAATAGCGGAAAGATCATGCCTTCCCCCCACCTGGATCTCTACCTCCTCTTTGCGAAGGTTCACCGTCCTTTGAGGAAGCCTGTGACTGGGGATAGGTTTAACCGCAACCCTAAGGATTAGATCCTGCCCAGAGGAGATCCCTCCAAGCATACCTCCTGCATCATTTTTAAGAAAACCTCTTGGAGAAATGGGGTCGTTATTTTGAGAGCCCTTTAGAGTGGCCACTCGGAAGCCTGCCCCTATTTCCAAGCCCTTAATAGCGCCTACAGAGCATAGGGCCTTAGCTAAATCGGCTGATAATTTGTCAAAAACTGGTTCACCAAGGCCAGCTGGAACATTTTTGGCAAGGATTTCGACAATACCCCCTAAGGTATCTCCCTCTTTGGCAGTTTCCTCAATTTTTTGAAGCATCCTTTTATAGGCCTCAGGGTCAGGGCAAAAAAGTCTGTTCTGATAGATAAAGTTAAGGTCTCTTTCCTTGGCCTCAACCCCACCAAGATTAATTGTATAGGCATGGACCTCAATTCCATACTCCTCAAGGACCCTTTTAGCCACAGCACCAGCAGCCACCCGCGCCACAGTCTCTCTCCCGCTTGCTCTCCCACCCCCTCGGTGATCCCTTATGCCATACTTCATGAAATAGGTAAAATCGGCATGCCCTGGTCTAAAGACCTCTCGGAGAGGCTCATAGGCAGAGCTTTGAGGATCTATGTTATAGATTACCAAGGCAATGGGGGTTCCAGTGGTTACGCCCTCAAAGACCCCTGAGAGAATTTCCACCTTGTCGGCTTCTTTACGGGGAGTCTCTCCCTTAGCCTTACCAGGCCGCCTTTTTTCTAATTCTTCTTGAATATATTCCTCTGTAAGGGTTAGACCTGGTGGACAGCCATCTACAACTGCTCCAAGGGCTTTGCCATGAGATTCCCCAAAAGTGGTTACTCTAAAAAGGGTCCCGATGGTATTGCCTGCCATGCCTTGTATTTTATCTCAAAAAGTGAGTTTAGGCAAACTATATTCTATAGGGTATGGTCATGGGAAAAGCAGGCTTGACTTACCAAGTGAGAGGGAGCTTGAAAAATTTAAAAATTTTCCTATACTCAAAGACATGAGGGGAAAAATCTTGTTGCAAAAAATAAGAGAAGCCTTTCCTCCTAAGCAAGCTCAAGTTCTTGAGGAGCTCTTTGACTTCTTGGATGAATTGGTCAAGGTCCATGATTTCAACGAATTGAAGGCCATAGTAGCAGAAATTGCCAAAGAACAAAAGGAACTTGCTGAGGCTCAAAAAAGAACTGATGAAAAGATGAGAGAACTTGCTGAAGCCCAGAAAAGAACTGATGAGAAGGTGAAGGAACTTGCTGAGGCTCAAAAAAGAACTGAAGAGGAGATTAAGAGGTTAGCTGAGGCTCAAAAGAGAACTGAAGAAAA
>CAZBLU010000022.1:11613-24435 GCA_964493015.1 uncultured Caldimicrobium sp.
AGAGAACTGAAGAAAAGGTAAAAGAACTTGCTGAGGCCCAAAAAAGAACTGAAGAGGAGATTAAGAGGTTAGCTGAGGAGCATCGCAAAACAAGGGCGCGTTTGGACCGTCTTTCTCAGGACTTTGGAGGCTTTACCAGAACTTATTCTTATGCCTTTGAAAATGAGGCCTATCGGAACTTGCCTAAGCTTTTAAAAGAAAAGTATGACCTCGAAGTAATAGAAAGATTTGTTAGGACAGAAATTGAAGGAGAAGAAATTAACTTTTTTGCCAAGGCTAAGAAAAACGGTTGCATTTGCTATATTGTTGGGGAAGCCAAACTCAGATTTGATGACAATAAGCGAGATTTTGAGAAGACTTTTAAAGAGATAGAAAAAAAAGTTCAGGCTGTTAAGAAGGCCTATGGCGATGTAGAGATCATCATGCTCCTTGTTACGCATTTTGCCAAGCCAAGGGCCTTAAGGATGGCTCAGGAAAAGGGAATACTTGTTGTCCAAAGTTTTGAATGGTGATCTTTTCTAACCCCCATTCCTCGATCCCCTTTTATCGCGTAGCAGTTCAAACCCCTTTAGTAAAGTTTAGGGTGGTTTATAAGGAAAGTGACCTCTTGGTCTTAGCAGAGAGAGATCTGACTAAGGAAACCCTTAATTTAGTAAGAGAGATTAGGCTTCCCCTTGAGGGATATATCATGAAAAATCCCACTTTTCTTAAGAGCTTAGTTCCTCTACCAGAAGACCCAGAGGCTCCCCCTTTGGTGCGAAAGATGCTTACAGCTGGACAAGTAGCTAAGGTGGGGCCCATGGCCTCAGTTGCTGGAGCTATTGCCGAAGCGGTGGGAAGGACTCTCATAAAAAAAGGCCTTACAACAGAAATAGTTGTAGAAAATGGAGGAGACATTTTCCTTGCCTTGAAAAGAGAAGCCAAGGTTGCCCTCTTTGCAGGAGACTCCCCTTTTTCAGGAAAAATGGCCCTACTTATCCCTGCAGACCTTCAGCCCTGTGGAGTATGCACAAGCTCAGGCAAGGTTGGACATAGCCTTAGCTTTGGCCTTGCAGAGGCTATCACTGTTGTCCATAAGGATACCGCTATAGCCGATGCCTTAGCCACAGCCTTTGGTAACATGATCAAAGAGGGAAAAGACTTCCATAAAATTATAGCTAAAGCAAAAAAAATAGAAGACCTCTATGGCGTGTTTGCCGTGCTGAATGACAAATTTTATGCCTTTTCCACAAAAATTAAGCTTGAGCCTATTTCTACCACTTTCTCACCTAAAGGATAATCCTCACCTGCCTAAGCAGGATAAGTGTAATCTATCCCTCTCCCCATAGATCCCTCATTTTGGGCAGTAAAAGAGAGCTTTAGTAAGATGCTACTCATATTATTAGCTAATATTATTAGCTAATATCCGTGAAAAAGTGAGGAGGTTCTATAATTACTTTTTTCCGATTTTACATGGAAAAAGAGAAATAAGATTGGTAGCTCCACCTTTTACGTGGGTTAAATTTCACAACAATTTGCAGGCTGAAGCCTGCGCCTACCCGCGGTTTATGATGTAATCATTAGGATGAAATTCGGAAAATTTTAAAACACCTCCGTGAGAAAGTTGAAAAAGAAAAAATACTCCTTATAATAACCTTAACATTTTACTCAAGAGTTAAGGAAAATGAAGCCCTTCCTAATCATTGCTGGTCCCTGCGTTTTAGAAGACCTTGATACTGCCTTATTGATTGCCCAGACGCTAAAGGACCTTACCTCTTCTTACGGCTTTAACTTTATCTTTAAGGCCTCTTTTGATAAGGCTAATCGCACCTCTTTATTCTCCTACAGAGGCCCAGGCTTAGAGAAGGGTTTGGAAATGCTTGCAGAGATCAAAAGTAAAGTTCAGGTTCCTATAACTACAGATGTCCATGAGACCTGGCAGGTTAAACCCGTTTCCGAGGTAGTGGATGTGCTTCAAATTCCCGCTTTTCTCTGCAGGCAAACAGATCTCCTACTCAAAGCAGGAGAGACAGGAAAAACTGTTAATGTTAAGAAGGGGCAATTTCTCGCCCCTTGGGATACAAAATATATTGTAGAGAAGGTTAGAGCTTCCTCTCCTCAAGAGGTGTGGCTCACTGAGCGTGGTACCTCCTTTGGCTATCGCAATTTGGTGGTGGATTTTAGAGGTATCCCTATCATGAAGGAATTCGCCGATAGAGTCATCTTTGATGCCACCCATAGTGTGCAATTGCCAGGGGCAGGTGAGGGAAAATCTGGAGGCGAAAGAAGGTTCATCCCCTACTTAATTAGAGCTTCCCTTGCCGTAGGGGTGGATGGACTTTTCATGGAAGTACATCCTGAACCAGAAAAGGCCCTCTGTGATGGCCCAAACTCTCTTCCCTTAGAAAGCCTTGATAAAATTTTCAAAGAGATTAAAGCCCTTTTAGAGGCCCTTACCAGTGTGGGAGATCTCTCCTGAAGTCTTAGAAAGGGCAAGCCATATTAAGCTTCTCCTCTTAGATGTGGACGGGGTCTTAACTGATGGAGGAATCATTATAAATGGAGAAGGGGATGAAATTAAGGTCTTTTCTGTGCTTGATGGGATGGGTATAAAGCTACTTCAGAGGGCAGGTGTGGAGGTGGGGATCCTATCAGGAAGATTTTCCCCAGTGGTAAAGCATAGGGCTAAAGAGCTTGGCATTGAACTTGTATATCAAGGGGAACTTGCTAAGTTACCTGCCTATGAAAAAATCCTTAAAGAGAAGGGGCTAAAGGACCATGAGGTAGCTTATGCAGGAGATGACTGGCTGGATATTCCTATTCTGAGGAGAGTTGGCCTTGCCCTCGGGGTGCCCAATGGCTGGCCACCTGTCAACCAGTATGTTCACTATGTGACCAAAAGAGAAGGCGGCAAAGGGGCTGTAAGAGAAATCTGCGAACTCATCCTCAAAGGAAAAAATCTATGGGAAAACTTTTTAGAGGAATATTTGTCTTTATAGCCCTGCTACAAGCTACCTCTCCCCTCTATGGTCAGCCTGTTAAGGAAATAAGGGCAACCCATCTTACTTATCAACGCTACCTTGGGGAAACCTTAAGTTGGAAATTAAAAACAGAGGAGTTCCTCAAAAAAGGGGAAGACTATTTTGAGGCTAAAAATATATATATAGAAAATATACCCAAAGGGATAAAAATTAGTGCTGAGAGGGGGCGCTATCTCCTCAGGGAGGACAAGTTCATTCTAACTGGGAGGGTTAAACTTTATACCGAAAAGGAAGGCGAGGTTTACACAGAGGAGCTCTATTTTTTCCCCAAAAGGGACTTGATTGAGGCACCTGGGGAGGTGCTAATTAAAAAGGGCTCTATTGAGGTCAAGGGAGAAGGCTTGACCTATCAGGTCTCCCTTGGTGATTTTAAACTCCATAAAAGGGCAAGGGCCCAATTTCGCTTTTAAATGAGCACTGAAGAAAAAAGGGTAAAAACCTTAAACAAAAGACTGGAAAGGTTTGAAAGGAAGGCTAAAGGGCATAGAAATAGGGTAAAAGAGCGTTTCTGGAAAGAGGGTCCTGAGAGCTTTACTGATGAAGATCTTCTGGAGCTTCTACTTTTCTTTGGAATCCCAAGGAAGGACACAAGAGGCATAGCCAGAGAACTCCTCAAGGCCTTTCAGGGACGTCTGGATCAGGTCTTAGATGCTGAAATAGAGTCTCTCCTTGATATACCTGGCCTTGGCTTAAACGCCCTTTTGCCTCTAAAGGTTGTGCACGAAGTGGCCAGGAGATATCTTAGAAGCAAAAGCTTGGGAGCCTGTTATCTAAAATCTCCCAGGGAAGTCCATGAATACCTTCTCTATGAACTAAAGGGTAAGAAACAGGAAATCTTTATGGTCCTTTACTTAGCAAGTGACCAGAAGGTCCTTGCCGTTGAGAAGCTCTTTGAGGGAACTATCACAGAGAGTGCCGTATACCCCAGAGAGATCTTTGCCAGAGGGTATGCCCTTGGGGCAAGTAAGCTCATCCTGGCCCATAATCATCCCTCAGGTAACCTCACTCCTTCAAAGGAAGACATAAAGATAACCAAGCTTATTGCCCTTGCAGGGGCCCTGTTAAACTTAATGGTGCTTGATCACCTGATAATTGGGGAAGATAGGTATTTCAGTTTTGCCGAGGCTGGGCTTATGGAAGAAATTGAAAGGGAGATAAAGAAGGCCCTATGAAGATAAAGATTGCCAAAAAGGCTGGCTTTTGCATGGGGGTTAGACGGGCAGTCAATCTGGTCCTCAAGGCCCTAAATGCAGGCAAAACTCCTCTCTACACCTACGGCCCTCTCATCCATAACCCACAAACCTTAGAGCTCTTGGAAAGATTAGGGGTAAAGGCTATAAAAAGGGTAGACGAAGCAGTGCCTCAAGGCACCTGCATTATTAGGGCCCACGGCGTCCCACCTAAGGAAAAAGAAGCCTTGGAGAGGAGACACACCGTCATCGATGGCACCTGCCCAAGGGTGTTAAAGGTTCAGGCCTTAGCTAAAAGGGCAGTAGAACAAGGTAAAAAGGTGGTTATTATTGGCGATAAAGATCATGCCGAAGTTAAGGGGATCCTTGGCTACTGTGAAGGAGCAGGCTATGTAGTAAGTTCCTATCAAGATATAGAAAACTTACCTCCCCTACAAGACTATGTGATCCTCTCTCAAACCACTCAAGACGAAGAGGTTTTTAATCTTCTCTCGCAGGAGATACTTTCCCGCTACCCAGGAGGAGAGGTCATTAATACCATTTGTAATGCCACAGAGGTAAGGCAAAGTGAGGTCCGAAGGCTCTCTCAGGAATGCCCTGCCATTGTCGTTATTGGGGGAAAGTTTAGTGCCAACACAGCAAGGCTTGCTCAGATAGCTCAAGCAGAGGGCAAAAAGGTCTTCCTTATTGAGAGGGCAGAAGAGCTCCCTTTAGAGGAATTAAAGAAATTTCCCTCTCTTGGGATCACCGCTGGAGCTTCTACTCCTAATTGGCTCATAAATGAGGTGGTAGATAGGCTTAAAAGTGCCACACAGCCCTTTTACAGGCTCTTTAAGGCCTTTCAACTACTTGCCTTTAATGAAGCCCTAAGCTTCCTTTTTCTCTTTTTAGCCCTTTCCCTATGGACAAGTATTGCCTCAATCAAAGCCTTAATATCCCTCTCAGCCTCTGCCTTCTTTCTTCAACTCTTTAGAAAAAATCTTGCCAATTACCTTCTTAAAGAGACCTTTCAAACCTATTATCCTCTCAAAGGTAAATCCCTCACCAGACACTCTAAATTACATCTTGCCTTAATCCTGTTATCCCTTGCCTTAACCCTTGTAAGTGCTCTAACCTTTAATCCAAGGATAATTAGCCTTATTGTGGCCATCATCTTACTTGACCTACTTCTTTTGAGAGGCCCCATTTATTTTATAAACGATTTTTTGCTTCTTCTGGGCTTAGTTCTTTATCTCTACCCTTACTGGACGGAGCCCTTTCTTTGGTTAACCTTTATGGCCTTTTTACTCCTTTTCTGGTTAAATCTATACAAGGAATTAATCTATCTCCAGACAGATGGCTTCCTTCCAAAAAAATTCCTCATTCTCAGTCTTCCCTGGTCGGAAAAGAGGTGGCAAAAGGTCCTTTTTTTAGGGTTAATTTTATTGCTTTTTTATATAGGGTTTTTGAGCCTTTATCTTGGGAAGTGGACCTTCATATTTTTAGCCCTTCTTCTCCCTATAAAGGCTCTTCTTCTCTATCTCTTAAAACAAAGGCCCCTTGGGCAAATAATGTATTTAGAAAGCCTCTATCTTTTGCCCAATCTTACCTTCCTCCTTATTAGTATCCTTTTGATCCTATGAGGCTCCCCTTTTTTGATCCTCAGGACCATTATTTTATGGGGCTTGCCTTAAGGCAGGCAGAGCTTGCCTTTGAAGAGGAAGAGGTCCCTGTAGGGGCAGTTCTTGTCTCTGCCCAGGGAGAGATCTTAGCAGAGAGTAGGAACCAAATAATAAAATACAGGGATCCCACAGCTCATGCAGAGATCTTAGCTCTAAGAGAGGGGGCAAAAAAACTGGGGAATTACCGACTGCTTGGTTGTAAACTTTATGTAACCCTTGAGCCCTGTGCCATGTGTGCCTATGCCATGGTGCTGGCAAGAATTGAAGAACTTATCTATGCCACCCCTGATCCCAAAACTGGCTCTGCAGGAAGCCTTTACAACCTTTTGCAGGACCCAAGATTTAATCATCAGGTAAAAATAAGACAGGGCCTATTTCAAAAAGAGGCCGAGCAGTTACTAAAAAAGTTTTTTCAGCTTAGAAGAATTAATTTACAGCCAACCCCTTGACCTTCCCTATGATTTCCTATAAACTTCACTCTATGGAAAAGGAAAGACTCATTCCTGATACCAGTATCTTCACTAATCCCGATGTCTATCACCAATTTGGTGAGGAGCCCTATCTTGCCTTTCAAAATTTTTTGCTCCTTGTGGCAGATCTTGAGGGAGATGTTGGGGTCTATTTACCCACCTCGGTCTATGACGAATTAAAAAGGATGCTTCCTCAGCTTAAGATCCCCCCAAAGGCCCGCTCTGTGCTAAAGGTCAAGTCCCCCAAAAAATATGAACTCTATATACCTGCCTTCCTGATGTATGAGTTTATTGAGGAGATTAGAAATAGAATCAATAAAGGTCTGAGAGTGGCAGAAGAGGCTGTTAAGGCCTTAAGTTACAAAAAACCCGAAGAGGTCTTAAAGTCTCTAAGAAGACGATATAGAGAGGTCTTGAGAGAGGGGATTGTGGACAGCAAAGAGGACTTGGAAATTATTCTCTTAGCCTTGGAGCTTGATGGGGTAGTCCTCTCTGCTGACCGAGGAGTGCTCTATATGGCAGACTCCTTAGGGCTTCGCTTCTGGGAACCAAAAGAGATAAGGGAAACCTTGGAAGGCTTTAAAACCTGGTAGTCTACTTAAAAACAATCTCTTGAAAAATTAGCTCAGCAAGGTCCTGAGAAAGCCTTCTTAGGGCCTCTATCTTTCCAACCTCTAAAACCCCTGTTGCTGCCTCTTGGATACGATAAACCTCAGAAAGGGAAAGCCTGGGATTCTCATGAATCTTTTGCCCTTCCCTTGCAACTCTTATTGAAGAAATCTTTAATTTTAGAAACACATTTCGATATAGGTCGGGAAAAGAGAAAAGGAAGCCCAAAAAGAATTACAAGAGTAGTGTAAAAAAGATTTTGGAATGAAAAAAAAAGAAGAGATAGATATCTTGTAGAGAGACTTTTGGGGACAGTTAAGCAAACTCGGACAAAAAATGAAATATTTAGAACACTCTTCAGATAGGGTTGATGAAAATAAGTAAGTCTTCAAAATTAAATGTAGGACCTTATTTACACTCACTAGGTTTGCCATGCCACCAGATTACTTATCCTATGACAGGACTTTTAGAGAGCTCATTCAGCATATACCTTACCGCTTTACTGGAATCCTCTTTAACAAACCTGTAAAGAGGATACTAAGCCTCACCTTTCCCCCCAGTAGAAGAGAAAAGAGCTAATTTTGTGGGCCTCCTTGAGACTAATGAGATAGTGCATGTAGAAATTCAACTCCACTATGATAAAAAACTTCTTAAAGGGCTTGTTTAATATGCCTTAAGGATAAGCAGGGCATACAGGGGCTTCCCCATACAGGTAATCCTCTGGATTGGTGAAGAGAAAATCCCCTATGGGGAAGAGTATGAGCTTGGGCTTATAAGATTTAGATGTAGGGCAGTGGATATAAAAGAAATTAATGGAGAGACCTTACTTGAAATTAATGACCCCAATGATTATGTTCTAGCGGAGTTATGTAAGAGGGAAGAAGGGTTTTGGAAAAAACTTCTTGAAAAACTTAAAGAACTTTCTCCAAGAAAAAGGGAAAGCTACATAAAAAAGTTGTTTTACTTATCAAGATTAAGAAAGGATGTTTTAAATGAATATGAGAAACTAAAGGAGGAGGTGGGAGACATGCCCATAGTTATTGATATTAATCAAGATCCTCTTTATCTAAGAGGTATTCAACAGGGTATTGAGCAGAGGATCTATAAGGGGCTACTTTATGAAGCGCAAGAGCTTCTAATTGAGGCCCTTGAGGTGAAGTTTGGGGAGGTATCAGAGGAAATAAAGGAGCGTATAAAGAGGACAGAGGATATGGAGCTTCTTAAGAGGTTACATAGGCTTGTAATTAAGGCAGAGACCTTTGAAGAGGTAAAGAAGGAGCTTGAAGCCTCTCTCAAGGGTTAATCTCTATCTAACCCCCAAAGTTTTTAAAATATACAAAGGTTTTGCCTTAAAATGAAACATCACAAACTGCTCAGAGTTAGCCCTATTCCTAATCTAATAAGATACACCCTTTTGCTCATCATTCCTGCTTGTTATCATACCTTATAAATTATATGTCTAAAAGTGATTGAGTTTCATAACAAGTATGCCACTCAAGCAACAATTGAAGCTTTTGGGTGTGCCATCTTCTACTATCTATCACTGGAAACAGCCTTTCCTAAGTCAACAACCCCCAAGACAAAGAGGGAGAGGATATGGCATCCTGAGGGAAATGTATATGTGGAGAGGTTTAATGGGACATTGGAGGAGTATATAGAGTATATGAGGGAGGAGTTAAGAGAGGAAACAGCCAGTCCAAAATCAAGACGCATATATACTCTTGACTTTTTTTAAAAGCATGTTTAGTGTAATTTTATGATATAATTTATTCCAAATTAAATTATTATTTGTAAAGATTTATTTGTAAATAAAAATTTATTTGTAAAAAGGAAGTAAAACGTGATTGGTCTTTGTCTTGGGTCCATTCAAGGGGAGAGAAAATACTTTAGCAATTTTAGGTAAGAAGATACAGATTAATTAAGAGTTAGAGGGGGGATTATGATATTTAGAAAATCTATTTTATACCGAGTTTTTTTGAATTCCTTATTAACCATTTCAATTTTTGTAGTTTTTGGGGGATTTCTCTTATTTAAATTAACGCAGATTAAGGGATATGGCGTTTCAGTTGATCATTCAGGAGCCTTAAGGTTCAATTCTCAGGGTTTAGCCAGTGTAGCTAAAAGCTATTATATCAAAAGCTGTATAAATAAAAACAAAAGTGAGGAGGCCTTAGAAAAAATTAATAGATTTAAAAATAGGGTTAAAGATGCCCTTTTAGCCCTTAAAGAAGGAAATGGCGGGGCCAAATCTCTTAGGGCTATAGGAGAAGAAAAGGCCATAACTCTTCTGGTAGAGATTGAGAAAGGATATGAGGAATTGTTTACTCTTGTAGATAAAGCAATTCAAACTTGTGACGAAGATTTAATTTATAAAATAGATGAAACCTCTTTTAAAATCCTTTCTCATGCTATAGAATTGACCCCATTACTTTCTCAAAAAAGCGTCTCAGAAATAAATAAAATAATAATTATATCCAGTATAGCATTTCTCTTGATAGTGATAACCATATTTGTTCTTAATATTAAATTAAGAGGTGCTTTAACTGGTTCTTTAACTTCATTAAAGACTCAATTTAATCGTTATGAAAGTTTAAACCTTTCAGAAAATATTGACAAAATTGACATCTATGATGAATTCATAAGTCTAATTAAGTCAACTAAAACTCTTAAAAACGTGATTGGTCTCATCTTGAATGGGATCAATAATAGCTCTAATATCTATATAGATAGTAATAGATATATTAAATCACAATCCAATGAAATTCTTCCTTTGACCCAAAATATAGCTTCTCTCATTGAGGAGGCCTCCCGTGTTGGACAGGATATTAATGATCTTCTATCCATGATAGAGCGTGGTTCTGAGGAAATGAAGATAGCCATATCTGAGATTTCCAAGAATACCATTGAGACTTCCAATAGAGCCAAGAGATTAAGAACAGCTTCTACCGAGATGGAAGAGCAGGTGCATAATCTGGAAAGATCTATGTTGCAAATTAGGGAAATTAGTGAGACCATCAAGGGTATTGCAGAGCAAACCAATCTTCTTGCCCTAAATGCCTCTATTGAAGCAGCCAGAGCAGGAGAGGCAGGTAAAGGTTTTGCAGTAGTAGCTAATGAAGTAAAGGAACTTGCTAAGAAAGTATCTGACTTCATTGGAGAAATTGAAAAGATTGTCGGGCAGTTCGAAGAGACAGTAAAGGATACGGTACAAAAAGCCAGAGAGAGTAATCTTATGGTAGACGAGGTCGAGCAGGCTACCTCAGTGATAGCTGGGGCAGTGGAGGAGCAAACTGCAGTGGTATCTGGAATTGTGGAAAATACCACCCAAGCCAAAGAGAAAAGTTTTTCCCTTGTATCTAAAGTAGAGGACCTAAACAAGGTACAAGAAAAATTGTCCTTACTAATTACTAATTTAAACTTAAATGCCTCGCTGGTGGAAGAAATATCTACTTGTTTAGGAACTTTAGCAAAAATTGTCAAAATTGATAGTATTGCCATGACTGATAATGAAATCCAAAATATGAATAGCGTATCTTTAATCAAAGGAGCTATTATAGGGCATGCAATCTGGAAAATAGGTTTTATAGGTGCCCTTCTAAAGAGGCAAATCCCTAAGGTAGAAAAGGATCCTCGTAATTGTTTACTGGGTAGATCTATGAGATATTTAAGGGAAAAAATGGCTCATACTCCACTTATTTCTCTCCTTGACGCCTTAGAAACCCCTCATGTCAAATTACATAGTTTTGTAGAAAAAGTAGAAAAAGAAATTGATTTTAATGATCAAGAGAAATTATTACAATTTGTAAAGAATGAGGTTATACCAGTTTTTGACGAGATAATGAAATTATTATTTGAAATATTAGAAGGTTGTGAAAAATACAAGTGTAATTAGGATATGGGCGGACAACTAAATATTAAAGGTGCATAAATTATTTGGCTTTTTGCAGGAGCTATGTTATAAAAACAAAAAAATGTAGGGGGGGGCGCTATGGTTAAAAAAGCATTGTTACCTTTGATTATGTATATCTTTACAGTGATTTTAGCTAATAATTTGTTTGAAAATTAGTGGCCTACAGACCTGATGGAAAAGATAAATCATCTCAGCAATCTTGCCAGTGAAAAAAAAGAAATGCCTACATCTCTTGACGAAATGAAGATCATCAGTTAGGGAGAGGCCTATAAGTTATGGAAAGAAAAAAAGGCCATATTTTTAGACAATCTGGTTAAAAGCCAATACGACACAGAGAAAATACCAGGGGCCCTTTAGTTCTTTACTGATGATTTAATTAAAAAGGGGCCTGTAATGGCTGATACATTAGATAAAAACAGAGAGTATGTTGTCTATTTTAACGATGTTGCTTGTTGGAGGTCCCCAGCAGTAGCTCTAATGTTAAAACATTTAGGTTTAAAAGTTATGTAGATTAGAAAAGGTTTACCTGCTTGAAAGACCAAAGGACATCCTACAGAATAGAGACCTTACTAATTAATTTAGTCTCCCCTTTTTGTATAACCCCTTATTTATTGGGGGAGGGAGTATTATACTTTTTACCTCCTTTGAATAGAGAAATTTAATTTACTTCTACTTACGCGTATATCTTTTACTTTTTCACTGCCATTAACTCTTTTTCAAATAAAAATCACTTCTATTCAAATCAAAACCACTTTCTACTAGAATGTCCAAGTTTATAGTCTCTGAGAGATACTCTGTATATAATTTTTTCAGCAATTTGTCTGCCAAGAGTACAATTATACTTTAAACCAATCTATTGCCTCTTTTAAATCTTTACTTGCTTCATCAAGATATTTACCAGTTTATAAAACCTTCTCAGCAATATCTTTAACTACCTGGGAGACCTCAGAAATTTTTACCATGCTTTTATTTAAGCCATCAATAGCGGTTGTCTGCCCTTCAGTTGATCTGTTTACATCTATAGTCATTTCATTGATTTTTACTATATTCCCGATAATTAAGTCCATACTCCCAATAAATGATGAAGTAAGGGAGAGAATCTGGTGCAAATTCTCCTTTTTTTTGTAAAGAGTTAACCGTAACATCTATACTATGGAGTATGCCTTCTATTTTGCATTGATTTCCTCAGCTGCTGTTGCTGTCTTTATGGCTAAAAGCCTGACATTAGCAGCAACTACTGCATACACCCTTCCATGAGCTCAAGCTCTAGCTGCTTCTATGGTTGCATTTAAAGCAAGGGCATTTACTTTATTAACCGATTCTTCTATAGAAGCAACATAATTATCCAGAACGCTGGAAGTCGTATTAATTATCTCTTTGCTCTCTATGGCTCTATTCTTTATTTGCTCAGAAAAATCAGATGTCTCTCGCATGTATTTAGCAATATCTGCTGATGTAATAAATATTTCTGTAATAGATGCCGTTGATAGCACTATCATGACATTGTCTCCGAGATTGCAGCTAAGTTAGAACCACTCATCTCTAAAGGCCAATACCCCTCACTTGCAACCCTCGTGGAAGAAATCTTTAACTTCTTAATGCTTAAAGAAAGAGACTTCTTCCTCTCCCAAAACGAGGAGGATCTTGCTTGCCTTGCTAATGGCTACTCCAAAGCCAAAATCAAGTCTACCTTAGACCAGCTCCAAATTCCCCTCTCCTCTGATGTCCTTAAAAACCTACTTGAATTAACCCTCGGAATAGACCTTGATGGCTAAAAACACATCTTAGGGTACTGGGTATAAAAAAAGTATCCTAAAGAGGTAAAGAAGTAAAATTTATTCGATGACTGCTGTGTAGCCAATTAATTAAAATAGGCGCTATACTGTTTGTTATGGAGGGTAATTGTAAGTGGCAGAAGAGGCTGTTAAGGCCTTAAGTTACAAAAAACCCGAAGAGGTCTTA
>CAZBLU010000023.1:0-5582 GCA_964493015.1 uncultured Caldimicrobium sp.
CTTTGGAACCATACAGAGGAATTATACAACCTTATTGCCTCAACTGAAGGAAAACCTTATTTCTCTTTGGACCCTGATACAGCCACAAATGAATATTCCTTTGAGGCAGCTCTTTATGCTGTAGGTGCTCAGAAAAGGGCCTTAAAATTACTTTTGGAAGAGGGTTATAATTATGCCTTTGCCTTAGTGAGACCTCCAGGCCATCATGCTGAAAGAGATAGAGCTATGGGGTTTTGTCTCTTTAACAATGTGGCCTTAGCTGCCTATTACGCAAAAAATTACTATGGCCTTAAAAGGATCCTTATTATTGACTTTGACCTCCACCATGGTAACGGCACTCAGAGGTCCTTTTACGAAGATCCAGAGGTCCTCTTTTTTTCTACCCACCAATTTCCCTATTATCCTGGCACAGGGAACTATAACGAAATAGGCTATGGCCTTGGGAGAGGCTTTACCATTAATGTGCCCCTCAAGGCCTATTGCGGAGACGATGACTTTATATTTTTTTACCAAAATTTATTAAAACCTATTGCCCAGCAATATAAACCTGAAATAGTCCTTGTCTCTGCAGGCTTTGATTCCCTTAAAGGAGATCCTTTAGGGAGTCTGCAGCTAAGTTATCAGGGGCTTTCCGTATTGATAAAAATCATTAAAGAGATAGCAGAACTCTCGGCTCATGGCAAAATCCTCCTTACCTTAGAGGGTGGATATAATCTACAGAACCTTGCCGAGGGTGTTGCCACCATCATAAAAACCCTTACTAATAAGGAACAAGTAACTATTCCTCAGGAACTATCTCCCAGTTCCTACTCCCTAACCCTTTTTGATAAGATTTCCGATCTTTTGAATTTCAAAAATTATTGGGAGGTTTAGCTCATGGCCTTAGCTTCGCAAATCGAGTCTTATTTAGAGAGAAGTTCCTGGATCCGAAAGATGTTCGAAGAGGGCTTGAAACTAAAGAAAATCCATGGAGAAGACAAGGTCTTTGATTTAAGTTTAGGAAACCCAGACCTTCCACCTCCACCTGAAGTAAGAGAAACCCTCCTAAAAATTGTGGAAGATTACAAACCTGAATTTCACCGCTACATGCCCAATGCAGGCTTTCCAGAAGTTAGAGAGATAATGGCTAAGAAAGTTTCTATAGAACATGAGATAAACATTTCATCTAATGAAATTATTATGACCTGTGGGGCAGCGGGAGCTTTAAATATAATATTTAAGGCTCTGCTAAATCCTGGAGAGGAGGTTATATTTCCATCGCCTTTCTTTGTAGAGTATTTTTTTTATGCTGAGAATCATCAAGGTAAAGCTGTTCCAGTTCCAACGAAGGAGGATTTTTCTCTTGATTTAGAGGCTATAGAGAGAGCGATCACGGAAAAGACGAAGATTGTCCTGATTAATTCTCCTAACAATCCTACAGGGCAGATCTACTCAGAGGAGGAATTGGAGGCCCTTGGGGCCCTTCTTCGGGAAAAATCTGAAAAAAGGGGATATCCCATATACTTAGTCTCCGATGAACCTTATAGAAATCTTGTCTATGATGGGGAGAAGGTGCCCTCTATTTTTAAGTTTTACCAGCAAAGTCTAATTGCTTACAGTTTTTCGAAGGAGCTATCCTTAGCTGGTGAGCGGATTGGCTTTGTAGCCCTGCATCCTGAGCTTGAGAACAGAGAAATGATCTTTGATGGGCTGGTCCTGGCTAATCGCATACTTGGCTTTGTAAATGCCCCAGCCTTGGCTCAAAGGATAGTAGCAAGCTGTGCCTTTGCTAAAGTGGCAGTGGATATCTATCAAAGACGTAGAGATCTCCTCTGCTCTATCTTGGAAGAGGGTGGACTAAAATTTGTTAAACCAAAGGGAAGCTTTTTCATCTTCCCCCAAACCCCAATAGATGATCTCCAATTTTGTGAAATCCTCAAAGAACACCTCATTCTTGCTGTTCCAGGAAGAGGGTTTGGCCTCTCTAATCATATAAGATTAGCCTTCTGTGTAGATGAAGAAATCATCTTAAAGATGCGCACTAACTTCTTGATAGCATGTGAAAAAGTTAAAAAGTTAGGTTAACTGGTGTTTAAATTTAAAATTCTTTATCGGGATAATCAAAGTTTGGCCCGTCTTGGGATTATCATTACTCCAAGGGGAGTAATACCTACTCCTGTTTTTATGCCTGTAGGCACTCAGGGGTCTGTGAAGGCCCTATTGCCAGAATTAGTTGCTGCCTTAGGTTACAAAATAATCTTAGGCAATACTTATCATCTTCTCTTGAGACCTGGACCAGCGGTTATTGAAATGGCAGGTGGTCTACATAAGTTCATGCATTGGAAGGGACTAATACTTACAGATAGTGGAGGCTTTCAGGTCTATAGCTTGTCTGGGTATAGAAAAATCACTGATGAGGGCATTCTCTTCAGATCTCACCTTGATGGTAGTGAGTATTTTCTCACCCCCGAGGTAGCCTTAGATGTCCAGCTTAAGCTGAATTCTGACATCCTTATGGTTCTTGATGTCTGCATCCCATATCCAGCCTCAAGGGAAGAAACAGCTAAATTAACAGAGCTAACTCATAGGTGGGCAGAGAGATCTCTTAACTATTGGCAAGGAAAAGGAAAAGGTAAGGCCCTTTTTGGTATTATTCAAGGGGGAATGTTTGAGGACTTAAGGAAAAGGAGTGCCCAGTTTATAGCAGAACATCCCTTTGATGGTCTTGCCTTAGGGGGCCTTTCCGTAGGAGAGCCCATGGAAATAAGGAATGCTATGATTGAGGCAGCTATCCCCTTTTTACCAGAAGATAAACCCCGCTATCTCATGGGAGTCGGGACTCCTCTTGATATAGTGGAAGCAGTAATTAGGGGTGTGGACATGTTTGACTGTGTCCTTCCCACAAGGAATGCTCGAAGAGGCTCCCTCTTCACATCGCAGGGGATGATTTCTATTAAGAGGTCAGAGTATAAAGAAGACTTTACTCCTCTTGATCCAGAATGTTCATGTTATACTTGTAGAAATTATACCAAGGCCTACTTAAGACATCTCTTTCTCTCTAAGGAGTTGCTTGCCTACACTCTCTTATCCCTTCACAATCTCACCTATTATGGTAGAATTATGCAGGAAATAAGGGAGGCTATAAGGAGAGGAACTATTTTTGAGCTTAGGGATAAATTAAAAGAGCTATACGAAAAACAACCACAGGAGGAAGAAAATGGATCTAATTAAGCTTTTTTCTTTAGCAGAGGCCTTAGCTATGGCACCCCCTCCTCAAGGCCAAGGGGGACAGGGAGGTTTGGTTGGCCTAATTATGACCCTTCTCCCACTCATTCTCATCTTCGTAGTTTTTTATTTTCTCCTTATAAGACCTCAACAAAAGAGGATAAAGGAGCATCAAAAGTTTCTCTCGGAACTTAGGCCAGGTCAAAGAGTTTTCACTACAGGAGGACTCGTAGGCAGGATCACCAAAATTGAGGGAGACCTTGTCTGGTTAGAAGTGGATAAGGATGTTGAGATCCCTGTCATTAAGGGATATATTAGTGGCAGCTATCAACAGTAGATATAGATTTTAGCCAAGCTTCTAATTTTTCCAAGGCCCTTTGTGCTAAAAGTTCATATTTATCTTTTTTTGCTGTTTTGGGAAGAATAATAGGGGGAAAAAGCCCCCAATTTATATTCATAGGCTGAAAATGCTTGGGATTAGCCTTTTGCAGATAACTCATAAGAGCTCCTATGGCAGTCTCAGGTGGTGGGAGGATAAGTGGTTCTCCAAGGGCAAGTCTTGCCGCATTTAAGCCAGCCATAAGCCCCATAGCCGTAGATTCCACATAGCCTTCAACTCCAGTAATTTGGCCAGCTAAAAATACATTTGGCTTTGAGCGAAGCTGTAGATAGGGAGTTAGCACCAAGGGGGCATTAACAAAGGTATTACGATGAACGGAGCCAAAACGAGCAAATTCTGCCCTCTCTAAGCCAGGAATCATCCTAAAAACCCTCTCCTGTTCGTGATATTTCAATTTGGTCTGAAAACCAACCATATTGTATAGTGTCTTCTCTTTATTTTCAGGCCTAAGTTGCACCACCGCAAAAGGTTTTTTCCCAGTTCTTGGGTCTATGAGGCCAACAGGTTTCATAGGACCATAGGCTAAGGTGTATTTACCTCTCTCAGCCATAACCTCGATGGGTAAACAGCCTTCAAAATATTTAGGTTCTTCAAAGGGGCGTAATGGGACCTTTTCAGCTCTAAGCAACTCCTCCACAAAGGCTTCATATTCCTCTTTAGTTAGAGGACAATTGACATAGACTCCCTCTTCACTACTTCCTCTGTCTGCTATAAAAACCTTTTCCCAGTTAATAGAGTCTGCATAAACTATGGGAGAAAGGGCATCATAAAAATGAAGAAAAGGAGCCTCAATAAGGGAGGCTAAATGCTGAGCGAGAGCTTCACTGGTGAGTGGCCCCGTAGCTACGATAACAATTTTATCAAGTGGTATTTCTTTAACCTCTTCCCTTATTATTTGGATATTATCAAAACTCTGCATTCTTTCCGTAATATATTGGGCAAAGACCTCCCTATCTACTACCCAGGCCTTTCCTCCTGGTATTTCAGAAACACTGGCTGCTTCCATAATTAGAGATCCAAGTCTTTTCAATTCCTCTTTGAGAAGACCTACAGCTTTAGTCAGGTCTTTTGAACGTAGGGAGTTAGAACATACCAGTTCCCCGAAAAGACCAGTTTTATGAGCTGGAGTAAGTTTGTAGGGGCGCATTTCATAAAGTTTTACCCTAAAGCCCCTCTTGGCAAGTTGAAAGGCAGCCTCTGAGCCAGCAAGGCCAGCTCCTATAACTACAATCTCCTCACTCATAGCCCCTAACTCTTGATTTTATGTGTAATCCCTGATCAAAATATAATGCATTTAATGAAAAAATAAAATTATCAAGCTAACCCAAAGGATTTGACCTGAGCCTAATAAAGGTCTCCTTATTCAATACCCTTGGTAAACTCTTTAACCTTGCAAGCGTCAATTCAAAGTTTTAGCTTTTTAAACAGCCTATAGCCTACAGTGAAATCTTTAAACTAAGATTTGCTTTAGAATAATAACTGAAGAAATAAAGAGCGGGTGACGGGATTCGAACCCGCGACCTAAAGCTTGGGAAGCTTTCGCTCTACCCCTGAGCTACACCCGCTTTTTTCGTGTTTAATATATTAATACATCTTAGAAAATTGACAAGGGGGCAGAATTCCCCCATTTTAAACCTTCCACCCTTAGGAATCTGCATTAGAGGCCTCTTTCTGACCTTCCTCTGACCTTTTTTCAGAAGAGGACCTCTCTTTTCGGGCGTAATCAGTGACATACCAACCTGTGCCCTTAAGAATAAAACCACTTTGACTAATTAACCTCCTAACCTCTCCCCCACACTTTTCACAATTCTTAAGGGGGTCATCTGTAATCTTTTGCCAAACCTCAAAGTGATAACCACAATTCAGACACTCATATTCATAAATAGCCATACCCCTCACCTCCCCACCAGTTGTTCTTGGAAGAACTTTGATAAAATTAAAGCAAATTGAATTTCTTTAGGGCTTCAGCTAAGGAAAC
>CAZBLU010000023.1:5682-7332 GCA_964493015.1 uncultured Caldimicrobium sp.
CGTTTGTCCATTTCTTGAAGTTTTGTCTCAATACGAATTAGTCTTTCCTTGTCCTCTAAAGTAAAAGGCACCTCTTTGCTAAAAGTAACTTGAGCAGAAAATATGGTTAGGACAATAACCATCAGAAAAAGGTATACTTTGCTTAACACAGCCATAACCCCTCAATCAAAGTTTCTATTAAATATTAATTCACTCCAAAAAGTTTTAAAGGGGTTTTCCCTTAGGGTATGAGCCAAGCCATACAACTTGAAGGCAATATCTTTGAATATCTGCAATGCATTCAGAGACAAGAGGATCTTTTATGTGGCCCTCACAATCGAGGAAAAAGATATATTTCCAGGGCTCATCCTTTGAAGGCCTACTTTCAATTTTAGTTAAATTTATTTTTCTCTCAGCAAATCCCTTTAGAACCTCGTAGAGGGCACCTGGTTTATCTGCTACACTGAAAATTAGAGAGGTCTTATCATTTCCTGTAGGGGGAACTTCCATTTTCCCGATGATCCAAAATCTGGTAGAATTACCTCTAATATCCTCGATATTTTTGGCTACAATCTGCAAATGATAAAGCTTTGCAGCCATGAGGCTTGCTATAGCCCCCACACTTTCATCCACAGCTGCCCATTTAGCAGCTAAGGCCGTTGAAGATACAGTTTCCACAGGAACTGAGGGCAGCTTCTTTCTAAGCCACTTACGGCACTGAGCAATAGCCTGAGGATGGGAGAGAATTTTCTTTATATCCTCCAGTTTTCCCGTTTGATTCATCAAATGGTGAGATATGGGCTCATAGATTTCCCCACAGACCTTAAGTCCATATTCATAGATGGCATCAAGGGTAGTTGCCACTACTCCTTCGATAGAATTCTCAATAGGCACCACTCCAAAGTGAGCTCTCTCGGAACTTACCTCTTCAAAGACATCAATGATAGTCTCCACGGGGATAAAATGGGCTGAAACCCCAAAATAATGCTGGGCAGCTATGTGACTAAAGGTTGCTTCTGGACCGAGAAAGGCAACTTTGGGTTTTTCCTGTGAAGAACGACAGGCCCGAATTATTTCTGAGTAAACAAGTTTAAGAGTATCCTCTGGGAAAACACCTTTGTTGAGTTCAAGAACACGCTTAATAACCTGTTTTTCTCTGGTAAGATCAAAGGTCTGCACCCCCTTTTCCTCTTTTAGCTTGCCAATCTTTTGAGCAAGCTCAAGCCTTTCCTTGAGAAGTTCTACAATCTCCTCATCAATTTTATCTATCCTCTTTCTTAACTCACTAAGCCCCTTGTCCATAATTAATAAATTTAATCTGAAAGTTAAAAAAAACAATGGAGGCACCATTTTATAGTGAATATCTTAAAACTTTCAAAATTAATTTAAATAAAAATAGACAAAGATATCTTACCTAATTTAAAATCAGACATTTTAAAACTTCTTTGTAACACATTACCTTTCTATCTATGAAGAATTATTTTATAAAAATATTCAATTTGATTATTGACAATATTTTACTTAGGCCTAAAATATTCGTAGAGACTTAGATAGTGAATTTTAAAATAATTCTTCCTTATAGGAGATAGTTTTGTCAGTAACCTTTGCTGTATGCCCCTGTGATATTGAAAGGGACCTGGAATTCTGGCAAGAGGTCCATCAAAGCTTAGA
>CAZBLU010000023.1:7432-24290 GCA_964493015.1 uncultured Caldimicrobium sp.
CCTGTGATATTGAAAGGGACCTGGAATTCTGGCAAGAGGTCCATCAAAGCTTAGATAAAGATTATAAAGAAGAAGAGGATTTTCTTCGAGAAACTCCTTCAGAACTTTGGCCAAAAATCTATTTTGCCTCTCCAGATATAACTTTGGAACTCTTTAATAAAAAATATATTCCCATTGCTCGGCTTAAAAAGGACTTTGATAAGATTATCCTGATAAAACTTAAAAACAATCATAAAAAGCCTCCTTGGAGAATTGCCGTATCCAAGAGAAAGTTTCTTACCGTGGGGATACTCCTTTCTTCTCTAATACCAGAAAAAATTGAACTTTTATTTACTTACTCTCACACCGACTGCCTAAGATATCTTCTGGAACACAGGGCTGATATTGCCTGTTTATACGACCGTTTTTATGAAAAACTAACCTCTAAAGAGAGGGAACCTTTTTCCCTTTACGAAACTATACCAGTTCCCTTCTATCACTATCTAATGGTTTCCCAGGATTTCTATCAAAGTCAAAAGAACAAACTAAAAAAGATATGCCATATACCTTATTTTACTAAGGTTAGTGTTAAAGAGATTGAAAAGCTACAAGCGGTCTATCAAAAAATAGATTTTCTCATAACAAGTCATCAAAGAAAAAATCTTTTAGAAAATTTACTGGAGCATCCAGGTATACTTATAGTTATTTATAGAGAAAACTTTCTTTATATTAATAAAGCTGGACTTGAACTTCTGGGATATACTCAAGAAGAATTTTTAAAACTTAAACCTGAGGATTTAGTTTGTCCAGAAGATAAGAAAAAAATTAGGGCCATTATTAAGAGAAGACTTAAAGGTGAAAAGTTTAAAATGGTATATGAAAGTCTTGCTATTAAAACTAAGGACGGGCGCCTTTTGAACCTACTCCTCTTTAGTGAAACTATAATCTATGAAGGCCAATATGCTGGGCTTCTTATAGGCATAGATATCACCAGAGAAAGACAACTTGAAACCCATTTACATATCCTATGCAGTGTTAACGATTTAATTATAAGAGTTGATAAAGAACAGGAACTTTTTGAAAAGATTTGTCAAACCTTGGTAGAAAAGTTTAAACTTAAATTGGCGTGGATAGGGAAAATTGATCCCTCTAAAAAAGAATATTTGGTACTACAGGCTTATGGAGAAGAAAAAGGCTTTTTTAAAAATAATTACTCTTCTTTCTTTAACTTTTTAAAGAGACAGCCCCATTCACCCGTTCCTCTTACGCTAAATACTGGAGAGATACCCATAGTTGGAAATACCCAGGAACAACCCTTTCCTGAGAATATAAAAAAAGAATTTCAAAGAAGAGGGTTTCTCTCATGCGCAACTATTCCCCTATCTAAAGGTGGGAAAATTTATGGTGTATTAGTTCTTTACTCACCTCAAGCTCACTTTTTTACTGAAGAGCTAAAACCCATATTAAAAGAAATTTCTCAAGATATATCCTTTGCCCTGGACAAAATTGAACTGCTGAAAGAATATCAGTTACTTCACCAAGTAATGGAGGCAAGCAACGAATGGGTGGTGATCACAGATGAAAAGGGTACTATCCTTTATGTCACACCATATGTAAGTAAGCTTTCTGGATACACCCGTGAGGAAATCGTAGGCCAGAATCCCAGGATTTTTAAATCTGGCTATCACAGTCAAGAATTTTACGAAATTTTGTGGAAAACTATACTTTCGGGCAAAACTTTTAACACAATTATAGTCAATAAAAGCAAAAGTGGGAAGCTTTTTAAATTGGAAGAGGCCATTCATCCTGTATCTCTTCCTGGCGGTGAAAAGAGATTTATTGCTATTGGAAAGGATGTGACTAAGGAGGAACATCTATTAAGAGAAATTGAGTATTTCAAATTTTTTGATCCCCTTACAGGGGTTTATAATCTCACTTCTTTTATTTTTAAAGTTAATGAAGAAATAAAGAATAATAATGCCCTTTCGGTAATGATCCTTTTAGATCTCAAGAACTTATCTTATATTAATTAATTAAAATTAATTAAATTATAATTGTGGAATATGGCAGGGAGATTAAATCTTAAAAGAAGTAGCTGGGAGATTAAAAAATTTGGTTAGAGAGGGAGACTTCATAGGAAGAGCTGGAGGTGATGAGTTTATACTTTGGATCTCAAGGCTACCTAATCCTGAGGTCATAAATAAAACTCTTGAAAAAATTAAACAAAGCCTTGACCTTCCCTTTGAAACTGAAAAGGACAAAATTAACCTCGAATATAATTTGAGTCTTGTTCTCTATCCTAAAGATGGTAAAACCTTCGAAGAACTCTTTGAAAGGGCAAGCCTAACCCTTAAACTTGCTAAAGAGGAAGAGAGTAAGTTTAAATTTTTTGATGCCAAGTTGGAAAAAGATTTTCAGAAATTTATCTCTTCGGAAGTTTTGATAATAAAGGCCTTAGAAAAGAACCTTTTTTACTTTTATTACCTGCCTATTTGGGATATCTCTACATACAAGATTGTGCATTTTGAAGCCTTGGTAAGAATAAAGGATGGACAAAAAATATATACTCCCGCGGAATTTATTGATTATTTAGAAGCGAGTCCTTATTTAAGGAGCTTTGAGGCCTGGGCCTTTAGAAAAATTATCGAAATGATTCAAAAATGGAATCATCCCTTTGCTTTAAATATATCTGCTCGCACCTTTTTTGAAAAAGATTTTATAAATCGGTTAAGAGAAATTCCACAAGATATTCTTCCTTATTTAGCTTTGGAAATCACAGAAAGGGCTCTCATTAAAGATCTAAGCAAAGCCAAAAAAAATCATTAAGGAGCTTAAAAGGCTGACCTCTCCTCAGAGATCTCTAAAGATTGCCCTTGATGACTTTGGTACAGGATATTCTTTTCTAATGGAATTAAGAGAACTTCCTGTAGACATAATCAAAATTGACCGCTCCTTTATTGCCGATTTGACCAAAGGGAAAAAGGAGCTTTCCTTAGTTAAATCTATCATAGACCTTGCCCATAATTTTGAAATGGTAGTCTGTGCTGAGGGAGTAGAAACAGAAGAGCAGTTAAAGATCCTTAAGAGATTGGGGTGTGACTATGTGATGGGGTTCTATTTTGGAAAGCCTATCTCTGAAGAAGAACTGGAAGGCTTACTCCTCAAGTTTAGGTAAGGGCACTTGTTTTTTTAAAAAGAAAAATTAAAATTAAACTGAGTTGGAGGGGTGCCCGAGTGGACGAAGGGGTGCGACTGGAAATCGCATGTATGGGGCAAAACCCCGTACCGCGGGTTCGAATCCCGCCCCCTCCGTTTATCAATAAAAGTCTTTTCTACTTGATCTGTCACCTCTCAACTTCTTAATTCATCCATTGAAAATCCCTATCTATATGAACCTGAAGAACTCTTTAAAATCTTCTCTGCTTTGCCAGAAAGACTAACAAGGAAAAGAGGCCTCCCTGATCCCCCTTTATTTTTATTGACTTTTTCCGATTTTTATCTAAAATAGGTGAAGGTATGCGCTATTGCCTCAAGCTATATTTCTTAGCTATCTTAATTATCCTATACCACCTTCCACTCTTTGCCTATGAGGACTCCCAAGAGAAAAGATTTAATCTTTGGCCTATAGTGGTCTATTCTAAAAACAAAGTTAAAGGTTATGAAAGATTAGAGGCCTTAGGCCCTTTTCTTTATAGGTATAAATTTGAAGAGGAAAATGGCACCTCAATTAGGCCTATTTATTCTTCTGTAGAGAGCCCTGAAGAAAAGAGGGCCTATTTCCTTTCTCCCTTAGGACTTTATAAAAGTGATAATGAGACCACTACACTTAAATTCATTCCCCTCGTGAATAAAAAAATAGAAAAGACCCCCAAAGAAGGGGAAGAGGGCTCTAAATGGGAATATTTTCCCATCTTTTGGGGTAAAACTGCTCAAAATGAGACTTATGGCGGCCTTTTCCCCATATATGGAAAATATAAAGATAGATTTGGCAGAGAGGAGATTACCTTTTTCCTCTGGCCCTTATATTCTAAGGTGACCTATGAAGAATACACCGCTCAAAATATCCTGTGGCCCTTTATCCGCATAGCCAAACCTAAGGATCCTGAAAATAAAAATTTTGGTGGTTTTAAGGTTTGGCCCTTTTATGGACATTTTAAAGAAGGAAAAGAGGAGAGAAAATTTGTGCTCTGGCCCTTTTACCTAAGAACCTTTTACAGAGATGAGCTGGGTAACTTTGAAAATAAATTATGGGTCTTTCCCTTTTATGGAAAGGAAGAGACAGATGTATATGAAAAGACAGTTTATCTCTGGCCCTTTTATCAGAGAATTTGTGCTACAGATCCCTTTTATGAGCAGATTGATGCTCCCTGGCCCTTTTATAGACATATAAAAGGGGAAAAAAGAGAAGGAAAAAGATACTGGCCCCTTTATGGATATCTCAAAAAGGAAGATTCCTTTGATAGCTTTATCCTCTGGCCCTTTTATTTTTACAAGGAGGATAACTTTTATAGAAATAATATGACTTACCTGGAAAGAGAGCATCGCTTTCTTCTCTTATCTAAGGAAAATCAGATCTATGAAAATAATACCCTAAGTCGCCGAGAACTTCGTCTTTGGCCCCTTTATTACTCCTATGAGGATCACAAAGCTCAGCTCAAAAGTCAATATTTTCCAGCACTTCTCCCCATCTTTGATGAAGGCATGGAAAGAAACTATGGGGCCCTCTTAAAACTTTTAGAGAACTTTGAAAAGGGAGATTATAGAATAGTTAAGCTCCTCTGGGGATTATATAGATTTGAAAAAATGGGCTCAAGAGAGGTTCAGGAGCTTGCTTTTCTTTTAAGAAGAGTAAGGGATGAAAGGACTGATTATATTGAATTTTTTGAAGGCCTTATAGGCTTTGGCAAAATTGAAACACATCCAGTCCTCAAGATCTTTTATATTAACATTTTACCCTATAGTGAGGTAGAGAAAAGGCAAAATGTGTCCCAAGATAGCGGTTTATCCGGGAACCTTTGATCCTATAACTAACGGCCATTTAGACCTTATAAAGAGGGCTCTTCAATTTTTTGATAAAATAATTTTAGCTATAGGTGAAAACCCTGCTAAAAAACCTCTTTTTAGCATTGAAGAAAGAATATATTTAGCCCAAAAGGCTTTAGAGGAAAATAACTTAGAAAAGTCGGTGGAGGTTGCCCATTTTTCAGGTCTACTTGTCGATTTTGCCAAGGAAAAGGGGGCCTGTGTCATCATTAGAGGTTTAAGGGCTGTTTCTGATTTTGAATATGAAATGCAGCTTGCTTTGATGAATCGCAAGCTTTCTAATTCCATTGATACTATCTTTCTTATGCCAAGCCTCCGCTACATATTTCTGAGTTCTTCTATCATCAAAGAGGCTGCTAAATTTGGGGGCCAAGTGGATGACCTTGTTCCCAAGATAGTTGCCGAAAAATTGAAAGAAAAATTTGCCTCATGACTAAATTCTTAAGCCATTTTTTGCTTTTCTTTCTTCTGATCTTCTTCCTTTCCCTTCAACTACTTCATGCAGAGATCAAACTCTACTATGAAATCTATTATGGCTCCATAAAATTAGGAGAAAGTCAGATCACAATTAATGACCGCCAATACATGGCCACAGCCTATACCACAGGAATTGGCAATGTCCTATATCCTTACACAGCTAAATGGACAACGGAGATTGATAAGGAAGGTTACCCCCTCAAAAGCATCATTTACTCTAAGGACAGGTTTAAAGAGAGAGAAAAAATTATTACCTTTGAGAAAGCCCTCAAAAGGGTCACCATAGAAAAAATTCTTCCTAAGAAAAAGAATAAAACTATTTCTTTACCCTTTCCCCTTTATGACGAATTAACTGCTTTTATTGCCTCATGGTCTCTTAATTATGTTAGCAATTCCAATTATGAACTACCCCTTTATGTTGATGAGGAAAGGCATCCTGTAAAGATAACTTTTAAAAGGAATACAAGTTGCACCTTCGAGAATCAAAATTTTACCTGCTGGGAAATCAGAGCCCTTTTGCCTGAAAAAAGTGAGCTTCTCAAACGTTCAAGAGAGGTTTACATCGTCCTTTTTCCCCAAAAAAAAATTCCTATAGAAATACGAGGTGTATTACCTATTTTTGGAAGCCTTACTGCCAAACTGAAGAAATATAGTCAAAGTTAAAAGCGAATTTTTAAGAAATCTTCCATGAGTTTCCTGATTTTGACAAAGGCCTCATGGCTTCCCCCTCTATCAGGATGAAGTTCCAAAATCTTAGCCCTAAAAAGTTTGAGAACTTCCTTTTTGGAAAGAGATAAAAGGACTTCTACAGAAATATGTAAACTGTAAGCCAATTCTTGATAGAGGCTATTTTCTATGGTTTGATAAACTCTGGGAACCTTCCTCCAGGGAAGGGCATCAAAATAGAACCAAACATAGCGAGATAGATATCTGGATAGGACCTCCTCTTCCATAAGCCCCATACGATAATCAGGCTCTGATGCAATTTGACAAAGATTTTCCAAAAAGAGCCTATCTCTATCTTCCAGGTTATCTACCCTTTGCAAAGCAAAGATAGCTAAAAGATAGCGAATTCGCTCTCTAAAATTAAGACGGTCCTCCATATCCCAGAGTAGATTTTCAATCTCATCTCTTGATTTATTTAGGAGCTTATGATAAAAGGGGAAAGGGCGATTTACCACTCTTTGAGGCTCCCTGTGATCTAACTTTAAAACAATAAGCCTTAAGCGATCAAACCAGTGTATTTCTTCAGGTTTATAATTTCTAAGTTCCTGAGTTTTAATGGTCTTTCTGTTTTTAGAAAACTTTACCCATCTTTGGGCCTCTGGCTTTAAAAAGCGAAAGAAAAGTTCCTCAAGTTCAAATTGATCAGTGACCTTCCCCTTCTCCGCTAATTTCTCTTCTAAATCAATAGAAAAAGCTACATCGCTATAATAGGTAATGAATCTCTCAGGAGTAGATCCTAAATCTACGAGAACTCTACTTTTAAAATATGGTTCTTCATAATAAGATTCGTTAATACTATACTGATAACCACCTGGACTAATTCTTCTGCTAATATACATATAAAAAGGGGGCCTAATATGCCCCCAAACTGCTTTTAGATTTCTTTTACGGTGATAGACCCTGTAGGACAAACTTCCACACAGGTCTGGCAGCCAAGACAGTCTTCAGGTCTTGCCACAACGGGTTTGCCATCACTGCCCTTATCATAGACCTGAGCAGGACAGGAATCAATACAAGAACCACAGGCCTCACAGGTCTCAAAATTCACTGTAATTTCAAACATTTTACACCTCCTTTAATGTGATTTTTAGCTATTTCAAAAATCTTTCGGCTAATTCCAAAAAATTTTTTGCCCAATATTTTACACTAAAAACATGAATATGGGTATAGCTTGCCAATAAATTCTTATAAATAATTCCATCGTGCTTTCCATCCAAACCGACTCCCTTTTCTAATTGAAAAACAAATTGCATCTCCCTTTTTAATTCTATTTGAGAAGGAAAGGAATAATGGAATTCATGCCCTTTAATGGTATCTCCTAAAGGAAAATAAGGGTTATGCTTAATAACCTTAGCAATAACATACCCGTGTCCATATGGTTTTTTTGCAATTTTAAACTTAATAGGTAAAAGACCAACCATAGGGAACTTTTTCCCTTGCCACTCTATTTCTTCACCAAGAAACATAAGCCCACCACATTCTGCATATACTGGCATACCTTCTTCTATAAGATACTTAATGTCCCTTCTTAAATTTTCATTTTCAGCTAACTTTTCTGCATAGATTTCCGGAAACCCTCCTCCAAGATATAACGCAGAAACTTCTGAGGGAATTTTATTGTTCTCCAAAGAATTAATAAAAATTGGTTCAGCACCATAATTAATTAAAGACTCTAAATTTTCAGGATAATAAAATTGAAAGGCAGGATCCAAAAAAACACCTATTTTAAGCTTATATTTCTTTTTTGTTGATTCAATATTTTCAGAAATTTTAAGGGCCGGAGCTGATTTAGCAATTTCAATAATTTTTTCTATATCAATATTGTTTGAAGCAATTTCCTTTAATTGCTCTAAAAAATTAAGTTTTTCTTCAAAAGAAGTAATCAATCCTAGATGTCTTTCCTTTACAATCTCTTTAAAACGAGGAATTACTCCTAAGACAGAAACATCGGTATACCTTTCTATAGAGTTCCTAATTATAGACTCATGCCTTGGATTGGCTATGTTATTTAAAATAGCACCTCTAATCCTTAAATCTTGATCAAATTCAATAAATCCCTTTAAAAGGGCAGCCATGCTACGAGTTGCCTTGGTACAGTCAAGAACTAGAATAATAGGTGCTTTTAAAAGCTTAGACATTCTCTCAGTACTACAACTTCCCTCAACATCTACACCGTCAAAAAGCCCTCTATTTCCCTCAACAATAGCAATATCACAACCTTGGCAACCTTTATAAAAACTGAATAAATTATGCTCTGCATCAAATAGAAAAAGATCTAAATTGCGACAAGGTTTTTGTGCAACCCTTCCTAACCAACCCGCATCAATATAATCCGGTCCCTTTTTAAATGGTGCTACTTGATATCCCCTTTCATTAAGTAGGGAAATTAAGAGTAAAGTGAATATGGTCTTTCCTGCTCCACCTCTATGAGATGATATAATAACTCGTGGTATAGAAAAAAAAGTCATAATAGTAAATAATATTGTTATGATTTACGATAAAAGATAATGATGCTTATTTTAATTTTCAAGAGAATGTATTAAAATCTAAACTTTTTTAAGAAAGGCACAAAGGGCAAGAAGAAAGGGAGCCCCTTGCATTACTTTTAGTTTAATCCTTTTTTAGCTTCACAATAAGATTTCTTCTCCTATCCACTTCTAAAACTATTTTATAAAGTATAGTTAATACTAAAAACCCTGTAGCCCATACTCCAAGTGTGATCATAATTTCCGGAAAGGTTGGTCTGTAAGGAGTTATAGTTTCAAAGGGATTAGGCGTAAATCCTCCAGTTACTAAACCAATCCCCTTTTCTATATAGGCACTAAAAAAAACAGCAATACTGGCAAGCACCAAGGTAGTCTCTTTTTTTCTAGTACTTGGATTTATTAAAAGAACTAAAGCAATAACTGCTAAAATTACTGCAGTCCACATAAAGGGAACCCATTCAGCATGTCCCTCGTATCCAGTAAATAAATATAAGAAGGAGGCTTTATGCCCTGGTATATTGCTGTAAAAGGAAGTAAAGATTTCAAAAAGATAAAAAGCAATAAAAGCTATATAAAAATAAGTTATCGTTTTACCTAAGGTGTTAAAAGCTTTTTCTCCTATATCAAAATCAGCTACCTTTTTAAGCAAACTTGCTAATATTACAAGCAAGGCAGGCCCTGAACAAAAGGCTGAAGCTAAAAATTTAGGTGCCATTATGGCAGTTAACCAATAGTGTCTTCCAGGTAAGCCTTGATATATAAAGGCTGTGACTATATGTATTAAGGGTGCCCACATTATGGCTATATATATAATAGGCTTTAACCAAGAGGGATAAGAGGTCCCTTTATAGTAAGAATGTAAAACCGTCCAGGCACAAATTAAATTGAGAATAAGATAACCATTTAAAACAATAACATCATAAAATAAAATGGAATTTGGTGTAGGATATCTTAAAACATTAAATACTCTCATCGGTTGTCCCATATCAAAAACGACAAAAAGTAAACACATAGTAATAGCGGAAACAGCTAAGAACTCACCCATAAGAGTCATTTTACTATACACCTTGTGATTATGCCAATAATAAGGTAACACTATAGTTACAGCAGAGGCTGCAACTCCAACTAAAAATGTAAAGTTAGCAATATAAAAAGCCCAGGAAACATCTCTGCTCATTCCAGTTATCCCTAAACCTATTTTTAACTGATGAAAAATATAAAAATAAAAACCAATGAAACTAAATAAACCCAAAAAAGCTAACCATAACCAATATTTTTTAGATCCCCTTAAGGCATACTCTATCATAATTACCTCCTAATACTTGATTTCTAAATTTGTAATTTTTTCCAACAAACCTATAAAACATAGTATACTGATGGATTTGTACCTAACTCAGGTTTTCTTCTAATAGCAAATCTTTCCTTAAGTATTTGTCTTATCTCTGAATTGGGATCATTTAAATCGCCAAAAATTAGAGCCTTAGAGGAGCAAGCTTCTACACAAGCAGGAAGCTTCCCCTCATCTAATCTTTCATAACAGAATAGACATTTCTCTACTACCCCTGGGGTTCTCGTTGGAAACTCTGGGTTTACCTTAACTAAATAGGGACGTGGATCTATCCAATTAAAGGATCTTGAGCCATAGGGACATCCTGCCATACAAAAACGACATCCTATACACCTGTGAAAATCCATCATCACTATACCATCAGAACGTTTAAAAGTTGCCTTGGTGGGACAAACCCTAACACATGGAGGATCATCACAATGATTGCATAGCAATAAAAATGGAAATTTAGAAAGATGTTCTATAATTCTATCATCTTTAAGGTCAGGAAAGGCATGCTCAAATTTATCTACCCAAATCCACTTTATTTCCTTTTTTTTATCTGGAATATTTGGAACATTATGCGTCAAATGACAAGCTTGTATAGCAGCACAGTTTGAAAGACAATTTTCTCCTGCTTCTACACATTTTTTGACATCAATTACCAGTCCCCATCTTTGCCCTTTTAACGCTCCCTCAGGGGCTGTATGCTCCACAACTTTTACTTCAGCCTTTGAAAATAAATTTCCAAAACCAGCCACTCCTATGGTGCTAATAGAACCTATACCTAAAAATTTTAAAAAAGTCCTTCTTTTTATTGCCATTTTTTAACCTCCTCAGGTGCTATATGACATTTCCAACAATCTGGCTTAACTACTAAATTATTATGACATCTGTCACAAAATTTCTCTTTGCTGGTATGACATTTCATACAAGTTCTTTGGAGACTCATTTTGTAAATTTTACCTTCCGAGTTGATATAATTAACCTTTCCCTCTCTAACCTTTTGTTTTCTCCATTGATCAAGAAATTTCATATGATAAGCCTTCATATACTCAGTATCTTCAACGCATTTCTTTTCATCCTTAGGAAGCTCTGGCTTAGGTAAAGCCTCTACTTTACCAAAATTTAACCAAAAGGGCATGGCAAAAAAAATAATAAAAATAATAATTCCAATAATAACTTTAGTAGCATTATACATCGCTTATACCTCCTCTTCCATACCTTTTAAGGGTCTATATCTGAGATCTGTAGTCCTTTTTTTCTCTCCTTCCATAACAAGGGCATTTCCCACAAGTTCATGCACACCACAAACTGCAACATCAGGAACCCAATATCTCATCAAAGCAGATAAGGTAGCTCTGTCAATAGCACAGATACAAGCAAGTGTATTAACACCATAAGTCTTATAAACATAATCTACTGCGTTAGCCCTAGGAAACCCCCCTCTCATTCTAATTTCCATATACTCATCAGTATTTAATCCAGAGCCACTTCCACAACAAAATGTCTTTTCTCTAATAGTATTTTCAGGCATTTCAACAAAATTATTGCAAACATGTTTCAAAATAAATCTTGGTTCCTCAAAAATTCCCATGGCTCTTGAAGTATTACATGAATCATGAAAAGTAACTACTAGATGATCGTTTCTTGAAGGATCTAGTTTTAACTTACCATGGGCTATTAGATCTGCCGTAAATTCACATATATGAACCACTTTGTGGTCCCTAGCATGCTCAAAAACTGTCCCTGTAATTGGAGATTTAGGTACTTCTAAGTAATCAAAAGGACCAAACCAGGTATTATGGTATTGATGCCAAATTCTCCACTGATGACCGCACTCACCACCAAGAATCCATTTAACCTTAAGACGCTTTGCCTCTTCATAAATTTTAGCATGTAATTTCTTTGCCAATTCTAGGGTATTAAAAAATCCAAAGTTTCCACCCTCTGAGGCATAGGTGCTAATGGTATAGTCAAGACCAATATGATGGAAAAGAAGGACATAGCCCATAAAGGTATAAATACCAGGATCCGCAAAAAAGTCTGCCGAAGGAGTCACAAATAAAACCTCAGCTCCTTTTTTATTTATTGGAACTTCAATATTTAAACCAGTTATTTCAGCTATATCGCCTAATAAAAAATCAATATTTTCTTTGATTGTATGTGGTTGAAGTCCTAAGTGGTTTCCAATAAAGTGTGAATTTCTAACGGGTTTCATAGCCCAATCAACAGCTATACCTAACTCATGAAGAATTTCACGCATAATAATTGTCACTTCTGCAGTATCAATCCCATAAGGACAAAAGACAGAACATCTACGACACTCGGTACATTGATAAAAATAATAATACCACTCCTTAAGAACATCTTCCGTTAAGGGCCTTGCACCGGCTAACCTTCCAAAAAGCTTCCCAAAAAAAGAAAATTCACCTTTAATAATAGATCTGATTAACTCTGCTCTTAAAACTGGCATGTTTTTAGGATCACCCGTTCCAAGAAAAAAGTGACATTTATCAGCACAAGCTCCACAACGCACACAAATATCCATAAATAACTTGAAGGATCTGAATCTATCCATTCTATCTCTTATAGCTTTTAAAAGACGATCTTTCCAATCCTCAGGTAAAGGCCATTTTTCATCTGTAGGTTGCCACTTACCTAAATTCGGTCTTCCTAAATCTTCCATAACCTGGGGTTCTACAGCATAACAATATTTTCCAGGTTCAAAGGTAGGCTTTATATCCATCCAATGCTTTTCAGGTGTTTTGTGTAAATCTAAGTCTTGAAGTAATTGATCAGGTTTTGGCAATTTACTCATATTAGCCCCTCCTTAAGCCTTCTTTAGAGTTTCTGTTCCCCATTCTTCATCAATAGGAATACCTGCTTCTTCCATTACATCTCTAAATTTCTCTTGCCATTCAGCATAGGTTGTATATTTAACTGGATAATCCCATGGATTAATATGTCTTTTTACTCTATTATCATTAGCCATATTTCTCGTTGGTGAAAAGAAAACTCCCACCATATGCACTAATTTACTAAAGGGAAAATAAGCAGCTAAACTTGAAACTAAAAATAAATGTATATAAAAAAGGAGACTTAATTTTCCCTTTGGAAGTGAAGGATTAAAAGTGGCTAATCCATAAGTTAATTGTTTGATAGCATAAAGATCAGGCTTAACATATAGCCTCATCAAAATCCCAGTAATTACAATAGAAATGATTAACAAAAGTGGAAAATAGTCTGACGCGTGAGACAAATAATTAACTTTGGCATCAAAGAGTCTTCTAAGCAATAGAAAACTTAGCCCTGCTAAGATCAAAAGATCTGTAATATAAATAGGAGGAAGACCAAGTTGAAAAAAACTATCTATATAGCTTATATTTTGAATAAAGGTAGGAATAGGATTTAAAAAAAACCTCAAATGCCTGATAAGAATAATCAGAAAAGACATATGAAATAAAATAGCTCCAAGCCATAACCATTTAGCTGATCCATAAATAAGTCTCTTTCCATCAAAATCAGCCCTCAGATTTCTAAAAAGAGATCTAAAAAGGAAAATTTCAAAAAACATCCTAAGATAGACTTCCCATGTAGAAACAGGTGATTCAAGTCTGCTGTGTTTAATCCATGAAAGACTTTTTTGCTGACCACAAGTGGTAGGGATTTTAAAAGGCTGTGGAGAACGAGCCCAATTAATTATTCTATAAATGAGTCCGAAAAAGAAAATAGCAAAGGCTAAATAAGGAATAAAAATGGCAAATAGACTGTTCAATCCTAAAGCACTTACACCTATAATAGGTAAAAGTATAAGAATTAAAAGCACAATTAAACTAAAAAGTAGATTCATAAGCCTACTCCCCTCTTTTAATGTTTTTTATTTTCAAATAAATTTTGACTTTCAAACTCCCCTATTAATCCAGCCCTTTTTAAAAGCAAATAATTCGCTCTTTTCCACTCTTCTAATCTAATTTCATACAATCTTTCACGATATCTTTGATAAAAATCTATGAATCTAAGTATAAAACTATTAATTTTATCTTCAAGCTCTAAAAAGGGCCTCACTCCAAAGTCCTCAATAATTTTTTCACCATAATGTTCTCGCAAAATTTTCTTCAAATCAAGAAAAAACAGACAAGCTGTGGATGGGGTAACCTCTTGCACTGCCCTAATTTGGGCAAGTTTATCTAAATATGGATCAATCTTATCCCAGGAAAATTCCTCTCCTAAAGCCTCTACAAGACCTCTAAAACTTTCCTCTATATGATAAGCAAAAGGATTAGTAAATTGATCTATCTCTTTTTTGAAAAAGGCTGCAGCTTCTCCAAATCGTTCCCAAAAGGAATTTAACCATAACTTTAAAATAGTACCTTTATGCTTTTCTATAAAAGCGGTAAAACTCACAACCCCCTCCCGAATCTTAACTACAATTTTTATATCAAGGAAAATTGAAAGTCAAGGGAAAAAATTAGCAAATGTTTATAAAAAAACTAAATTTATAACTTTTTAAAGAGTGTTTTCTGAAAAATTCAAAAATTTTCTTTTTTATTCTTTCCAAAGTTTAGCTAACCGCTTCAAAAGATATGCTTTTTCAGAGGTTTCTATGTGAGCTTTATTCAATATTTCTTCTAATTGATAAATTGTATTTTCATAAACTTTAGGATTGATCTTATATGGATAACCATCCTTTCCACCATGGGCAAAACTATAGTGCACAGGATCAAGTCTGCAGGCTTTAGTGTTATAAATTAATTCTGCGGTAAGAGTTAGTGCCCTTAGAGCTTTTGCTCCAAGTCCCGGAGTTAAAACAAGATCCTTAAAGGTTTTAGGAGGGTTTTCATAGGTTTTCTCCCATATTTTAGGTAATAGCTCACAGGGGATATCTTTATAACTCAAACTATGTTCTCTCTTAAAAAAGATCCTTTCCATTACTTTAATTTCCTTTAAAATTTTATTTAAATCCTCTCTTAGCAGATCAAGTATAGAATTTCTTACTCCTTGACTTCTTGAAGTGGCTAAATTTAAAACCTCCCTTCTTTTAATGGCTGAAACAATACCTTTGTGCGGATCAGAAAAAAAATCCTTAGCAACTTCAGCCTTCCAATGATATCTTCTGGCATAGAGGTTTTTCTCATCCATACCTTGTTGGATTACTGCCCAATCTCTATCCTTGGTAAAAATGAAAAGATGGAAATAAAGGGTAAATCCATCTTGAAGAACACTATTATCAATCTTGGCAATGAGTCTACTTAAAAGAACAAATTGAGACACATCCCTTTCTAGAGAGGCTAATTCACCCCAAAACTCAATTTCTTGAGGAGTATGTAAAGCCATATTTCCTTTACCACCACAAATAAAAATTCCCAGGTCTTTAAAATATGGTTCTAACCCTTTTTTTATAGCCCCTCCTACTGTGGTAGTAAGTCCTGATGAATGCCAATCAAAGCCAAGTAAGCATCCAAAGGCTTGAAACCAAAAGGGATCTGATAATCTAAAAAGCAGTTCCTTCCTACCGAATTCTTTATATATAACTAACAAAATAGCCCGACTTAAGCGCACCATTTTTTCAAAAAGCCAGGGAGGACATTTACCCCCATGTAAAGGTAAATCTACTACATATCTTTTAACCATTTTTCTCTTCCAAGGCCTTTTCAATTTCTTGGAGAATAATTAGGCAAATTTCTTCAGGCATAGGTGAATTCCTAATAGGTCTACCCACAACTAAAAGATCAGCCCCTGCTTTAATCGCTTCATAAGGTGTTGCTGTCCTTACCTGATCATCCAGGTTTCTATCTTCCAATCTTATTCCAGGTACTACTGTTAATAGATGGGGAAAAGAATTTTTAATTAATCCCACTTCTTTAGCAGAGCAAACAATCCCATCACAGCCAACGATATTAGCAAGAAGTGTTAATCTATAAACTAAATCCTCCGTTTTATAGAGTAGCTCTCCGTTGAACCCAAGTTCAAGTAAATCTGCCTTGTCAAGAGAGGTTAAAAGGGTTACGCCAAGAATTTTTACTCCTCCCTGAGAGGTCTTTAGGGCTTCTTCTAAAGCCCTTCGCCCTGCAAGAATGTGCACCGTTAAATAATCTACTCCATAAGCACTTGCAGATCTTACTGCTCCAGCCACTGTATTAGGAATATCAAAAAGTTTAAGGTCTAAAAAAATTTGTGAAGCTCCTTTTTTCTTTATTACTTCTATTGCCTTAGGACCTTCTTTAACAAAAAGTTCTAATCCAATTTTAAAAACACCCACAAAGGGATTAAGTCTTTCTACCCAAAAAACTGCTTCATCTAAATGGGAAAAATCAAGAGGGAAAATTAGTCTTCCCTTGAGATCCTTCATCTCTTAACTCCTTAATGCTATCCAAAAATTCTTCCACATCTTTAAAATCTTTATATACCGAGGCAAATCTAATATATGCCACTTTATCCCATCTTTTTAATACTTCCATAACCTTTTCACCTATGTAACTTGCTGGGATTTCCTTATCTCCTCTTTGAATAAGATCAAGTTCTAATTCATGAATAAATCCTTTAATATTATTTTCACTTATGGGTCTTTTATGACATGCCTTATGGATCCCTGAAAGTAATTTTTCTCTGCTATATGGTTCTCTCCTTCCATCTTTTTTTACTATCATTATATCTAATTCTAACTTCTCATAGGTGGTAAATCTATAACCACATTTTGAACACTCCCTTCTTCTCCTTATAGAAAAACCATCTTCAATTACACGAGAATCTATAACTCTTGTCTCAGGTTCCTTACACTTAGGGCATTTCACCTTATTCTTCCTGCAAAAAGGGATTA
>CAZBLU010000024.1:0-23828 GCA_964493015.1 uncultured Caldimicrobium sp.
CTTGTGAATTTTCAGTGGGAGCGGGTGTATCCTCCCACTTGTCAAGTGTGAAGGTTTGTATTCGGCTATTGGTTATCAAGGAATGGATATATTTTTAGAAAGGCTGAGGATTTGATAGCATAAGTCTTCAAGAAAATAAAATCTCCTTTTAAAAATTCCCCCTTGACTTTTTAAAGAGGGTAAAATATCATTGAGTGGTATAAAGTGGAAAAAAGTGGAAGGTCATGTTCAGGGGCAAATACACTCATTCCTTGGATGAAAAGGGGAGATTTAGTCTTCCTGCTAAATTTAGGGAGGTTTTAAGGGTTCAATATGGGACGGAGATCTTAGTGATAACCAATTTGCCAGAGTGTTTGGTTGCCTATCCTCTTGCTGAGTGGAAAAAAATGGAAGAAGCCTTGCTTAAGATACCCTTTTCTGTGCGAGAGGGAAGAGAGTTTTTGAGATATTTTCTTGGCTCTGCTGAAGAAGTTGAGCCTGATAAACAGGGTAGAGTGCTTCTGCCTCAGGCCTTAAGAAGAGAGATTAAAGTGGATAGAGAGGTCACCCTTTTAGGGATGCTTAATTACTTTGAGATCTGGAACCCCTTAAGCCTTGAAGAAAGATTCCATAAGACTAAGGAAAACTTTGAAGAGATCTTGGGGGTGATTCATCCCTACATAGAGGGTGAAAAAACTGGTCCTTCATAAACCTGTATTGTTAAAAGAGGTTTTAGAGTGGCTTCAGGTGGAGGAGGGGAAGATAATAGTGGACGGAACCTTGGGCCCTGGGGGCCATACAGAGGCCTTCTTAAAAAGGGGAGCAAGGGTTTATGCCTTTGAGTGGAATGAGGAGACCCTTAAAATTGCTGAAGAGAGGCTAAGACCCTACTCAGATAAATTAAAGATTTATCCTCTTAATTTTGTAAAGATAAAAGAGGTTTTGATGAAAGAGGGGGTTTTGGCAGATGGGGTGCTTCTTGATCTTGGGCTTTCCTCTTTTTTGCTTGAAGGTTCAGGAAGAGGCTTTTCTTTTCAGAGAGATGAACCCTTAGATATGCGCATGAGCCTTGCCTTGAAGGTGACAGCTGAGGAGATTTTAAATAGATATTCTGAGAGAGAGCTTGAGGAAATCTTCTCAAAAGGAGAGGTGCCTAAAGCCAAGGGCTTGGCAAGATTTATCTGTGAAAGAAGGAAAAGGGAGAGGCTTGTTAGGACAAGCCAGTTAGTCTCCCTGCTTAGAGACTTTTATAGACTCCATAAAAAGAAGGAAAAGGATCTCTTGGCCATAGTTTTTCAAAGTTTGAGGATGGAGGTAAATCAAGAACTAAATAATCTTGAGAGGGCTTTAAAAGAGATACCTGACATATTGAAACCCAAGGGAAGGGTCGCTATAATCTCCTTTCACTCTTTGGAAGATAGATTGGTTAAGAGGGCTTTTAGAGAAGATGAACGGCTTTTGGTCTTGACCAAAAAACCAATTTGTCCAAGTGCTGAAGAGGTTAAAGAAAACCCCCGCGCAAGAAGTGCCAAAATGAGAGTTGCAGAAAGGAGGCCCTATGATGCAGGGTAAAGTTTATACGGTAAAACCTGGGGTCACTTATAATGCTCAGGTTAGGAGAGAAAGAGAAGCAGAAAAGGTGCCCTTTAAGGAGAGGTTAATGGATATGGTGGAAACCTCTCTCCTTATTTTTCTTAGCATAGTTTTTCTGGTTTCCACAGTGGCTGTAGCCTATAAAAGCCTTGTTTATTTTAAAATGAAGTTTGATAAAAAGGGCCTTGCTATAGAACAGAGCCAACTTGAGCAGGAACTAAAGCGCCTAACCTCAAGAGAGGTAGTTTTAGAGAAGGCTAAACAGCTTGGGTTAAGACCACCACAAGAGAGTGATTTCATCAGGCTAAAATGAAGTGTAAACACAATATCTGCTTTTTCCTGGCTATTTTGATTGTCCTTTTTACTTTGTTTCTTAATATCTCTAAAGGTAGCGGGTCCTATCCGAAAGAGGTGAGAAGGGGCTATCTCTTGGATCGTTCGGGAGAGCCTCTTGTGATAAATAAAGAGAGCTTTCAGGGTTATCTAATAGTGAGAGGTAAGTCTCTTTTGGGGAAGGAAATTCCTGAGGAATTGAAACCCTATCTACCTCCTTATTTTGAGCTCCCCAGTAAAGGGTTAGTGCCTATCTCTGAGAATCTCACCTTTGAGGAAGCTCAAAAGTTGAGCAAGATAAAAGATGTGGTTGTAAGAGGAGAAATTAGGAGGACACTACTTTTCAGGGAATTGAGGCCACTTTTGGGAATAGCCTCTGGGAGTGAGGGGATTTCTGGCGTGGAAAAGGCCTTTAATGAGAGGCTTAAAAAAGGGGAAAGCCTCACTTTATCTCTTGATTTAAATATCTGTAAAAAGATTTATAATAATGCTAAGCACTATACTTCGCTATTTCCTCGAAATTTGGCTATATTTAAAAAGGACACAGGAGAGTTGCTTGCCTTTTATAGTGAAGAAGAGAAAAACTTTCTTGCAGAGAGTTTTTTGATTCGTGAAAGCGATTTCCCTTTTAAACTGGAAGAGGTAAATTGGGAATTAGAGGCTCCAACTTTAAAGAGGGAAGGTTCAGCCCTCAGAGTGACTCCTCTTCACCTGGTGCAAGCCCTGCTAAGTGACTACTGTGGTGCCAAAGTAAGCCCTACTCTTATTCTTAGAAAGGAAAATACCTGTAAAAAGAGTGCTACCTCTCAAGAGCCCCTTTTTCTCTTCCTTCCTCAAAAAGGGGAGTGGCTCTATTTTCTTCCTAAAGAGAACACCCTATATGTCTTTTCAGGAACCCTTACAGAGGAAGAAAGGGGTGAAAACTTTTCCTGGGATAAATTTAAGAAGAATCTGAATTATTTAGCTGGGCTTTTTTAGCTCTATGATGAAGCTTAGTGAACTCTTAGATGGTGTGGAGATCTTAGAGACACTCAATTTAAAAGAGGATATTCCAATCTCAGGGATAACGGATAACTCTAAGGAAGTTAAGCCTGGGTATCTTTTTGTAGCAAGAGGGGGCACTAAGACCCATGGTGAAAGATTTATTCCTGAAGCAGTAGAGAGAGGAGCTGTAGCCATCCTTAGAGAAAGTGAGCCTGATTCGAGCTTAAGTATTACCCAGATTAGGGTTAAGGAATTACCTAAGGCTACAGCAAGGCTTGTGCTTAGATTTTATGGGCATCCAGAGAAAAAATTAAGCCTTGTTGGTATTACAGGAACCAATGGAAAGTCCTCGGTAAGCTATTTTCTTAAAAATCTCCTTGAAAGACTTGGCCTCAAAGCTGGCTACATAGGGACCCTTTTTTATGACTTAGGGGAGAGATTACCTGCTGAGGAGACTACTCCCTCTATCTTCAAAATAGGCCCACTTTTGCAGAGGGCTGAAGCTAATGGTTTAAAATATGTGGTGATGGAGGTATCCTCTCACGCCTTGGATCAAGATAGGATAAAAGGGCTCACCTTTGAATTAGCCTCTTTTACCAATCTCTCGAGAGATCACTTAGATTATCACCAAGATATGGAGGCCTACTACTTCTCAAAAAAGAAACTTTTCACTGATTATCTCCAAGAGGAGGGAAAAGGGGTTATTTCTTTGGAATCTCCCTGGGGAAAGAGGCTCTATGAGGAGCTCTTAGGGGAGGGCATACTTCCTAAGGAACGCCTTTTGACAGTTAATGATGGGGAAGTGAGGGTGGAGATCCTCGAGAGAAAGCCTGGCTTAAAGTTAGGGCTAACTGTTTTAGGAAATAGATTTGAAGTGGAAACCTCACTTATAGGAGACTATCAAGCCAAGAATGTGGGAACCCTTTTGGGGATAGCTCTTGCCTTGGGGTTTAAGCCTCAGGAAGTTATTTTGGCCTTAAAGGGGTTAAAGAACCCACCTGGAAGATTGGAACTCTGTGGTGAAAAGGATGGGGCCTACATCTTTGTGGACTATGCCCATACCCCTGATGCCTTAGAAAATGCCATAAGAAGCCTTCTTCCCCTTAGGAAGGGGAGGTTACTTGTGCTCTTTGGCTGCGGGGGAAATAGGGATCCTGGGAAAAGGCCCCTTATGGGAAGAGTTGCCCAGGGCTTGAGTGATCTTCTCTTTTTGACCTCTGATAATCCCCGAGATGAAGATCCTCTTAAGATAATTGAAGATATTAAGACAGGCTTAAATGGGAGTAAACCCTTTTATTGCATACCTGACAGGCGAGAGGCCCTTTATGCGGCGATCATGGAGTTAAGGGCAGGGGATATACTTCTTGTTGCAGGAAAGGGGCATGAAACCTATCAGGAAATTAGGGGGAAGAGATATCCCTTTTCTGACAAGGCTGTTATTAAGGAAATTTTAGAGGAGCTTGGTTACAGAGATGCTTGTTGCCACTCCCTTTAGCACAGAAGAGGTTGTAAAGGCTGTCTCAGGAATGCTTGTAAATGGAGATATGGGGATACCTTTTAAGGGGATCTGTACAGATACCAGAGTTATGGAGCCAGGCTTTCTCTTTTGGGCCCTTAAAGGGAGAAACTTTGACGGCCACCTTTTCTGGAAAGAGGCCATTGATAAAGGGGCAAGGGGAGTAGTTTTAGAGTATTTTCCGAGAGATCTGGAATTAGAGGAGCTTCCCAAGACCCTTTCCTTTATCTTGGTTAAAGACACTCTCAGAGCCCTTGGGGACCTTGCCCAATACTTTCGGGTAAGGGAAGGTTTTAGAGTTATAGCTATAACTGGCTCTTGTGGTAAAACCACAACTAAAGAACTAACTTTTGCCTTGCTTTCAAGGTTTTTCAAATGTGCTAAAAATGAGGCCAATTATAACAATCTCATTGGAGTGCCTCTAAGTCTACTTAGTTTCAAGGATAGGCCAGAGTGGGCCATTTTGGAGCTTGGGACCAATCAAAGAGGAGAGATTGCAAGACTTGCGGAGATAACTCAACCTCAGGTCTCCCTTATTACTTGTATTTATCCTGCCCATCTTGAGGGCCTGGGCTCTTTAGAGGGAATATTAGAAGAAAAGATAGCACTCTTTGAAAGAACTGATGCCCATGGGACCTTGATTTATTTCTATGATCAGCCCCTTTTGCGGGAGCGCACAAAGGCCTTTCCACAGGCAAAGATTTCCTATGGAGAAGGTGAGGGAGCAGATCTTAGGCTCCTTAATTTTAGAGGGAGAGGCCTTTCTTTAGAAGCCCAAATTGCCTACGGGGGAAAGGAATATACCTTTTCTGCTCCTTTGGCTGGGAAACATAATCTTTTAAATCTCCTTGGAGCACTGGCTGTGGGCTTAGCTACAGGCTTAACCCTTGAAAGTCTTCTTGAGGCCATAGAGGAGATGGAGAGCCTATTTTTGAGGAGTCACTTTATACAAAAAGGTCCCTATTTGCTCATAGATGACACCTACAATGCCAATCCTGGCTCTATGGAGATGGCCCTAACTCTCCTTTCTGATCAAGAAAAAGCTTTAGGAAAGCGAATTGCGATTCTTGGAGATATGAAAGAGCTTGGAGAAGAGGCAGAGAGGTATCATGAGGAGGTGGGGGAGATTGCAGGTGAAAAGGCGGATATGGCTATTTTTATTGGGGAAATGGCCCCTTATTATGCCCGAGGATTTCAAAAATCAGGTAAACCTTGTCAGATATATCATACAGTGGAAGAGTTTTTAGAGAGGGGAAATTTACCTAAAGAGAAGGCGGTAATTCTTGTTAAGGGTTCAAGGGCCCTTCGAATGGAACGGATTGTGGAAAAGCTTGTTAAGGAGGAGAATTAAGGTGTTTTACCATCTGCTTTATCCCCTAAGCGAGTGGATATCAGTTTTCAATGTATTTAAGTATATTACCTTTCGCATGATTTATGGCTCTATAACGGCCTTTTTGCTTGTCTATTTTCTTATGCCCTATTTCATAAAGTATATGAGAGAGAAGCAGTTTGGCCAGGTAGTTAGAGAAGAGGGTCCTGCCCATCATCAGGTTAAGACAGGGACTCCCACTATGGGTGGGGTTATTATAATTTTGGGGGTCACATTTTCTGCCCTCCTCTGGTGTAATCTAAGTAATCCCTTTGTGTGGTTAGCCCTCTTTGCCTTCCTTGGTTTTGGCCTAATTGGCTTTTGGGACGATTACTTAAAATTGAGGAGGGGAAAAAATCTTGGTCTTAGGGCCAGGGAAAAATTACTCTATCAGTTTTTTGTAGTGCTAATCTTTTATTTTCTTCTCTTTAAGGTGTTAGATTTTAGTAGTGTCTTAAATTTACCTTTTTTTAAAAAGGTGGTTATTGATCTGGGGGTTTTTTATCTCCTTTTTACAGCTGTAGTTCTAATTGGGAGCTCAAATGGGGTAAATCTTACCGATGGGCTTGACGGGCTTGCCATTGTGCCTTTTTGTGTGGTAGCTGGGGTGTATACTGTGCTTTCCTATGTGGCAGGGCATGTAAAATTTGCCAGTTATCTCTTTATACCCTATATTCCCCAGGCAGGGGAACTTGCGGTGCTTTGTGCTATTTTGGGCGGGGCTGGGCTTGGGTTTTTGTGGTATAATTCTCACCCAGCAGAAGTTTTTATGGGAGATGTGGGGTCTCTCTCCTTAGGTGGGGTCATGGGGGCCATTGCTGTGATGGTTAAACAAGAGTTTTTGCTAATCCTTGCTGGGGCACTTTTTGTGGTTGAAGCCCTCTCGGTAATCTTACAGGTGGGCTATTTTAAAATTACAGGGGGAAAGAGGATATTTAAGATGGCTCCTTTACATCATCATTTTGAACTTAAGGGCTGGAAGGAAAACAAGGTGGTAGTTCGTTTTTGGATAATCTCTGTAATCTGTGGCCTTTTGGCCTTAAGCACCCTTAAAATAAGGTAGGGCTTTATGGAACTTAGAGGAAAGAGAGCGGTAGTTATTGGTTTTGGTAAGAGTGGTCAGGCAGCCACAAGGCTCCTTTTGGTAAAGGGGGCAGAGGTTATAGTCTCAGACTCAAAGAGGAAAGAAGAGCTTCCACCATCACTTGTTTCCTCTATGGAGGTGCTGGGAGTAACCTTTGAAACAGGAAGGCATAATCCACAAACTTTAGAAAAGGCCGATCTGGTAGTGGTAAGCCCTGGGGTTTCACCTCAGGTCTATCTTCAGGCAGTGAAAAAGGGTATTCCAGTGCTTGGAGAGCTTGAGCTTGCCTTTAGATTTTTATCCCCAGAAGAGAGGGAAAATCTTATAGCCATAACAGGCACCAATGGAAAGACGACAACTACCGCTATGATCTCTGAGCTATTAAAATTGGCAGGTTTTCGCACTTTCACTGGGGGAAATTATGGGATTCCTCTCTCTGAGTACGTCCTTTCTAAAGCCAAAGTGGACAAAATTGTCCTCGAGGTCTCAAGCTTTCAACTGGAAACCATAGAGAGCTTTACCCCCAAAATTGGGGTGTTACTTAACATTACTCCAGACCACTTAGATAGATATAGTTCCATGGAAGAGTATGCCTACTATAAATACAGGCTTTTTCATGGGCAGAGAGAAAGCGACTTGGCCATTTTACCTAAGAGTGAGCCCTTTTTAGAGAGATTTGAGGCTTTAATAGGAGGAAAGACACTATTCTTTGGAGAAGTGGGAGATGAGGATATTTCGGCTTATGTAGAAGGAGATAGCGTAGTTTTGAGGTTAGAAAGGGAGGAGGCCTATTCCTTGAGCTCTTTTAGACTTCTAGGTCTTCACAATAGGCTGAATTTGGCGGCAGCCCTTTTGGCTGGCAGACTTGCAGGTGCTTCACCTTCTGCCTGTGAGAGATTGATTAGTGAGTTTGTGGGGTTCCCCCATAGACTGGAATATGTGGGCACTTTTGGCGGGGTAACCTTTATCAATGATTCCAAGGCAACCAATGTGGATGCCACAGTGCAGGCCTTAAGGGGTCTTCCTTGTCCCATAATCTTGATTTTGGGAGGAAGGCACAAAGGGGGAAGCTATGCCCCATTGAGGGAATTAATTAAAGAGCGGGTTAAGACCCTTATTCTCATGGGTGAGGCAAGGTTTATTATCTGGGAAGAGCTAAAAGACCTTGTAGAGACCTATTTGGTGGAAGATTTGCCTGAAGCCCTGAGCGTAGCCTTTAAGGTGTCTCTTCCTGGAGATTTGGTGCTTCTCTCCCCTGCCTGTGCAAGCTTTGACCAGTTTAGAGATTATCAGGAAAGGGGAGAGGTATTTAAAGAACTTGTGTTCAAGTATGCACCGAAGTTTTATCATTCCTCTAAGGAGGAGAGGCTTTACCATTGAGGTGGTTGATTGTGGCTGGGGGAACAGGAGGACACTTAATGCCTGGAATTGCTCTGGCAGAGGAGCTCCTTTCCTTGGGAGAGGAGGTCTCCTTTGTGGCAGGCACAAGAGAAGTAGAAAGGCGCATTCTTAAGGAGAAACCCTTTCCTGTGCATCACATAGATGTGGAAGGCTTTGTGGGAAGGCCCATAGGGGGAAAAATTAGGGCAACCATTAAGTTAGGGAAGGCCTTTTTTGTGGCCCTAAGGCTTTTGCAAAAGATTAGACCTTCTGTAATCTTGGCTGAGGGAGGATATGTCTCTGTGCCTCTTGTTTTTGTAGGAAAACTCTTGAGGATAAAAACTGCTCTTCACGAGCAAAATGTAATCCCTGGGAGGGCAAATCTACTTCTTAGCCGTCTTGTGGACAGGGTCTTTGTAAGTTTTGAGGAGAGTAAGAGGTATTTTCCAGAGGGAAAGACCCTTGTCTCTGGAAACCCTGTAAGAAAGAGCCTTCTTGCCCAGAGAGAACGCATCCACCAGGGAAGAGGCCTTTTGGTGCTTGGGGGAAGCCTTGGGGCTCGTTTTCTCAATGATCTAATGCTTAACCTTTGGCCAAGGCTTTTTGAGAGGGTGCCCAAGCTCTTTCTCATCCATCAGACTGGTCTTGAGGATTATGAGCGGGTAAGAAAGGCCTATGAGGGGCATCCCCTCTATCCTGAAGTGAAAGAGAGCATAAGGCTCTATCCCTTTATAGAGGACATGGCCTGGGCCTATGCCCAGGCAGATCTGGTGGTCTCTCGGGCAGGAGCAACAACCCTTGCTGAGCTAATTGCTTTAGAAAAGCCTGCTATATTAGTCCCCTTCCCTTATGCTACTCATCAGCATCAGGAGAAAAATGCTGAGGTTTTGGTAAGAGCAGGGGCTGGGCTTATGTTCAGGCAGAAAGACATTGAACCTGAGGCCTTTTTGCAGGGCTTAGTTGCAGTGCTTTCTTGCGAAGAAAGACTAAACAAGCTAAGAGAGGCCTTAAAAAAGCTAAAGAGGCCTAATCCTGAGAGAATTATTATAGAAGAATTGAAAAAATTAGTGGCTGCCGAGGGATAAAATGCTTGAAAAGAAGAGGAATATTCATTTTATTGGTGTAGGCGGCGTAGGGATGAGTGGCCTTGCCTTACTTCTTCATCGTATGGGGCATAGGGTCTCTGGTTGTGATGCTGCCAAAAGTAAATATCTGGAACCTCTTTTGAAGGAGGGCATTGAGGTTTACCTTGGCCATGACCCCTCTCATCTAAAAGAGGCGGAGATCGTGGTTTACTCTTCCGCTATACCTAAGGACAACCCTGAGATTAGAGAGGCTAAAGAGAGGGGTCTTTTACTTGTTCCTCGGGCAAGGATGCTCTCAGAGGTGATGCAAATTTATCCCAAAAGTATAGTTGTGGCTGGCTCTCATGGAAAAACCACTACTACCTCCCTTATTGCAGAGATCCTTCTCAATTTAAATTTGCATCCCACAGCCATAGTGGGGGGGATCATCAATAACATTAAAAGCCATTCTCTTCTTGGCTCAGGGGACTATTTGGTGGCAGAGGCTGATGAAAGTGATGGCTCTTTCCTCCTCTATTCGCCCTTTATAGAGGTCATAACAAACATTGATAGAGAGCATCTGGATTTTTATGCCGACTTTCAGGCTATAAAAAAGGCCTTTGCCAATTTTATTTTAAGGGTTCATCCTGAGGGGAGGGTTATCCTCTGTAAGGATGATCCAGGGGTAAGGGAAGTAGTTGAGGACCTCTCAGGGCCCTTTCTTTTTTATGGCTTTTCTGAGGGGGTAGATCTTCAGGGAAAGATCGTGAAAAATGGGGCCTATCCTGTGGTGGAGGTTTATTATCGGGGAAAAAGGCTTGGGAAATTTAGGTTAGGGATTCCTGGAGTTCACAATGCCCTAAATGCCCTTGGAGCCATAGGAGTTGCCCTTACCCTGAAACTACCTATAAAAAAGGTTATGACTATTTTAGAAAATTTTAGAGGGGTAAAGAGAAGACTTGAGTTGAAGGGTATCTATAGAGGGGCCCTTCTTATGGATGATTATGCCCATCATCCTAAGGAGATTACCGCAACCCTTGAGACCGTGGGAAAACTCTATCCTGACAAGCGAATTATCCTTCTCTTTCAGCCCCATCGCTATTCCCGCACTAAGGCCCTTTGGGAAGATTTCTTAATGGCTCTCAAGGATCCAGATATACTGGTTCTCACTGAGATCTATCCAGCAAGTGAAGCCCCTTTACCAGGAATAACTGGGGAGGCCTTCTACGAGGCTGTAAAAAAAATAAGGGGGATAAAACCAACCTTCTTTGTGCAAACCTTAAGGGAAGGTGAGGACTTATTGAAAGGGCTTTTAAGTCCAGAATGTGTCTTTATTTCCATGGGTGCAGGTAACGTGTATAAAATACATGAGGCCTTTTTGGGGGAGGAGCAGGTAGAGAGACATGCCGTGGCTTAAGACTTTGGACACCTTCTTAGCGAAGGCTGGTATACCCTTTAAAGTGGAGGAGCCGCTTTCCCCTTACACTACTATAAAAATAGGGGGAAGGGCAAAGAGGGCTCTCTTTCCCCGGGCAAAAGAGGATTTGATAAAGCTTCTTACTTTCCTTGAAAAGGAGCAAATTCCCTATTTTGTAGTGGGTGGGGGAAGTAATCTCTTGGTTAGCGATAATGGTTTTGATGGGGCGGTAATAATTCTTATCTCTCTAAGGGGAATAAAGGTGCTTTCTCAAGGGGAAGTCCTCAGGGTAAAGGCCCTTGCAGGAACGAGGATAAATGAGCTTATTGCCTTTTCTCGGAGATTAGGTTATGGAGGTTTTGAATTTCTGGCAGGGGTCCCTGCCACCCTTGGTGGTGCGGTAAGGATGAATGCAGGTGCCTTTGGAGTGACCACTTCACAGCTTGTAAAAAGGGTTGAGCTCTATCGGGAAGGGGAAGTAATAGAATTAGAGCCAAGGGATGTGGATTGGAGCTATAGGGCTTTTCGCTTAGATGGAATCATTCTCTCTGCAGAATTAGAGTTTAGGCCTACCCCAGAAGAAGAACTAAGGGCTAAGATACGAGAAATTTGGGCAAAGAGGGTAGCCACTCAGCCTGTTAGCGAGAGAACCTTTGGCTCTACCTTTAAAAACCCCCCCTGTTGTTATGCAGGGGCTTTAATAGAACAGGCAGGTCTAAAGGGCTATCAAATTGGGGAGGCCAAGATCTCGGAGAAACACGCTAATTTTATTGTCAATCTTGGTAGGGCTAAGGCTGAGGAGGTTTTAGAGTTGATTAGACTTGCCCAAAAGAGGGTTTATGAAAGGTTTCAAATACTTTTAGAACCTGAGGTTAAATTTTTGGGGATATCCTATGAGGGACTTCATTAAGAGATATAGATATTACCTCTTTGGGAGTATAATTTCCCTTCTCTCACTTGGCCTGATAGTTTATGTGCTTTATTTTACCGATCTCTTTGTGCTAAAGGAGATAAGGCTTTTAGGGGCTAAAAAGGTTTCCAAAGAAGAGGTGATCAAGCTTACTGGCTTGAAAGGTGGAGAAAGGCTATTTACCATAGATCTTAAAAGGTTAACTGAAAAGCTGAAGGAGCATCCTTCCATTGAGGATGTAATTGTTGCCAGGAGGTTACCCTCTCTTTTGGAAATTACCGTAAAGGAAAGAGAGGGCTTAGCTATCCTGATCAAAGAAAACAGGGGATACCTTATTGATAAGAAGGGCGTTATTATTGGGGGTATTTTGCCCCAGGATTATTTTTATTATCCCCTTGTGGAAATTCGAGATGAGTCCTGGAAGGAGAATTTTTTCTATTTTCTCTCTTGGCTAAAAAATAATAAAACCTATCTTCCTGTTTATGAAAATTATTCTAAAATTATATTAGAGAGAGATAAGATAATTTTTTATACCAAAAATCATATTAAAATATATTTTCCTTTAGGTATTATGGAAGATTTAACAAGACTATATCAGAATTTGGATAGAATTATGGTTTATTTATATGAAAATAATCTTATCGAAAAAGTAGAATTAATCAGGGTGGACTATCCTTATGGTCAGGCCCTGATAAAATTCAGGAGTTGAGCTATGCCTGAAGAGAGTGGGATTTTAGTTGTAGATGTAGGGACAACAAAGATTTGTGCCCTCATAGGTGAGGAGAGGGAGGGCAAGCTCTGGGTTACAGGGATGGGAGTGACCCCTGCTCACGGGCTCAGAAAGGGTAGTGTAATTAATATTGAAGAGGCTACGCAGAGTATTAGAACTGCCATTGAAAAGGCTCGGGCTCAAGCTAAGATTGTTCCTACATATGTCTTTACCAGTGTAGCTGGAAGTCATATCAAGACCCAGGCTGGGATGGGAGTTGTAGCCCTGAAGGAAAAGGAGGTTACAGCTCAAGATGTGGAGGAGGTTCTCTCTTCAGCTCAGGCAGTTGACATAACACAGGATAGAGTTCTTCTTCATGTGATACCGCAGGAATTTGTGGTGGATCAGACAAGGGGTATAACGCAGCCTTTGGGCATGAGTGGAGTGCGGTTGGAGGCCCATGTTCAGCTTATAACGGCACAGAAATCTCAGGTGCAAAATCTCTTGAGATGCTTTGAAAACCTTGGTTTAGAGGTAGATGGGGTGATCTTTCAAGGTTTAGCTTCGGCTGAGGCTGTTTTGACCCCAGAGGAAAAGGAGCTTGGTGTCTTGGTAATTGACTTTGGTGGTGGGACCAGTGATTTAGTGATTTACAAAGAGGGTGTTTTGAGGTTTGCTTCCTCTATTCCTGTAGGTGGAGAACTCCTTACTGGGGATTTGGCTGTCTGTTTGCGGACTGGTAAAAATGAGGCTGAGCGTTTGAAAATTGAGAAGGGAGTTTGTCTAAGGGAACTTGTAGAGAATGATGAGATAATTGAGGTCCCTGGCATAGGGACAAGGCCTTCAAGAAGTATCCAGAGAAAGATCCTTGCAGAAATTTTAGAAGAAAGGGTCAAGGAGTTGTTGGTGCTCATTGAATCTGAGATTAAGGACTTTCCTAAAACCTATCTAACAAGTGGTGTGGTCTTAACAGGGGGCTCAGCTCTTTTGCCAGGTCTTATCTATCTTTGTGATCAGGTGCTTGATCTTCCTGCAAGAATTGGGTTCCCCGAGAGGCTTCCAGGGCTAACTGAAGAGGTTTACCATCCTCAGTATGCCACAGCTGTGGGTATGCTTCTCTATGCCTATCAGAACTATTTTCAAGGAATGGAGAGACCACAGCGGAGGGAGGGTTTATTGAGTAAATTAAAGAGACTTTTAAAAATTTAAAATCTTAGGAGGCGAGTGATGACTTTACCATTTGATTTAGTAGACCAAGAGGAAATTAAACTTCAACCCAATATCAAGGTAATAGGAGTAGGAGGAGCAGGTGGCAATGCAGTTGCGCATATGATTAAGAGGGGTCTTGTAGGGGTGGAATTTATTGCTGCCAATACCGATTATAAGGTTCTATCTCTTAATCCAGCCCCTGTAAAGATTCAGCTTGGAAAAAATCTGACAAGAGGTCTTGGTGCAGGGGGAAAGCCAGAGATTGGAAGAAAGGCTGCTGAGGAATCTGAAAGAGAAATCAGGGATTGTCTCAAAGATGCAGATATGGTTTTTTTGGCTGCAGGTATGGGAGGAGGGACAGGCACAGGGGCAACCCCTGTTATTGCCAGCATCTGTAAGGAAATGGGTATTTTGACTGTAGCTGTAGTCACCAAGCCCTTTACCTTTGAGGGAAAGATCAGAATAAAACAGGCTGAGGATGGCATTGAGGAGCTTAAAAAATATGTGGATACTATAATCACTATTCCCAATGATAAGCTCATTCTTCTTGGAGCTCCTCAGGAAAGACTTTATGAGATGTTTAAAAAAGCAGATGATGTGTTATATTATGCAGTAAGGGGTATTTCTGATCTTATTCTTTCTCCAGGATATATTAATTTAGATTTTGCTGATGTTAAAGCAGTAATGACAGAAAGTGGTGGAGTAGCTCTCATGGGTATGGGAGAGGCCCAAGGCGAGGACAGGGCTCAACTTGCTACTCAGATGGCTATTTCAAGCCCCTTACTTGAGGATCTCTCCATAAGCGGAGCCAAAGGTCTTCTGCTAAATATTAGTGTCCATCCTGAGACTCTTACCCTTCAGGAAACACAAACTATTACTGGGACCATTTCTAAGGAGCTTCACCCTGAAGCGAGGGTTTATTTAGGAGTGGTCTTTGATGAAACCCTTGGAGAGACCTTGAGACTTACTATAATTGCCACAGGACTGGAAAAGGAAAAAGATCTTGCTAAAAAAACAGAGAAAGTGATATCTTTAGAGGAGCGGGGCAAGAAAAAAGAAGAGCTAAAGAGAATTGATTGGAGAGAAGTTTATGATGAAAATATTTTGGATATTCCTACAATTTTAAGAAAGAGTGCGGATTAGGCTATGAGGGAAATTGCCAGTTTTGAAGACCCAGTAAAGAAACAGCCACTAAAGCTTGCCTTTTTCAAATTAGAGGAAATATTTATACCACCATTTCAAAGGGATCTATCAGATAGCTTGAAGAAGCATTTAGAGTTGGCCATAGAGAAGTTAGGTTTCCTTACCCCCATAGTAGTAGTGCCTAAAGGGGGTAAGTATTGGGTTGTAGATGGAAGACATCGTTTAGAGGCCATGCGGGAGCTTGGTGCAAGAGAAATCTTAGCTATAGTAGTAGATGAAAGTCTTTATCATTATATTCTCGAATTTAACACCGAAAAGCCTCCTAATGTGAAGGAAAAGTCAAAACAAGCCTATAGGCTTTACATGGATCTTTACCAAGAAGATCCTCAGCTTATAGAGGAGGATCTATTTACCTATCTCAAAGAGCCTATGCTAATCACCTTTGGGTTTGCTATAGAGGAGATAGATAGTCGTTTCCCAGCAAGTTTCTATGAAAATTTTGTTTCCAAGATAGATCAATTTTTAAACTTACCGTTATCTTCAGCTATTGAAGAGCGCAGAAGGAGAGCGGAAGCCTTGACAGAGCTTAATCGCATAGTTAATGAGAAGTATGCTGAGTTTGGCTGGGAAAATGCCCTACTCAAAGGAGAAATTGTGAGAAAGGCTGTGCAAAAGGCTTATGGTGTGAGGGTAAGAACGATAGGGGAGGAGTTTTATACAGCTATCGAGAGAGTAAAGGAGGCCTGTCAAGAGTTAACGGTTGAGGACTTTGGAGAGGTGGGAGATTAAGTAGGTGGAGCCAGATTTTAAGCCACTTTTGCGCCAGGTTGATTTAATACCTGGAGAATACGAGGGACAACCTGTATTTTTCCTTAGAGACCCTATTGGTTTTGTAGAGGAAGTTGTAATTTTACCTCAAGGTGTTCTTTTTTTATTAGCACTCATGAATGGAGAAAATGATTTGCGAGATCTTCAGGTTGAAGCTACTAAGAGGGCTGGTCAAATCGTTCCTTTAGAGGAAATTGAAAGGCTGGTCCAGTTTTTAGATGAAAAAGGGTTGCTTTGGAGTAAAAACTTTGAAGAATTGAAAGAGAGGGCCTATGAGAAGTGGTTTCAACAAAAAGTGCGTCCTATGGCTCATGCCAATCAGGCCTATCCTTTGGATGAAAAAGAGGCCTCTTGGTTTATCAGTGAGGTGCTTAAACTATCAGAGGCAGATTCTGGGCCTCCTCCCAGAATTCTTATTGCCCCTCATATTGACATTAGAGCTGGTGCTAAGGCCTATGCCGAGGCCTATAAGAGGTTCAATATACCTCCTGGGTCAAGGGTTATAATCTTCGGGGTAGGACACTATCTGGATTTTCCTTACTCAGTATTAACCAAAGATTTAGCCACCCCTTTTGGCTTTTTGAGGAGTGACAGAGGAGGCCTTCTTTTCCTCACCCATTCTAAGAAACTTGAGCTTTTTCCTGATCACATGGCCCACAAATTAGAACATTCCCTCGAATTCCAGGCCCTTTTTCTTAAGTATCTTAAAGGGGATGAAGTTGTTGCTCTTCCCTTTTTAATTGGGTCCCATCGCATTCTTGTCCAAAATAGGGAACTTGCTGAAAAATTAGTGGAAGCCTTGATAGAGCTCTTTGATGAAAGGACCTATTTAGTTTTAGGAATTGATTATTGCCATCTTGGCTTAAGATATGGCGATCCCTTTGAAGTTGATGATAAGCTTAAAAGTGAAGCTTTAGAGATAGATAGAACCATGACCCAGCTTGCCTTTGAGGGTAAAAGTGAAGAGTTAGAGAGGTTTATTTTAGAGAAAGAGGGATTTAAGAACTGTGGAGCAAGTTCCCTCTATTTGTTATCTCTTTTGATGGCCAAAGGGGGATTCTGTGGAAGGGGTGAGATTTTCTATCAAGAGGCCCTTCCTTTTGGACAGGGTTCTATGGTAAGTGTCCTTTCAGCTGGTTATTTCTTCTAAACTCTCACTAAGATCAAATAAGAACTATCCCCAAAGGAAAGAGAAATCGAAACTTCTCCCTATCTCAGATGGAAAAGCGATTCACAAGACTAATTTTTTGAGACCTCTTGAAAAACCAGAGCTAAAACTTAATATTATAGTAAAAAATTAAACTTTTAGGGAGGTGTAATTATGCCTATTTATGAATTTAGATGCGAGAGCTGTGGGAGAATTTTCGAGGCCCTTTGTTTTACTAAGGAGGATGAAAAGGAAGTAAAGTGCCCCTTCTGTGGGAGTAGGGAGGTTAAAAAAGAACTCTCCTCTTTTAGCACAAGTTTTGGCAGATCCTTTAGTTTTGGTGGGAGCTCCTGTGGTGGTGGAAGAGGCTTTGGCTTTGGCTGAGCCTAATTTATCTTAGGGGTGGGTCACCACCCTCTAAATTTTTAAATAGGGCCTTAATTTTTTCTTGGTCTTTTGTACCAGGTTTTTCCTCTACCCCAGAGGAAATATCTATCGCATAGGGTTTTACTATCCTTATTGCCTCTATGATATTTTCTGGTTTTAATCCACCTGCTAAGAAGACCCTAAAGCCACTATCTACAACTTTTTTAGCTAAATGCCAGTCAAAGGTTTCCCCAGTACCACCAGGGAGATTGGGTTTATAGGTGTCCAAAAGAAGGGCAAATACCCCTTTCCAGGTAGTAAGGCTTTGTGGATCTATGGAGTCTCCAACTCTGATAGCCTTTATTACTCGAGAGGGTCCAATTTTTTGAGCCAATTCCCAGGGCTCGTCTCCATGTAGTTGAATGAAATCAGCCCCGAAATTTAGAGCTTCTCTCACCTCATCATAGCTGGGATTGACAAAAACTACCACCTTTTTAGCCCTCTTAACGGCAAGCAAAAGTTCCTTTAGCTTTGGTCCTACATAGCGAGGTGAAGGGGGATACATAATAAAGCCTAAAAAATCAACAGGAAAGGCTTCAATAAATTCTATATCTTCAAGCCTGGTTAGGCCACAGATTTTGACCTTGACCAAGTTTTAGGTTCTCCTATCAAAGTATATATTTTTCCCTTTAACACTTAGAGGAATTCCCAATATGACCTGGCCTGGCATAAGGCCAAGCTTTTTAACAGCTACTCCTATGGTGTACATAACTCTATTATCTATGCAGAGATCCTTTGCCTTGGAAACTGCTGAGCCAATAGCAATACCGAGATCAATTAAGCGCATAGCACAGAGAGGTCCTTCATAGTCTTCTCCCCTTTTTTGTTCTTTGAGAATACTTTCACAGCTAAAACCACAGGCCCCGCAATTAACACCTACTGGTCTTTTAAAATCAAGGGAAATAAGCACTAAGGCCTCTGAGTTCCTTAAGTTTTCAGCATCTCGCTTAAAAAACTTATAGGCATCCCCTCTCTCTGCAATCTTTTCCATCTCTTTTGCAATCTTTTCCATTTCTTCCTTTTCTGTTATCAGAGCAAGCACCAAATCGTCTTGCCCCCTCGCCTTTGGAGCAGTTCTTGCCGCAACAAGGAGTTCCAAGGCAAGTTTTTCCACAGCCTCTTTCTCAGGATTTAGGCGCATCAAAGGGCCTCCTTGCTAATTAGAGTTTAAATAAATCCATGCTTTTGTAGAAACTCTATGGTTAGGGATTCTTTTTCTGAGGTTTTGGTTTGTGGTAAATAGGGCTTTAGCCAGCGGTAGACCATCTTGGCAATCATATCTATCTCGAAATTGACAAAATCCCCTACCTTTTTGGTAGAGAGTGTGGTCACCTTATAAGTATGAGGAATAATCATGAGAGTGATGAGGTTATCCTGAACTTCATTAATGGTTAGGCTTATTCCGTCGATGGCAATTGAGCCTTTAGGAATCAGATAGTGGGCATATTCTTGAGGTATTTCAATCACAAAGCGATAGTAATCTCCAAGGGGGGTTATTTTAGTTATTTTAGCCAAACCATCCACATGGCCAGAGACAAGGTGTCCTCCCAATGGGTCTCCCATTTTGAGAGCCCTCTCTAAATTTACTAAGGAGCCAGGTTTTTTAAGTTTAAAGGTGGTGCGAGAGATGGTCTCTGGGGAGAGATGAGCAGTAAAGTTTTTAGAGGAAAGAGTGACTACAGTAAGGCACACCCCATCCACGGCAATGCTATCGCCAATTTTAGTGCCCTCAAGGGAAAATTCGCTCTCAATTTGAAGGATGAAACCTTGGGTATGGGGTTGAAGAGCTCTAATTACCCCTCTTCCCTCAATAAGCCCTGTAAACATATTCTTTTATTGTACAAGTTTTTTGGGAAATCTCAAGCTTTGTTACACTTAGGGTGTTTTAAATTTCATTACGATAACATCCTAAACCTTAGGTAGGCGCAGGCTTCAGCCTGCGAATGGTTGTGAGATATAACACAGTTATAATGCACGCAAAAGATGGAGCCCCTAATCTCACTTTCTTTTTTCGTCTTAATCGAAGAAAAAACAATTACAGAACACCCTCCGTGAACCTCTTGACATAATTTTTGTTTAAAGTTAAATATGTATAATTTTAATTAAAAAAACTTTTATATTCACGATTGAGGGATCCAATGTCTACCAGATCTCTCATTGGAAGAGTTAGGGTTGAGAATTTAAGGAAGTCAGCAGAGGCCCTATTAGGGATAAAGTATTTCAACATTTGGGCTATATTATTTGTCATTGCAATTTCTGTAGCTCTTAGCTGGTTTCCAGATGGCTTGGCAAACCTTATAGAGAAGCGCTTCACTTTGGGGGCGATAAAACTCTCTGTGGCCTCAATAATTGTAGTGGTCATTTGGTTGGTCCTTAGAAAATACATTGTGAGCCAAAAAATTGAGGTTATTTGTGAAGAACCAACTCCTGTTAGGGCATTAGCTATTTTTTTAAGCACTTTAAAACTTCATGGTGAAAAGAAAAATAGGACTTCACCCCAGAAGTTAATTGAGACCCTAATCGAGTCTGTGAATCATACAGACTTGATAAATAGCCAAAATACAGAGGAGATTTTAACGGATACTTCTTGGGAAATTCCTTACATTGCGATAAGACATCATTCTCCAACCCTGGAATACCTCTATGTTATTACCTCTTCAGGAAATGAGGGGACAACCCATCAGATGGAGCTTTTTACCAAAACCGTGAATGCCCTTTTTCCCAAAGTAAAAGTTATAGAGCTCGTCAAGGGGGGAGTTGATTTTGAGGATGTAAGGGCAGTTTTTCAGGCAGTGGAAAAGTTTTATACCGAGGTTTCAGCCAAAGGAATAAAACAGGAGGATGCCTTAGTTGATATAACCGGGGGACAAAAGACCGCCAGTATAGCCGGAGCTATTGCTACTTTGGCTACTGGAAGACGTTTTCAATATGTGAGCACAGTAAGTAAAAAGATCCTTGCTTATGATGTAGGTTATTTCTCCCAAGAGAGTTAGAAGTTTCTTGAAACAGGGCTGACTAAGATCTCTTGTCCTTGGACTATGGATCAAGAATTAGATCAAAAGTAACATCTATCTATTTGTAGAACATCTCTAATGAAGGCCTTAAGAGAGAGTTTAGATTTCTCTGATGTGGGGTAAATTAAAAAAAGCCAGTAATTTTTCCTTTATTTTTTCCAGTTGGTTTTTCTTATTTCTGTGCCAATCTGAGCGTCTCACTAAATGAAGTGCCAGATAAGTTGATCTTTGCAGAGCAAGGTTTTTATATCTTTCTCCATAGGGCTTTTCTCCCCAACCACCATAGGAGATTATTAAAAACAATCGCTCAAAGTTAACTTTTTTCAGAAAGGCAGTTACAGGGGGACAATTAAAGGTCCATTTAGGAAAAACTAAAATAGCCTCTCTACTTTCTGGGGGAGGATAACTTATCTTCGTGGAAACCTTAGGAAAAAAGGATAAAAGGAGCCAAGTCCAATAGGGAAAATTATGGCTCTCAATAGTCTTGGGAATAATCCCTAAAAATTGCCCTAACTCAGAGGCTATCTCTTTACAAGTTCCTGTAAATGAATAATAGTAAAGATCTAATGTTTTACACACTCTTAACCCTTTGCTTGAGGTATATCTTGTAATATAATATAATTTTACAACACAATGGCGATAAATCTATCTCTTCAAGGTGGTCATAGGTTTTATATTAACTTTCAGGGTGAAGAGGGCTATCTCCCTCCTGAAGAGGGACTTCATGCAGTTAAAATCTTAAGAAAAAAGGTTGGTGAGCTTATAAAGCTTATTGATGGAAAGGGGACTGAATATTTAGGTCAGATTGTATACCTTTCCTGGAAAAAGAGGACACCTTTTGTTAGAGTAAAGATAATAGAAATCCTTAGGAGAGAGAATATACCCCCTATCTCTTTAAAGGTACTTATTCCTTTTCTTAAAGGCGACAAAACGGAATTCCTTGTAGAGAAAGCTACAGAGCTTGGAATGACAAATCTTTTACTCTATCAATCGAAACACACTATTTTACGAAAAAGGGCTTTCAAAAAGGAACGCTTTCACGAAAAGGCCCTTTCAGCTCTAAAACAATCTGGAAGACTATATTTGCCAGAAATAACTTTTGTGGAAAATCTTTCAAACTTCCTGGAAAGCCTCTCTGAGGAAAAATCTCTAAAACTTTTGGCGCATCCCCAAGGAACTATGGATTTACTTAGTTTGCTTGATTGGCTCAAAGCTCCTCCATCTCAAATTATTTTACTTTCAGGTCCAGAAGGAGACCTAAGCCCTGATGAATTATCTCTGGCTAAGACTAAGGGTTTTCAGACAATATCCCTCTCCCCGTATGTTCTAAGAGCAGAAACAGCCTGTATGTCCCTTATGTGCCTAATTTCAAGCCTAATCTTTTCAATTTATAAATTTTCCTGATAAGTTATTCAGGCTAAAATATCGCTAATTTTTTTGAATATTCCTCTTCTATTAGCTTGCTTATATTGACAAAAACAAATAAATGTGCTAAAAAGGAGGTATCTTAGGCTTAAGAGGCAGGCTATTTTATTATGTTTGACTGGAGGAAGTTGGAGGTTTTTTTAAAGGTTTATGAAACGAGAAGTTTTACTAAGACAGCAAGGGCAATGTATCTTTCTCAGCCAACGGTTACTATTCACATTAAGCAATTAGAGGAGTTTTTAGGAGTTAATCTATTAGACAGGGACACCCGCAATGTAATTCCAAGCAAAGCAGGTAAGATTGTTTACGAGTATGGGAAGCGTATCCTTCAGTTATATCGGGAAATGGAAAGAGAGCTCTTACCTTATAAAGAGGTAGAAACGGGCCTTCTTGAAATTGGGGGCAGCACCATTCCAGGTCAGTATATTTTACCCCGAGTTATCAAACTTTTTAGAGAAATCTATCCTCAGACGAAGATATTCCTCAAGGTAAGCGACACGGCAGGAGTCATTGAGGGCCTTCTGAGAGGTGATTTTGAACTTGGAGTAGTGGGAGCCAAACTAAAAGAGGGGAACCTTCACTTTGAAGCCTGTTGTCAGGATGAAATAGTCCTTATAGCTCCTCCAGATTTTGAGAGTGAAAAAATTACCCTTAAGGACCTCACTGAGCTTCCGCTCATAAAAAGAGAAGAGGGGTCTGGAACTTGGAAGACAGTGGTCAGCCATTTAGAAAAAAGGGGTATAGATCCATATAGACTAAAAATTGTTGGTGAAATGGGCTCAACTGAAGCAGTTAAAAGTGCGGTAAGAGCTGGCCTTGGACTTTCCTTTGTGTCAAAAAGAGCGGTGGAACTGGAAGTCACTCTTAATTTATTGAAAATAGTAACCGTAGAAAACTTTGAGATCACCCGAGAGTTTTATCTTGCCTATCTAAAAAATAAAAAATTTACTTCTACTGGAGAGATATTTTTAAACTTCTGTAGAAAAATGTTTTCTTAATAGGGCTTTGCCCTTTTGACAGAGGGAGCTTCTTTTCTCTTTTTGATTAAATTTTCCCCAAATAAAACGGTTTTCAGCCATTTAAAACCAAATTGCAGAAGTTTTAGATCATCCTTCTTTATATCTTCTAAAACCTCTTCTTCAACCTCAAAGATTTCTAAAAATTTGGTTTCAAAGATAAAGGCTCTAAATCGCTCTGGATTTGTGGAGACCATGAAAAAAAGCTCAAGGCTTTTAGGGGGCACCTCTATAGGGCCAAGGGATTCCTTTCTCATGATAATTTCAGCCCATTCTAAGATTGGCTCCTCAAGCCCAGGGATCCCTTGAGAGGCTCTATATTCTTCAATAGTCATTTCCTTGCCTGATTCCAGGCCCTGACAAAAACCTTCTTTTACAAGATAGTAAAACTCTTCATTTTTTCTTTCATCTCTATTACGAAAAAGACCAAAACCAAGGGGGTAGTATCTACAAGCAAGAGGCCTTACTTCATAAATAGTGCAACCCCCTTCACCTAAAAAGGGACAATTCTTCTCAGCATCATCTTTCATCTTTAGCCTTGCAATGGGAAGCCCCGATTTGGGCAAGATAAAGGGCTCAGTATACAAAAGTAAAAATTCATCGGTTGAGAGCTTCAGAAAATCCCTGATTCTTAAAATATCATATGGGGTAAGGGGCAAGTGCAGATCTGAACAACATAATTTAAAACAGGGCACTCCTGGATAACATTGAAAAACAAACTTAGACTGAGGAGTAAGCCTAATAGGTTCTACAACTTTCTCAAATCCTTTAGCCTTGTGTATCTGTTCCATAACAACCCCTTTTATAGAGTATTTAGTAAACTTCTTAAACTCTTACTTCTATAAAATCGTCGCTTCTATAGACATATACCCCTTTACTTTGGGCATAGGGTATGATATAGGGACTCACAGGCATGTGAGTTACAAAAACTAAAAAATACTTACCTTCCAGGATCCTTCGAATTCGCTGAACTTTTCTCAGGAATTCATCAATATCCTTCTTTCCCAATTGGACCTTACATTCCCCTAATATATAAATCTCCTCTTCCCCTCTCAGTCCTTTACCCAAAATGTTGACCTCTTCATATTTATTATTTGGATATATAATAAAATCCCTCTTTAGCTTTTCTGTCACCTTTATTTGATGATCTCTCATCAAAAGCTTAGGAAGATGTTTAAAAGCTTCATTTTCAAGGACATAACCTACAGTATTTGATAGACCCCCCAAAGTCTCTCTTGTCTTTTGATGTTCCTTGGTTAATTTGCTTACTATCTCTTCAGTT
>CAZBLU010000025.1:0-23153 GCA_964493015.1 uncultured Caldimicrobium sp.
CCGACCGGATAGTAGGCTATTGCCCCATTTGTATAAGCTTAGGCAGTTATATGCCATACGATTTGAAGTTGAGGGAGAAGTAAGAGTGGTAAACCTAAGGAATTGGAGAGAATATGTTAAAAATTTCACAATTTCTTGAAAAATTTTATAAAATGTATTATAATTTAGTAAAGTTAATTTTGATCTTACACAAAATTAGATATAAGTCTCTAAGTGTATAAACCATAGGAAGAATAATGTGGAAGGTTTTTTGAGAGGGAGAGCAGCCCATATTTTTAGAGAAATTTTGTGTGGTAGCGTTTTTTGAGATAAGGGGGTTAAGAGAGATAATGGGAGTGGGGTTTTAGGGGAATTTGAGGGTTTGTCTATTACCTCTCATTTTTTCAGGTTTAGGAAGAGAGATAACTCTGAAATTTGCAGAGTGGATATGTCCAATTTTTAATAGTAGACCTCACCTTACCTTAAAAGAGGAGGATTTTATGAAGAGAGTCCTGATAAAGATAATAAGTTTTATTGTTATAATAATCCTTTCACTTTGCCATACAATACAAGCTCAGACCAAAATGAAGTCAGATTGCTCTAGGACAAGGGAAGTTTTGGAAAAACTTGGAGAGCATTTTAGGAAAACAGACCGTTCTTTTTTTGAGCTAACTGTACAAGAGAGGGAAGAGTTTATTAAGCTTGCCAGAGAGTATTTTATTCTTCTCAGAGCTTGCGAAGAGGAAATTACGGCTTTAACACCTTTTAAGAAGAGTACCTCCTTGCTTTATCATGGATTCATAGGAGTCTTAACCCCTATTCCTCAAAAAGGTTTTTCTCTGGTGTACTTGGGGAGTTATACCCCGGATTTTTTTCCCATCATTAAAATGGTCTTTGATCCTGCACCTGAATTGTTTCTTATCTCCATAACTCCTAAGGTTGATCAGGTATTTTCCAAGGAAAAAAACTTGGAAAAAAAACCTTTTTGTTATATTCCTTTTTTACATAGGAAGATTATATGCCCCTATTTTAGACTTGAGAAGGATCTGACTGAGGAATTTCCTGTGATTATCAAGTATGAGTACTCAGGAGAAGATAGGGGTAAGAGAGTTCCAAGATTTTATTTTAATGACAAGAGATTTGAATCTATTGTAGGCCAAGAGATACAAGAAATGTTTAAGGAAAGTCCTGAAATCCATAAAAATTCTCTTGAGTTGCCCTACTTTTTCCATGAATTTACAAGAACTCTGATATACTGGCTGAATAAGGAATTTGGAGAAAAAGGGAGAGGTCTAATTAGGAAAAGAGAAAGCAATTGATTTTGCCATGTGTTGGTTTATAAATTTTGTCTCTATTATCTCTATTCTTTAATTAAAAATAATAAAAATAAAAAATATAGTAATTGTACTAAGGGGAATGCCTATGTAGAGAGATTTAATAGGAGTCTTGAGGAGGGATTTATAGATTATAGAGAGGATGAGTTGAGGGAGGACATAGAGGGATTTAACCGAGAGCTTATGGAGTATTTGATTTGGTATAATACAGAGAGGGTTCATTCAGGGATAGGGGGAAAGCTCCTTTAGGGTATTTTTGTGATAAGTTTTTCGAAAAACTCAGCCGAGTCTAAAATCATATGGACGCATACACACCCTTGACTAATTAATGAAAGTTTTCTAAAATTTATTTTTAAAATAAAATTAATTTAAATGGAAGATAAGGATGCATAAAGAGCCCTTTGATCTAAAGAGGAAAGAATTTTTAAAGAAAATGGGGAAACTTGGCAGTTCTGCCCTAATATACTCCATCTTTTCGTCTCACCCAAGTCTATCTCAGGCTCAGCAGCTTTCTTCAGAAATGCAACCTTTCCCTGGGAAAGAAAAAATGATTGTCCTTTCCAGAAGACCTATCGTCTTAGAGATGCCTATGGAGGGATTTGAACATTTTGTAACCCCAAATGAATTTTTTTCGTGAGAAACAACCTTTCCATGCCAGAAATCACTCTTAAAGATTGGAGGTTTACTATTACTGGAGAAATCAAAAGATCCCTCACTCTCACTATGGAAGATCTTAAGAAATTCCCTCAGGCAGAGATCTTAGCTACCCTTGAGTGTTATGGAAATAGGAGGGTTTTTTTGAGCCCAAGGCTTAAGGTAATCAGTGGAAAAGGGGTGGTGTTGCTACGGCTTGCTGGAAGGGTGTCAGACTTAGAGACATCTCAGAGCAAGCAGGGCTTACATAAAAGGGTCAACATGTGATCTTTGATAGAGCAGTTGAACCTTTTGTTCCAACAGCTCCTGATTTCAAGATAAGCATTCCTCTGGAAAAGGCCCTATGGCCCGAGACTCTCTTAGCCTTCGAAATGAATGGTTCTACTCTTCCTATATATCACGGTTTTCCCTTAAGAGTTGTTGTCCTTGGCTGGGGAGGCTCGGCTTTGGTGAAATGGCTTACCAATATTCATATAAGTACTCAAGAATTTGACGGTTTTTATATAGTGGAAAAATATAGACATCCTAAATTCCCTGTCAAACCAGGAACTAAACTTTCCCCTAAAGATATGAAGGTCCTCTCCGAACTTGGAGTGAAATCCATAATACCAAGCCCCCTAGAGGAAAGTAAAACTAGCTTTGATAAGGTCTTAATTAAGGGTTATGCCTGGACAGGGGAGGCTACTATCAAGAAGGTGGAAGTCTCAACCGATGGAGGAAAAACCTGGGAGAAAGCTAAAATAACTCGAGGGGAAGGTAGATATGTTTGGTGCAGATGGGAATATGAATGGAAGCCATCTAAACCAGGTTATTATACCCTGATGTGCCGGGCAACCGATTCTAAAGGTAGAAGTCAACCTTATATTCCTCTCTGGAATCAGGATGGGTATCTTTATAGTGCCATAGATAGGGTAAGTATTCATGTGGTTTAATAAGAACGTAAGAACCTTTATTTACCTAATTATTCTTATCCCTGCTTATCTCTATGGGCAAAATATTTCTTTACCAAAGGGTGAAGGAAAAGACTTACTTCTTTATAGATGCACCCTATGCCACAGTCTTGAAGTGATCATCAGTCAGAGACTTGATAAAGAAGGGTGGACAGATATAGTAAGCAGAATGATTAAATTGGGTGCTCCAGTTAATCCTCAGGGAAGGGAAATCCTCATAAATTATTTATCTCGAAATTTTCCCCCAAAGCCCCCTCCTCCTGGGGTCTCTATAATAAGCTTATCCCCTGCCCTAACTTGAAAGACTCCCTTCCCTGGTAATTCTTTTAGTTCACCCTCTTTTAAGAGATAATGTTTCCCTCTTTTTCCTGGAAGGCCTCCCTTTAATCCGTAGGGAGGCCTAAGGTGTCTCTCAGCAAAAATGCTGACAACCAGGTCTTCAGTAAAGAGGTATTCCCGAATAATGCCATCCCCTCCTCTAAAGGCTCCATCTCCACCTGACCCCCTTCTTATAGCATATCTCTCAATCCTTACAGGATAGACCTGTTCCAAAGCCTCAATAGGGGTGTTCATGGTATTAGTCATATGACAGTGCACAGCAGAGAGCCCTTCCTTACCAGGACGAGCCCCCATACCTCCACCAATTGTCTCATAATAAGCAAATTTTTCATTCCCAAAGGCTACATTGTTCATGGATCCACAGGAGGCTGCAGGTATAAGCTCTGGAAGAGCAAAAGAAAGGGCCCCTAAAAGCACATCTACTACCCTCTGAGAGGTCTCCACATTACCCCCTGAAACTGGGGCAGGATACTTAGCGGATACTACAGTCCCTTCCTTAGTTATCACCTCTATCCTTCTTAACATCCCCTGATTTATAGGGAAATCACCTAAGCTCTGAAGGAGAGAAGTAAAGACATAATAAACAGCTGAAACTGTCACAGCCTTAGGGGCATTGACAGGACCTCTGACCTGAGGAGAGCTCTCTGAAAAATCTGCCTTAATTCCTGTATCCTCTATAGTAAGTTCCACCCTGATCGGTATATCCACACTATCAAAGCCATCGTCATCAAGATAATCGGTAAAGGTAAAGATGCCCTTTTGCATCCTTTCCAGCAATCTCAGAAAGGCCCTCTCCGTATAATTCTTTAGCTCCTGAGCAGCTTCCCTCAAGGTTTCTCGCCCATATTTTCTCAAAAGTTCCTGCATGCGTGCCTCGCCCCTCTCTAAGGCAGAAATTTGGGCTATAAAATCTCCCCTTCTCTCTAAAGGATTTCGCATCTGCTGAATAAGCCTGTTCAAATAATCTTCTCTAAGTCTTCCCTCCTTAGCAAGATAGCTTGGCTTAATAAGCACCCCCTCTTCATCAATATGCTGAGCTAATCCCATGCTCCCTGGGTATTTACCACCTACATCGGCATGATGGGCCCGAATGATCAGGAAATAAAGTAGAGTGCTACCTACAAAGAGGGGCTTAATCAAAGTAATGTCAGGCAAATGGGTTCCTCCTGCATAGGGGTCATTTGTTATGACAATATCACCTTTTCTAAACTCAAAGTGAGGCAAGATAGACCTTATAGTTTCAGGCATAGCTCCTAAGTGCACAGGGATATGGGATGCCTGGGCAAGAAGCTCTCCTTCGGCATCAAAAAGGGCACAGGAAAAATCAGCTCTTTCCCGTATATTTGGCGAAAAGGCCGAGCGCCGAAGCACAACTCCCATCTCCTCAGCAACCCCAGAAAAAAGCTTGTTAAAGATCTCAAGCTCAAGACCTATTTTAAGCATAACCATCTTTCCTAACCAAAAGATGATATCCAGAAAGCACTTCCAAATTAAAATCACTCTCTAAATAAAAGGTTGTATAGGCATCCACAACTAAGGCTGGACCTTTAAGCGTATCTGCTGGGCTCAAACTGTCCCAGGGAATAACCTTAGCTATTCTTTCACCCTCATCCGTAAAAAGCTTTGTCTCAAAGGAAGGAAAAAGAAAATATTCTCTCTCCAGCCTAAAACCATCAAATTTAGTCCTTTCTTTAGCCCTTAACCTAAGGGTGACCACCTCAAGAGGGTGATCCTTTAGAAAGAAGCCAAATAGCCTTTCATGTTCCCTTTCAAAAACCTCTTTTAAAGGTTCTTCCCAAGGTATAGTCAGTTCATAGCCCTGGCCAGCATAACGCAAGTCCACATAATATTCCCATTCCATCTCTTCTATACTGCCTCGATTTTGTAAGAGATAGATTTCTGCCTTCTTTTTCAAGCTCTTTAGTGCCCCTTTCCATAACTCTCTTTCCTCAAGGGGCAGGATTAGTGTTTGCGAAAACTCCTTAGTGAAGGTGGAAAAGTAGAGCCCAAAGGCAGAAAAAACTGGGGCAAGCTTGGGCACAATAATCCTTGAGATCCCAAGCTCTCTGGCTAAGGCGCAGGCATGTAAGCCCCCTGCCCCTCCAAAAACAAGAAGGGTAAACTCCCTGGGGTCATAACCTTTTTCCAAACTCACCTTGGTAATCGCTTTGGTCATATGGATATTGGCAATCCTTATTATGGCCAAGGCAGTCTCTCGAAGGTCTCTCCCTAATCTCTCTGCCAAGCCTTTTAGGGCTTTAAAAGCTTTCTCAGGATAGAGTTTCTTTTTTCCCCCACAAAAATAATCTGGAAGCAATCTACCTAAAACTAAATTGGCATCAGTAACCGTAGGTAGCATGCCCTTACCGTAACAGGCAGGTCCTGGATCAGCTCCAGCACTTTGGGGACCCACTTTGAGGATACCCCCCTCATCAATGTAAGCAATAGAGCCCCCACCAGCTCCTACAGTGTGGACATCAAGCACGGGAATCCTCACAGGAAAGCCATCTAATTCATATTCCCTCGTGTAAGGCAAGGCTCTATCAATGAGAGATACATCTGTTGAAGTTCCTCCCATATCAAAGGTGATAATTCTCCTCTCACCAAGTTGCTCAGCTAATAAGAAGGCCCCTTGAACTCCACCTGCTGGCCCTGAGAGGATGGTGTGAATAGAAAATTTTGCTGCCTCCTCGAGGGTCATGTATCCTCCGCTTGACTGCTGCATAAATATGGTAGTACCCTTTAGCTCCTTTCTCAAGGTGGAGAGATACCTCTGCATTATGGGATTTAGATAGGCATTTATAGCCGTGGTAGTAGTTCTCTCAAACTCTCTAAATTCTGGCAGGATCTCAAAAGAAGTAGTCAAAGAAAGCCCAGGAATTTCTAAAAGTTGCTCTTTAAGTAAGTTTTCATGCACAGGATTACGATAACTGTGAAGAAAAGAGATGGCACAAGAAGAAAGCCCCTTTTTAATGAGCCAGGCCTTGGCCCTAAGTATCTCTTCTTTATTCAAAGGTTTTATAATCTCCCCCTTTGCACTAACCCTCTCTTTTAGGCCCAAGATATTTTCTGGCTTAATAAATGGCCTGGGTTTTTCCACGAAGAAATCATATAATTTAGGTCGGGCCTGCCTGCCAATAAATATAAGGTCCTCAAACCCCCTTGTGGTAAAGAGGGCAAAATCTACTCCCTTCCGTTCAAGGAAGGCATTCGTTGCTACCGTTGAGCCATGAATGAGTATTTGTGGAGAAGGAACCTTTAAGACCTCTCTAAGTCCCTCAAGTATAGCCTTTGCGGGATTTTCTGGATGAGAGGATACCTTGAAGAAACGAAGGACTTCGCCCTCTTTGTAAACAAAATCAGTAAAGGTCCCTCCTGTGTCTACAGCCACCTTCATGGTGTTAAAATTAACCTTAAAAATTTTCTTTACAAGTTTTTACACTTTTTTCTTGACTTTTAGATAACAATTCTATAAACTCTATATAAGAAAAGAAAATTTCAACTAAAGGGGGTATTTATGGGGTTTTCCTTACTCTTTATTTTAGTCATAATTCTTCTCTTTTTACAGGCCTCAATCAAGGTAATAAATGAATACGAAAGGGCTGTGGTGTTAAGACTGGGAAAATTTCATAAGGTAAAAGGTCCAGGCCTTATCCTTCTCATCCCAGTTATAGATAAAATGAGAAAGATTGATTTAAGGACGGTGACCTTGGATGTGCCTCCCCAAGAAGTAATTACCAGAGATAATGTATCCATAAGGGTGAGTGCGGTGGTTTACTTTAGGGTTGTGGATCCAGACAAGGCCTTTCTACAGGTTGAAGATTATTACTATGCCACAAGTCAGCTTTCCCAGACTACTTTGAGAAGTATTTGCGGACAGGCTGAGCTTGATGAGATCCTTGCAGAGAGGGAAAAATTAAATATGAAACTTCAAGAGATTCTTGATGCGGAAACAGAGCCCTGGGGGGTTAAGGTTTCTAAAGTAGAGATAAAGGAAATTGATTTACCAGAAGAAATGAAGAGGGCCATGGCTAAACAGGCTGAAGCCGAGAGAGAGAGGCGGGCTAAGATTATTAGTGCCGATGGGGAATATCAGGCCTCAAAAACCCTTCTTGAGGCTGCAAAAATAATGGCAGAAAACCCCATTACCCTACAACTTCGCTATCTTCAGACTCTAACAGAGATAGCCACAGAAAAGAACTCTACCATTCTCTTTCCTTTGCCTATAGAACTCATGAAGGCCCTAACCCCAAAAAGCGATGCAGAAGCTTCATAACTCAAGAATTTTTTCACAAGTCCTGGCAAGAAATAATTTTAAAAATAATATAAGGAGGTGTAGTTATGGATAAAGAATTAGTAAAGACCTTTGCAGAAAAGCATGAAGATATCAGGGCTTTATACGAAAAACATCAGGAATTAGAAAGGGAGTTAGAAGAATTGGCCAAGAGGCCCTATCTAACCACAGAAGAAGAAATAAGAGAGAAACAAATAAAACTGGAAAAATTACACCTCAAGGAGAGAATCTTTGAATTAATTAAAAAATATCAAAAGGAGGGTAACTGAGTTGGGTGAGATAATGACTGGTGCCAAAATGATAGTTGAAGCTCTTAAGAGAGAGGGGGTTGAGGTCATCTTTGGGTATCCTGGCGGGGCTGTGATTGATATCTATGATGAGCTATACAAAACAAAGGGCCTTCATCATGTCTTAGTTAGACATGAACAGGGTGCAGCCCACGCTGCAGATGGTTATGCCCGTTCAACTGGTAAAGTCGGGGTTGCTTTAGTAACTTCTGGACCAGGGGCTACAAACACGGTTACGGGTATAGCTACAGCCTACATGGATTCTATCCCTGTGGTGATACTCACTGGGCAAGTTCCCACAAAACTTATTGGAAATGACGCTTTTCAAGAGGTTGATACAACTGGTATTACCAGACCAATCACTAAACACAACTTTTTAGTGAAAAGAGTGGAAGACTTACCCCGTATTCTTAAAGCAGCCTTTCATATTGCCCGCACAGGAAGGCCTGGTCCAGTTTTAGTCGACCTTCCCAAGGATGTGCAACAAGCCAAAGGAGAATTTAACTATCCTGAAGAGATACATCTTAGAAGCTACAATCCAACATATGAACCTCACATAAAACAAATTGAAAGGGCCTATCAACTTCTGGAAAAGGCAGAAAGACCAGTTTTTCTAATTGGAGGTGGAGTTATTGCTTCTTCAGCTGCTGATGAGGTTAGAGAACTTGCAGAAAAACTTAACCTCCCTGTGACCATGACCCTTATGGGGCTTGGAGGCTTCCCAGGGGATCACGAGCAATCCCTTGGGATGCTTGGAATGCATGGCACCTATTATGCTAACATGGCTGTGGCTAATTGTGATGTGCTCCTTGCTGTCGGAGCTCGTTTTGATGACAGAGTCACAGGTAGGGTTGATGCCTTTGCCCCTTCAGCCAAAATAATCCATATTGATATAGATCCCACTTCCATTCAGAAGAATGTCAAGGTGGATGTGCCCATTGTGGGAGACTGTAAAATTTCCCTACAAAGGCTACTCCAGGTGGTTAAAGAGGCTGGTAAACCAAAAAAATACTTCAAGGAGAGATTTAAAGACTGGTGGGAACAGATTGATATTTGGAGGCGGAGATATCCTTTATCTTATCGAGAAGATCCAAATGTTATCAAGCCTCAGTTTGTCATAGAAAAATTATACGAGCTCACTAAGGGCGAAGCTATTATTTGCACCGAAGTGGGACAAAACCAAATGTGGACAGCTCAATTTTATAAGTTTAAATATCCTCGCACCTTGATTACTTCAGGTGGTCTTGGCACTATGGGTTTTGGCTTTCCCGCAGCTATCGGTGCTCAGATGGGGAATCCAGGTAAATTAGTCATAGATATTGCTGGAGATGGCTCTATCCAGATGAACATTCAAGAACTTGCTACAGCCATGGATCAACGCTTACCCATTAAAATTATTATTCTTAACAATGGTTATTTAGGCATGGTAAGACAGTGGCAGGAGCTCTTCTATGAAAAGAGGTATTCTGCAGTGAAATTTGCTACCATTCCAGACTTTGTTAAAATTGCTGAGGCTTACGGGGCTGTAGGCCTAAGAATAACTAAGCCTCAAGAGGTAGAACCCACTCTCAAAAAAATCCTCTCCCTTGATAAATTGGTTATACTGGATGTTATTATTGCTCCAGAAGAAGGAGTATTCCCTATGGTGCCAGCTGGCAAAGCCACTACTGAAATGATTTTGGTTTAAAGGGAGGCAAGGGAAATGTCTGAGAGAAAATGCACACTTTCTGTTTTAGTAGAGAACACGCCAGGAGCCTTAGCACGTATTGCTGGGCTTTTTAGTGGCAGAGGCTTTAATATTGATAGCCTCTGTGTAGCTGAAACCTTAGACCCTACTCTTTCTCACTTAACCTTGGTTACCCGAGGTGATGACCAGATCATTGAGCAAGTTATCAAACAGCTTAGACGCCTCATTGATGTCTATAAGGTTGTAGATGTAACTGAAGAGGATGACTATGTAGAGAGGGAAATGGCCCTTATAAAGGTCAGGGCTGAGAAAGAAAATAGAGAAGAGATCTTTAGGATCTGCGAAATCTTCAGATTGAAGATTGTAGATGTAACCCCAAGAACATATATAATTGAGGTCACTGGTGATAGAAACAAACTTGAAGCTGTCATAGAGTTGCTCCAGCCTATGGGTATAAAGGAAATCGTTAGAACTGGAACCATTGCTATGAAGAGAGAAAAAAAGAACCTCTGAGAATAACTAACTTCACCTTTCTTAAGTCAAAAGGAGGATCTCAATCATGCTCAAACTCGATTTAAGTAGAGAGTCTTTAACTATAGAGGAGATTCGATATTTTGAAGAGGCTTTTAAGAGATGTGCTCGAAGAATTATTTTAGCTACAACTCTTGCTGGGTCAGGCCATCCAGGAGGCTCGCTTTCTTCTCTTTCCATGTTACTGGTAGTTTATGCCTTAGCGAAAGTTGATCCTAAGAACCCTAAGGCTGAAGATAGGGATAGAGTAGTGGTAAGTCATGGACATATAAGTCCTGGAGTATATAGTGTCCTCTCGGAATATGGCTTTTTTGACGAAAAGGCCTTTCTTTTAGAGTTTAGGAGAGCAGGTTCTGCCTTTGCTGGCCATATTGAACAGGCAGTGCCTGGGGTAGAATGGAATACAGGCAATCTTGGTCAAGGCCTATCTGCTGCTTGTGGCATGGCTAAGGCTCTGAAATTAAAAGGTCTTCCCCGCTGGGTTTTTTGTCTGATGGGGGATGGAGAGCAGCAGAAAGGCCAGGTTATTGAGGCCAGACGCTGGGCTGTTAAATTCGGCTTAAATAATCTTATTACCCTCATTGACTATAATAAGTTACAAATAGGGGGAAATATTGCCGAAGTAATGCCTCAGAGGATAAAAGAGGAAATCCTGGCTACTTCCTGGAACCTAATAGAGATCGATGGACACAATTTTCAAGAAATTTATTCAGCCTTACGCAAGGCCTTAAGGGGAGAAGTCCCTGATCCTACAAAACCTACGGCTATCCTTGCCCATACAGTAATGGGTAAAGGGATCTCCTTTATGGAAAATGATCCAAAATGGCATGGTTCAGCCCTTCCTGAGGACTTAGCTAAAAGGGCCTTAGAGGAGCTTGGATTTGATCCTAAGGAGCTTGATCTTCTTAAGGAGGAAAGAAGTAGACATGTGGTCTCTTTTCCTCACCAACCCCATGACCCTGAACCTGTAGAGATAGAATCCTCAGAGCCAGCACTTTATGGAAGTGAGACAAAAACTGATTGTCGCTCTGCCTATGGTAAGGCCTTATTAAACTTGGCTAAGAAAAATAATCTTCCTCATCAAAGACCAAAAATACTTGGCCTCACCTGTGATTTGGAACCTTCAGTAAAGATGACAGACTTTAAAAAATACTCTCCAGAAGCTTTCTTTGAATCTGGAATTCAAGAACATCACACAGCCTCTGTAGCTGGAGCTTTATCTAAAGAAGGCTTTTTAGTCTTTTTCTCTACCTTTGGGGTCTTTGGCTTAGATGAGGTCTATAATCAGTTAAGACTTAATACCCTTAATAAAACTGCTCTTAAGGTAGTTTGCACCCATCTTGGAGCAGATGTAGGGGAAGATGGGCCTACCCATCAATGTATTGATTATATAGGTCTGTTATATAACTTGCATGACTTTGAAATATACTTTCCAGCTGATCCTAATCAAACAGATCATATTATTAGAACAATAGCCTTAAGGCCAGGTAATATATTTGTAGGTATGGGCAGATCTAAAGTGCCCGTTATTACCAAAGAAGATGGGTCTCCCTACTTTGGAAAAGAATATGTCTTTGTGCCTGGAAAGGCAGATTGGATCCGTTTCGGAGAAATGGGGGCTCTCCTTTCTTATGGCAACACCATAGGTGAGGCTATGAAGGCTTGGGAATTGCTTAAGGAAAAGGGAATTAGAGTTAGTCTTCTGAACATAGCTTCCATCAAACCATTACCTGAAGAGGATCTCCTAAAGGTGAGTGAGCTTAAAAATCTCGTAGTGATAGAAGACCATTATGCAGATACAGGGCTTGGTGCCAAGATTGCCTCTTTTTATGCGCTAAAGGGTATAAGAGTTAAACTTAGACTACTTGGCCACAAAAGACCATGCTCCTCTGGTAAGCCCTCTGATTTATTTAAGGCCTCAGGCCTTGATGCCTCTTCCATAGTTCAAGCTATGGAAAATTTGCTTAATGAGTGAAATTATAGAAAAAAAACAACCCTTTCTTGAACATCTCCTTGAGCTTCGTTCGTGTCTTATCAGAGCCTTTTTTGGTTGGTTAGTAGCCTCAATAGTAGTCTACCTATATACCGATACCATCTTAGAATTTCTTATCAATCCTTTAAGACCTTATCTAACTGGGGAGCCTAAAGTATATTTCAAAACCCTTCCAGAGGTCTTTTCCAATCAAATAAAGTTAGCAGTAATTCTTGGTTTCATTTTAGGTAGCCCCTATATCATCTATCAGTTATGGAAATTTATAGCCCCAGGACTATATCCCCATGAAAAAAGGTGGTTAAAATCAGCCCTTATCCTTAGTTCTTTCTCCTTTCTTGCTGGTGCCTTAACGGCCTTTTACCTTTTCCTACCCTTCATTCTTAAATTTCTCTATTCCTTTGGCGAGCAATTCCTTACCTTTAAGCCCTATTTAAAGGAATACATTAACTTTCTCTTGAAAATTTTATTACTCTTTGGTCTCTTTTTTCAAATCCCTTCGGTAATACTTCTAATTTATAAATTAGAGCTTGTCTCTCTTCAACAACTAAAAAATTTTAGGCCCTATGCCATAGTTCTCTCCTTTGTTATAGCCAGCATAGCTACAGCGGGATTTGATCCCCTTAACCAGATACTTCTTGCCTTACCCTTGACAGCTCTCTACGAGATTAGTATAATATTAATTAAGATCAGCAATCTGAGGAGGTAATTTTATGCCCTTAGGACTTGGCGGTCAAGAATTATTCATAATTCTCTTTTTGGCTCTCTTAATCTTCGGTGCCAAAAAATTGCCAGAAGTAGGCGCAGGGCTAGGTAAAGGAATTAGATCGTTCAAAGAATCCCTAAGAGAAGCTGATGTGAGCGAAGAGATCAAGAAATTAGAAGACACTAAAAAAGAACCTAACCCTGAAAAACAGCTAACTGAGATGAAGAAATCCTAAGATGTGATTTATCCACGTATTGATCATGTCCTACTAATCACCTTTTTAAGGTTTAATGATTCTTTTATTCACTCCTAATAGGCGTAAGCCTTAGCCTTCATGAAAGGAGGAAGCATACCACATAGGGCGTAAGATAGCACACCAAACAGATGCTCCTCCCGATCTTAAAGTAATTTTCCCATCTTATCCACACCATTTAAGTTTTTCCACTTTACCTTTTTGAGAATTATAATAAATGTAATATTAGAAGTCACAAATGAAAATTTAAGTTTTTTAAGATTAAAAATTAACTGCAAAAAGAGGCAAAAGCTTTGCACAATGCATAATTATGTTTGCTCTCAACTCTTGACAAGAAATGAAGACGTTGCAGGGGGAGAACATAAAAATAAAAATATCAGGGAGGTTTTGATATGTCGAAAATTGTTAAAAATTTGGACAAATCTCTCGTTTTGAGACTTAAGGTATACCTTATTTTGGGTGCTTGTCTTTTTTTTAGGCTTTGTAGGTTTAGGCATGTTTTTGATACCTAAGTTTTATTTTACAAAAAACTTAGCAACACTTAGCAAAAGTATAAAAAGTGGACTTTTGAATGCGCTTAAATTACAAAGAAGGTCAGATTTATATTTAGGACTTTTATTAGCTAACGATCCTCAAATAAAGGCAATTTACTTAGAACTTAAAAGAGAAGTAAAAGATTTAGGTAAAGTTACGGAAGAAAATAGAAGCATATATGAAAAATATGGTAAAGAATTAAGACGCTTGGTAGAACAAAAAATAGAAGGCATAGAAAAAGAAATAAAGCATAAACCAAAAATACATTTTACTCTACCTAATGCTCGTTCTTTTCTTAGAACATGGAGAAAGCCTGGAGAAGACATTAAACTTGATGATTTGTCTAAATTTCGCTTAACATTAGTAGCATCTGAAAGGGAAAAAAGAATTATATCGGATTCTATTGAAGGTGAAAGAGATGGATTAATGTATCGAACTATCATTTCTATAATGCATGAAGGCGAATATTTGGGTGCAATAGATTCGGGAGAAAGACTTGAATTATTTGTAAAAACATTTGCTGAACTAAACAAAAATGTATTAGGATACATCATATTAGCTGACAAGAAATATGCAAACATAATGGAGCAAGCTTTAAAGGAAGGAAAAATTAAAGTAATTCCAGAAGGTGTTTTATATGCCAAAGAAAGCAATTGCTGAGATAGCTCAGAGGGCACAGGAGAGCACCTCTATCGTAAAAAATACAATACAAAAAGTTAATTTATCCAAGGAAAATGTTGAGGTTTTAAATAGGGCTTGTAACGAAATAGAAGAGGTTGTAACTTTCATAACGACTATAGCAGAACAAACTAATCTTCTTGCCCTAAATGCTTCAATTGAAGCAGCTCATGCTGGAAAAGCAGGCAAAGGTTTTGCTGTAGTAGCAAATGAAGTCAAAGAGTTAGCTAAACGAACTTAAGAAGCTGCCAAAGAAGTGATAAAGAGAATTACTCTACTTCATAATAGTAGTAACTTAGTTAAACAAAATGTTGACGATGTAGTAGAATTCATTAAAGCAGTAGAAGATGCTTCAGCTTCAATTGAAGCAGCTGTAGAAGAACAATCCGCTGTTGTAAATTCTATTTCAAACTTTGTGTTATCATTAAACGACAAAGTAATGCTTTCAGAAACTCATACACAAGAGATCATTAAAGAAGCAGATAAGTTAGCTACCTTAATTGAAACTTTATAAAACATTAGTCAACAGGTGAATGATGTAGCAAAGGAAATCAAAGAAGAAATGAATAAATTTAAAGTATAAAGACTAAACAAAACTAAGCAAAAATTACATCAATATGCTATGAAAAGAAGTATTTAAAATGTAAACTTTCTCTTTTGCGTTTACCTGCAATACTTCTCTCCTAAGGGGCTCGCTTATCCAATTCATCCGTCCTTTAACCCTCCTCTTCTACTGAAATATCTCACTTAACTCTCATTTAAGGCTCCACTTTCTTCTCTCTACGATACATCTAAATACTATACAGAACATTTCAAAGCGTCCTTGTCAAATTGGGTTGCTGTATTTATAAGTTCACAATTCCACAGGAAGACCTTAAAAAGTTTGACACACCAGATGTGAAGAGTTGAAATCAACTATTAGTTATTAAAGTATGAAACCATGATAATGTAGTAATTAGCATAAAAACTTTTAAAGTTATGAACCAATAAGTAAAATGCAGGGGGCTAAGCCCCCATGGGGTTTATTCTTCAGGCTTCTCCATACCAGCTTCTAATCCCATACCTACGCCTGGTAGTCCATACATGACTGTGCTACCTGTAGAGAAGTATTCAAGCTTTCCTTCCTTAACCAACTCATTTGCTGCATTCTTGATATCACGAGGATTTGCCTCAGGTATCTCTCTCTGTAGGTCTTTTAAATAGATCTTGCTTTTCCCACCACCAGCTGCTTTTTTCTGCATAACTTCCATAATTTTTTGCTTAAGAGCTTCTTTGTCCATATTCAACACCTCTCATGTTAGTAATCATAGTCTGTCATTGTCTCAACATGGCTGGTAAACTTAAAATGCACAGAGGTTCTATAGGTGTCATAGGCCAACCTGTAATCATCAATGAGGTGCCAGGTGAAAGGTATTTCTGTTAATTCAAAGAATCTCTCCCAGCCAATTCTTTCAATCCAATCGCCAACCCTTTCGTATTTATTGGCATGCTGCGAATAGGTTTCAAGTATTTTCTTAATCCATTTAACAGCAGTGGGCCAACGGGGTGGTTCATTGGGAATATAAGGAATAACTACTTTTGAAAACTTAGGAGGAGAAATTCTGTTTGATACTTTGCCTCCAACCACCAAAGCAAGACCATCACCCTGACCATCCGCAATAGGCATGGCAGGACACATGGTATAGCAATTTCCACAGAACATACATCTATCAACGTTCACCCTTACAGTTTTTCTCTTCTCACCACCAATCTCCACCGTGGCAGGCTTAATAGCTCCAAGTGGACAGGCTGCAATAACTAAGGGGATTTCACATACCTTTTCTAACCTCTCATCTTCTACAAGAGGTGGTTTCCTATGAATTCCCACCACGGCAATGTCAGAACAGTGAACAGCCCCACACATATTCAAACAGCAGGCCAGAGCAAGCCTAACCTGTGCTGGAAGCTTATGAGAGCTAAAATATTCAAAAAGTTCATCCATAATGGCCTTAACTACGCCTGAAGCATCAGTTGCAGGGGTATGGCAATGAATCCATCCTTGGGTGTGCACAATGTTAGTAACAGAAGCACCAGTTCCACCAACAGGGAATTTGTAAGAACCTCCTGGCATTTTCCTACTCTTTAGGTCTTCTAAAAGGGCCCTCAACTTTTCCTCATCAGTTACATGAAATTCCACATTGTTACGAGTTGTCCAGCGCACATATCCATCACAATACTTGTCTGCAATCTCGCAGATCTCACGCACATAGTCAGTAGTCTCAAGCCTCGGGGTTCCACAACGAACCACATAGACAACTTCTCCAGTTTCAGATTTGTATTTCAAAACACCAGGCTGGATAATTTCGTGAGATTTCCATTTTCCATAGTTTCTCTGAATGACTGGGGGTAAAAATTGCCAATAATGTGGAGGCCCTATATCTGTGATCCTATTTTCCATCGGCTTTTGAGGGTTGTAAAGCTTTTCCGCTAAGGTTGGATCATAGGGCTGACTATAAATCGGATCTGGCCTTTCTGGTCTTTCACTCATAGTCCCCTCCTCCTGTAATATTAAATTTTTACCTTATCATTTCTAATTAAGCAGGGTGGCGCTTTCTAAATTCAGCCACATCCCTTGTCCATCCACCTTCCACCTCTTCTTCCTTCCAGAAAATATATGGATTAGAACGAGGCTCCTTCACATGCTGTGGTAAAGGCTTGAGGCCAAGGACCTCCACAATAAATCTATTGAGACCAATTCTCTGGATGGTTTCACCAAGCCTTTCCCTGTTCTTGCCATTTTCCATCCAATAATCCCAAACTTTATAGAGAAGATTTTTCAAATTGTCATATGGCGGTTCCAGTTTCATAAAGGGCACAATCACTGTTGAGAGCTGAGCCCCCTCTAAGATTGGTGCCTTAGCTCCCATAAGTATTACTGCTCCTCGATCATCACCAGGCCATAAAGCTTCAGGCATGACATTTATACAGTGCATACATCTATTACATTCTTTATTGTTAATATAAAGTTTCTTTTGCCCTTCATCCCAGAACATACACTTAGTAGGGCAGAGATCAATCACTTCTTTTTTAATATCAAAGGGACCCCAATCTCTATCGCTATGAGCACCAGCATTAGGTTTGAGCTCGCCACCCACATAAGCCCTGACTGCCTCTTGATCAATCTTTATATCATCTCTCCAGATTCCAATGATAGAAAAGTCTGCACGGGCTATAGCTGCCACACAGTCATTGGGACAACCAGAAACCTTTATCTTAAATTTGTACGGAAAGGCAGGACGATGAAGCTCATCCTGAAAAGCCATGGTCAACTCATACACTATATCCTGTGTATCTATACAAGACCACTCACACCTCGACATTCCCATACAACATTCAGGAGTTCTTAAATTAGAACCAGATCCCCCAAGATCCATCTTCAATTGATGGGTAAGATCATAAAAAATATATTCCAGTTGTTCAGTAACTGTGCCAAGCAAAATCAAATCTCCCGTAGAACCATGTAAATTCATTATACCACTTCCGCGATGATCCCACATATCACAAAGTTTCCTCAGAGCAGAACTATGATACCACTTAGCAGCAGGCTGATTTACACGCACAGTATGAAAAGCCCAGATAGATGGAAACTTTTCCTGTTGGTCCGAATACCTTCCTATAACCCCTCCACCATAACCAAAAACTCCCACTATTCCACCATGCTTCCAATGGGTCTCCTTGTTCTTATAAGAAAGCTCCATCTGACCTAAAATGTCAAATCCAGCCTGTTTCTTATGCCTTTCCGCATAAGTATAAATATCGTCAACAAAACTGGGCCACGGACCAGACTTCAACTCATCCATCAATGGTGTCTCGTGCTTTTTAACCTCTCCCATAGCAACCTCCCTACAGTTTTTTGTATTGCATTAGTATATTAAAACAATTTTAAATTGTCAAGAGCTTTTATTGCTCATTATAGCAAATGATTCCAATTATTGTGTATTTTTTTACTTTATTAACTATTTTTTTTCCTTCATTATTAAACTCACATCTTGAAATAGGACATTTAAAGCCTAAAATTTTATTATGGACTTCAATTTCTTTTTAGAGGCCTCTTTAGCAGGTTTGGGTAAATGGCTCCGCTTCATGGGCTATTCCACAGAACTTGCCCAGGGAAAAATAGACCAAAAAACCATTCAAAGCAAAACTGATAAATTTTTCCTCATAACCAGTCCTGAGACAGCTAAGCTTCTTGATAAAGCTGGCCTACCCTACCTTCTCCTCCCTAAGGGTCCTCTTTCGTCACAAATTTTCTTTTTAAAGCATAAACTAAATTTAAAACTCACCCTTACACTTGATATCTGCACTCTCTGTGGAAGTAAGCTTATCCCTGTGAAAAAAGAAGACTTCAAAGAACGGATACCGCCTAAAGTTTGGGAGGCCTACCAGGAATTCAATTACTGTCCTCATTGTGATAAACTCTACTGGGAAGGCGATCACGTCAAAAGGTTAAAGAAAAAATTTAAAGAGCTTCTTAAGGGCGTGTCTCAAGCTTCTTCAAAAGGGCATCAATAACCTTTTCAGCATCTGCAATTAAGGAAAGATGGGCCAGCTTAACCAGGGGAGCATCTTTGTCCGTATTTACGGCAATAATAAATTCAGAATTTTCCATTCCCACGGTGTGTTGAATAGCCCCTGAAATACCAAAGCCTATGTATAGCTTGGGTCTTACTGAAATACCACTTACCCCAATCATTCTCTCTTCTTCCACCCAACCTGCATGACAGAGAGGCCTTGTAGCCCCTACCTCGCCTTCCAAAAGCTGAGCAAGGCGAATAAGTTTTTCAAAGTTTTCTTTCTTCTTTAGCCCCAGACCTCCTGCAAGAACTACCTTGGCTACACTCAAACGATTTATCTCTTTTTTTGCAGGGGTAAATTGACGAATCTTAAGCTTACTCTCCCAGCTAAAATCAGAGCTCATTTCCCAGAGCTTAAAAATTGGGGCCCTTTCCCCTTCTTTTATGCTAAAGGCTCCCAAGGCAAGGGTAGCCATAACAGGTAGAGTAGTAGAATAAAGCTTGGCCATGATGTTCTCCCCATAGGTTGGCCTAAGCATATAGAGCTCCCCATCCTCTATCTCCAAGGCATTTACATGGGCACAAAGGCCAACTCCAAGCTTTCCCGCAACTCTTGGAGCTAAGGCAAGTCCCTGCAGAGTTGCTGGAAAGAAAACACCAAAAGGCCTAAGGCCCTTAACAACCTCCACTACTACCCTCTCATAGAGATCATCTTTGAATTCTCCCAAACTTTCGTGGGCTACCACTAAAACCTCGTCACAAATGGCCTTTAATAACTCAGTATTGTTTTGAACCTCTTCATAGGTAGGGGCAAGCACAAGTAAAGCAAGTTTTTTCCCTAATTGATTAGCTATCTCTCTTAGAGGTGATAAAATCTCCAGACTTGCAGGATGAAGCCTCCCTTGGTAATATTCACCGTAGGCTAACATGTAGTCTCCCATAATCTTCCCCTCAGATACTTAAGATTTGATGAAACCTCTTTCTTTTAGTAATTCTATCAAGCGTCCTGCCAATTCCTCGGGATCTCCTTCCCAGATCTCTCCTTTAGCCTCTCTTACCCTTTCAAAAAGGCCGGCAACCTGAGTGGGAGATCCCTTTAGACCCAAGTGTTCTTCACTCAAACCCAAATCTGAGGCGGTGAATACCTTAGGAGAAAGCTCCCTTGACTCAAGGATCCTCTTAAAAGAGGGAGGTCTCAAATAGTCCATCTTAGTGGTCACACTCACTATAAGGGGTGGAGAGACCTCTAATTCCTCCTCTCCATAATCTGTACCTCTGATTAAAAGCACCTTATCCTCTTCAAAGGCGATTTCACGCACATTTATAACCGAAGGGATGCCAAGAAGGGCTGCAGTTTCAGGAGGGACTTGGGCTGTTTCGCCATCAATGGATTTAAGGCCCATAAGCACTAAACTAAAGGGAGAAAGCCTTTCAAGGGCTTTGGCCAAAACGCGACTTGTGGCTAAAGTGTCCGCTCCAGCAAAGGCCCTATCAGAGAGTAAAATCATCTCATCGGCACCAAGTGCATAGGCCTCCTTAAGTAAAGGAACCACATTAGGTGGCCCCATGGAGAGAACCACTACTGGGACTCCATATCTATTCTTTAACCGCATAGCCATCTCTAAGGCTGGCCGATCATGAGGATTAAGCATAAGTTCTGCTCCCTCTCTTCTAAGGGTGTGAGTCACTGGATCAACTTTTACCGTGCCAGGCCTTGGGACCCCTTTAATACAAACAACAATTTTCTCCATAAGGCCTCCTACCCCACGCCAAGGGCTATTTATAGTGCTTAACCAGTTCTCTCGCTATGACATTTCTCTGTATCTCATTTGTGCCTTCGTAAATTTGAAGGCATTTTGCGTCTCTAAAATATTTTTGTACAGGGTAGTCCCTCATATAGCCATAGCCCCCCATCATTTGGATAGCTCGTTCGCAGATCCACATAGCCTGATCTGTAGCAAAACACTTGGCCATAGCAGAAGCCCCTGAAAAGTCCTTAGCTCCACTATCAATGTAGCTTGCCACCTGATACACAAGGGCCCTTCCCGCCTCTAATCTCATGGCCATTTCAGCGAAGGTATGACTTACTGCCTGAAAATTATAAACAGGCTGGCCAAACTGGACCCTTTTTTTGGCATGGCTCAAGCTAACCTCCATAGCTGCTTGGGCAATCCCCAAGGCCTGAGCCCCTGCCCCACAGCGGGCATAATCAAGGGTGCGCAGGGCCACCATAAAGCCCATACCTTCCTTAGAAATAAGCCTTTCTCTTGGGATGCGACAATCATTAAATATAAGGTCTGTGGTAACTGAAGCCCTAAGCCCAAGCTTTTTCTCTTTCTTCCCTACAGCAAAGCCAGGGTCTCCCTTCTCTACGATGAAGGCACTTGCCCCTCTTGCCCCTTTTGAAGGATCTGTTAGAGCTATGACGATGTATATATCTGCAATGCCTCCATTAGTGATCCACTGTTTAACCCCATTTAGGACATAAAAATCCCCTTCCTTTTTAGCAGTTGTCTTGATAGCAAAGGCATCGCTTCCTGCCTGAGGTTCTGTTAAGGCAAAGGCACAGAGTTTCTTTCCCTTGGCTACCTCGGGAAGATATTTTCTTTTCTGTTCCTCGTTCCCAAAGAGGATTATGGGATAGGCCCCAAGAAAGGAGGCAGCATAGGTAGTAGAAATCCCAGCACAAAAATAGGAAAGCCACTCTACGGCAAGGCACATGGCCCTAACACCCATCCCAAGCCCCTCATACTCCTTGGGCACAATTAGCCCAAAGAGATCGGCATCAGCAAGGGCCCTAATAGGTAAGGGATCATAAATCTCTCTCTCATCCCAGTAAAGGGCCTTATCCCTAATGTATTCTTCTCCAATTCTTTTTATGAGCTCTATGAGGATTCTTTCCTCCTCCGTAAGATTGTAGCTAAGCATGCCTCTTTTCCTCCATATCTAAGGAGTTTTAGGTCTCTATCAAGATACTATTAGAACTTTTGCCCCCTTTATCTTGCGATTCTTGATATCTAAAAGGGCTTGAAGGGCCTCTTCAAAGGGATAAAACTCAATATCTGGTTTTATATTTAGCCTTTGGGCAAGATAGAGAAATTCCCGTATATCCTCTCTCGTTATGTTGGCTACGGTTTTTATCTCCCTTTCCATCCACAGGTCCCTCTGATAGGAGAGAGCAAGGAGGCTATCTTTATCTCCCTCTTCTTTGCTGATGGCGTTGATGATGAGCCGTCCACCAGGCTTTAAAAATCTTAGAGCAAAGAAGGGAGGTTTCCAAGCTGGGGTAGTATCAATAAGGGCATCTAAGCTCATTTCCCTACCCTCTTCCAAATCCCCCACAAAGTCCGCCCCAAGGCTTTGGGCTAATTCCTTAGCCTTTGGGGAACGGGTGAAAACAAAGATCTTTATTTGAGGATAGAGGGCCTTTGCCATCTTTAAGACAAGGTGATTTGAGGCCCCAAAGCCTAAGAGGCCAAGAGTTGCGCCTTCACTAACTTTGGCAAGCTTTAAGGCCCTAAAACCAATGCTTCCTGCACAAAAAAAGGGAGCAAGAAATTTATCTTCCATACCCTGAGGAAGAGGAAAGGCAAAGTCTTCTTTTATTAGGAAATATTCTGCATAGCCACCATGGGCATCCTTCCCAGTCCCTTTAAAGGAAGGGCAAAGATTTTCAAGGCCCCTTGAGCAAAATTCACACCTTCCACAGGAAGACCAAATCCAGCCTGCACCAACTCTGTCTCCCACTTTAAACCCTTTTACTCCCTCTCCGATCTCAACCACCTCTCCTACAATTTGATGCCCTGGAATAATAGGCAAAAAGGTAGGCTCAACCCTCCCCTCCACTTCATCAAGATCGGTATGACAGACCCCGCAGGCCTTAACTTTTATAAGGATTTCACCTACGGAGGGAACAGGGTCAGGAAGAGTAGCTAATTTGAAATTCTCAGGACAAAGAGGTCCAGTCTTTTCAACAACCCAGGCCCTCATAATAAACATTTTAACACAAAAAAAATATTTCTCACTAATTTAGCTTTTAGATTTATGCACCACAGGCTCTAACTTATAAGGCTAAATTTGCCCCTGATGGGGTTTCAAATACAAAAAGATAAAACAGCCGCTTGGAAAAGAACCACTTTTTTTGTGAGCTTAATTCTTGCACAGAAGAATTCACCTCCTTATAATGATACACCCTCTAACACCCCTGAGGGTGTTCTATAAAAGTCAGCCACCCCCAAAAGTTTATCAGAAAGAGGGGACAAAGCTCCCCTACAAAAAAGAATAAACCGATAAGTATACTCAAAGTAGTAAAACAAACTCCAACAAACCATTGCATATGATTAAAACGCTTCTCCAAGGCCTCAAAGCGTGTGTTCATTTCCTT
>CAZBLU010000026.1:0-21511 GCA_964493015.1 uncultured Caldimicrobium sp.
CCAAAGCCTCTCTGCAATAGATCAAAAAGGTCCCACCCCACACAATAGGGCCCTAAGATGCCCAGATCATGGATATGAAAGTCGCCCTCTTTATGGGCCCTTGCTACCTCCTCAGGATAGAGCTTTTCAAGCCAGTAGCGGGCCACAATGGAAGAACTCACATGGAAATTTAGACCCTGAAGACTATAATTCATGTTTGAATTTTCCCGCACCCTCCAGTCTTCCTGCTCTAAATACTCCTCAATAAGATTAATACCATCAACTAAGGCCTGCGAAATCTCCCTTGCCTGACGCCTTTTTTCACGATAGAGAATATATGCCTTGGCTACCTCAGGAAAGCCCCTCTCCATAAGGGCCTTTTCAATCATGTCTTGAATGGTTTCCACATGGGGAATATCACCTCTCTTGAAATAACTGCGATATAGCTGCACAGCTACTGCATCGGCAATCTTTTCTGCATCTTCCTTAGTCCCAATCCCTACAGCCTTCATGGCCTTAAAAACAGCATTGACCATCCTCATCCGAGAAAAAGGAACTAATTCGCCACTTCTCTTTCTAACTAAAGGCTCCATCTGAACCTCCCTCCTACTCCTTAACTTGATACATCCTGATACAATATATTGTAGTTGAAAATTCAATCAACTACTATATATAGACCTGGATACCAAATTGTCAAGGGGGAATTTTCAAAATAAGATCATGGGGCCCTCAAGGCAAGGAGGGACCACTCTTTAAGAAATTGACTTTTTAACTTTTGAAAGCCAAGAGAGATATAGACTTTTTCAAGTTCAGGGAGGTCTTCTCTGAGGACACCTGAGAGTAGGAGTAAGGTATTTTTAGGATGGCAGTATTGGGTGAAGGATGGGGCAAGGCTTTTTAGTTCCCTGAAGCCAATATTTGCTAAAATGAGATCAAATTTAATATTAATCTCCTCTGGTATGGCTGAGGCAATCTTAATTTGCTCCCAGACGTGGTTGAGTTTAGCATTCTTTTCTGTGGCCTCTAAGGCAAGCTCATCTATATCTACGGCATAGATTGTTGCCTTAGGGCAGAGTTTAGCAGCTGCGATGGAGAGTATGCCTGTGCCACAGCCAAGGTCAAGAATTAGGGGGGCTTCTTTTATCTTTGTGATTTCCTCTAAGAAAGACTCCAAGTTTTCCAGCATAAGTTGCGTGGTAGCATGATGTCCTGTGCCAAAGGCCTGTCCTGGATCAATATAGATGACTATCTCCTCTTCACTTGAGAGTGATGCCTCTTCCCAAGGGGGTAGGATAAGGAGTTTTTTACCGACTTTAAGGGGTTTGAAATGGTATTTCCAGATTATTTCCCAGTTCTCCCTTTTTATGAGGGTATATTCAGGGACGGCAGAGTCAAATTTGGCGGTAAGTTTTTCCAGGGTTGAGAGTTTTTCCTCATCCTTAGGATTAAGACTTAAGGGAAAGTAAAATTTGAAAATGGTTTTTTCCTCAGTAACTTGGGTCTCCCAGCTAAGCCCTGTGATAAAGTAAAGTTCCTCTTCAAAAGGCTCAGCAAGCTCCTTAGGGATAGTAACGCTAAAGAGAAGATACATATTAGTTAAGCTCTAATATTTAGTCACTACCAAACAAGCCCACTTAGTTCCTCTACTTCTCTTAAGTAATGATGAAAAAACTTAAGTAATTATGAAAAAACAAGGAAGAAAGTTCCAGTAAACATATTCCCTCCCCTCTTAGTGAAAAGCTCCCACTCAGGGATAATTTGATCATCTAACTCGGCAATCCCAAATTCTCTATTAATTTCCTCCTGAGTTCTTTTGGCCCCATTTTCTACGATAAAAACAAAGTTTACACTCATGTTAGCCTCTCAAAGATTTTCTTTTTCCTCCACTAATTTCCCAAATTTTAAGATAGCACACTTTTTGAGATTTGCATTACACAGTTTGGATATGGCTGTTTTAATAATGGATGAGTTTGGTAACCGCATGTTTTGAGCTCCCAGGGGAGCATTATTCCTTCTTTCTTGACTACTTTCTGAACGTTGTAGATCATACTTCAACTAAAGATGAAGATCTTTTAGCAAAGCTTGAGAGGTATGGGCTTATTTATGGGCTTTTGTGGTTATAGAAGCACAGATGGAGCACTGATTTTGAAAGGGTGATAGAAGTCTTGGCAAGGTTGCCACTCTCTACTTCGGGTGGATTCAATTGACGAGATCTTGCAAGAGATAAAGAAAAAACTTTAGCGAAAATCCTAATTCTGTATAAGTGACAGGGAATTATCACAAGCTTTACGAGTGTTGTATAGTCACATATTTTAGACTATCCTCCAGGTGCTATTACCAAATTTCGTGCTAAAATTAATGGTTAAAAGCTTCTATGTTTTCTTTTGGGAGGCTCTATGGACTGGAAAGATACCCTTAATCTCCCCAAGACAGATTTTCCTATGAAGGCAAATCTTGCAGAGAGAGAGCCCATTTTTCTAAAATTTTGGGAAGAAGAGCGGATCTATGAGAAGATGCTTGAGAAGCGGGAAAAGGGGCCTCTTTTTGTGCTGCATGACGGACCTCCCTATGCAAATGGTCACATACATCTTGGCACAGCCCTAAATAAGATCCTCAAAGACATCATTATCAAAAGCAAATCCATGTCAGGTTTTAAAGCCCCCTTTGTGCCTGGCTGGGATTGCCATGGTCTCCCAATCGAGCTTAATGTGGAAAAGGAACTAAAGGTCAAAAGGGGGGAGCTTCCACCTCTTAAAATTAGAGAGGCCTGTAGAAACTATGCTAAACGCTTTATTGATATTCAGAAAGAGGAGTTTAAAAGGCTTGGGGTCTTTGGCGAATGGGAAAATCCCTATCTCACCATGTCCCCAGAGTATGAAGCAACCATTGCCAGAGAGTTTTTGCGTTTCTTGGAGACAGGCCAGGTTTACAGGCGCAAAAAACCCGTCTTCTGGTGCCCAACCTGTGTTACTGCCTTAGCAGAGGCAGAAGTAGAGTATGAACCCCATGTATCCCCCTCTATTTATGTGAAGTTCCCCCTTACAGAGGAAACTAAGAAACTGCTTTCCGAAAAATTAGATTTCATCTTAGAAAAACCTACTTATATCCTTATTTGGACCACCACTCCCTGGACTCTTCCAGCCAATTTGGCCTTGGCCTTTAATCCTGAATTTACTTATGTTCTTGTGGAGAGGTCAGAGGAGTATCTTATCCTTGCAGAGGGAAGGCTTTCAGCCCTCTGTGCTGAATTAGAAATAGAACTACCGCCCATTAAGGCAAGGTTTAATCCTCAATTTCTTGAAGGGGCAAAGGCAAAACATCCCTTTTATGACCGTGAAAGCCTGATCGTGCTTGCTGATTTTGTTACCTTAGAGACAGGAACAGGGGTAGTCCACATTGCCCCTGGGCATGGCGAGGAGGACTATCTTGTGGGGCTCAAATATGGGCTTGAAATTTATACCCCTGTCAACGAGGAGGGTAGATTTTATCCTCAGGTGCCTCTGGTTGGGGGGTTAACCCTCGAAGAGGCTAATAAAAAAATACTTGAAGAATTAGAGAGTAACAAGTTACTTCTTCACCACGATAAGATCTCTCACAGCTATCCTCACTGTTGGAGATGCAAAAGACCTATTATTTTCAGGGCTGAAGACCAGTGGTTTATCTCCATGGAAACAGGTAATCTCAGGGAAAAGGCCTTAAGGGCCCTTAACAGGGTAAGGTTTATACCAGCTTGGGGAAGAAATCGCATCCAGAGTATGTTAGAGAGAAGGCCAGACTGGTGCATTTCTCGCCAAAGGGTCTGGGGGGTTCCGATCACTGTTTTTAGATGTAAAAACTGTGGGGAAATCCTGAGAGATTACCGCTATTATGAAGCCACCATAAGGCTCTTTGAAAGAGAGGGCTGTGACCCCTGGTTTGTTAAGCCTGTAGAGGAGCTTTTACCTGAAGGGACAACTTGCCCCACCTGTGGAGGGTCCAACTTTGAAAAGGAAAAGGACATCCTTGATGTCTGGTTTGACTCAGGGGTCTCCTTTGCAGGTGTCTTGGAAAAGAGGGAGGGACTTATCTTTCCTGCTGATCTCTATTTAGAGGGTTCTGACCAACATCGGGGTTGGTTTCAGAGTTCCCTTCTTTGCTCAGTCGGCACAAGAAATGAGCCTCCCTATAAGACTATCCTTACCCATGGCTTTGTGGTGGATGGTAAAGGCAGAAAGATGTCCAAGAGCCTTGGCAATGTCGTCCATCCTCAGGATCTGATTAAGCGTTATGGGGCCGAAATCGTGCGCCTCTGGGTCTCTGCGGAGGACTATCGGGACGATATCAAGATCTCTCAGGAAATTATTGATAGACTGGTTGAGACTTATCGCAAAATTCGCAATACCTGTCGTTTTCTCTTAGGGAACCTCTACGATTTTGATCCTGTGAAGGACCTAATTCCCTTTGAAAAATTACCTCCTTTTGAGAGATATATCCTCTTCTGCCTCTCCCAGAGCTTAAAGAAGATAAAAGAGGCCTACGAAAACTATGAGTTCCATCTGGTTTCCTATGAGATCCATCGCTTTTGCACAGTTGATCTGTCTTCTCTCTTTATTGATATAAATAGAGATTTTCTCTATTGTGAAGCCCCCCAGAGCTTCAAGAGAAAGGCCACACAGACAGTCCTTTACTATGCCTTGGACACCGTAGTAAAAACTATGGCTCCCATCTTATCCTTCACGGCAGAAGAGATCTGGCAAAACTTACCTTATCCAAAAGAGGAAAAATCCGTCTTCTTAACTGATTTTCCCAACTATGAATTTTCCTTAAGTGATGAGGAAGTAGCTCGATGGAAAAAAATTTTACATTTGAGAGCTGAATTTTTAAAGGCCTTAGAGCGAGCAAGAAAGGATTTACGCCTCATTGGGAGCTCTCTTGAGGCAGAGGTCCTCTTTGAAGCCCCTAAAGAGTGGGAACCACTTCTCATGGATAAGGCCTTCTGGGAATACTTTCTTATGGTGGCTAAATTTGAAAAGACCCCGTTCCCTGAGGCAGAAGCTACTTATCTCTCTCAGGAAATAGAGGGATTAAAAGTCCTCGTTAAGGCAACTTCTTATAAAAAATGTGAAAGATGTTGGCAGAGAAGGCCTGAAGTGGGAAGCTTGGAAATAAAGGAGTTATGTTTAAGGTGTTTTAAAGTGATAAGGGGAGAAGCTCAAATTGAGAGTCTTTTATCTTAGTGCTATAACCATTTTTCTCCTTGATAGAATTAGCAAATATCTTGTCCTCAAAGCAGAGTATCAACTCGTGGAGGTCTTACCCTTTTTCAACCTGGTTAAGGTTTGGAATAAGGGTATAGCCTTTGGCCTCCTCAGAAACTCCCCTAATCTCTTTGATCTACTCCTCCTTCTCTTAACTCCTCTGATTTTGAGTGTACTCTTTTACATAGCTCGTAAATCTGCTCAAAAAGACAAGATTTTTTTAGGAATGGTCTTTGGCGGTGGACTTAGTAACTGGATAGATAGAATTTCCTTTGGCGCAGTCTTAGATTTTCTTGACCTTCATCTCGGAGGTCTGCATTGGCCTGCCTTTAATATAGCAGACTTTGGCATTACCATAGGGCTTATCCTTTTCCTAAGCAGACATGTTCTTAAAGATTTTAGAAAATAAACCCCTACAAAAACTACTTTTTGGTGGACGAGCTCAGGAACTTAGAGATTTCCTTGATGAATATCTCTGCAAATATTTTACCAAGAAGGATATCTGGCTCTATGAAGTCCAACCCGAGGCCCCTATCAAATTAAATGATGTCCTCTTTTATCTAAAGGAGCATTTTTCAGCTACCCTTGGCTCCGCTCCTCTTCCCTTGGTATTTCAGATATCAGAAGATAGACCCCAAGTCTCTTCATCTTTCTTTAAGAGAGCTGGAAAGATTTATTTACAAGCCAAGGTGGTTAACCCTTTAAAAAAGGCCTTGGAAAAAGAATCTCTCTTTTACAAAATAGAGAGGGTGGATGAGGATATTTATGAACTAATACTTCCCTCAACTGTTGATCCCACGCTCATATTTCCCTTTAAAGATACATTCTTTTTTCCTGAAGAAGAGAAGTGCTTCTTTTGTGGAACCTACTTACATAAAAGCGAGGATTGTCCAGGATTAAGGGTCAAAGACCCCTTAAAGGAATTCCAGCAATATTTGAAATTTTCCTTTGAGGATATAGTCAAAAATCTTTGGGAAACCTTACAGGATAAAAGCAAGGAGGACTTTCTCAAGGGTTTTCTTTGTCGTCATTTTTATCTATTTCCAGCCTTTATAAAAATTCCATTCTTCTTTCCTGCGGAAATTGAAAATTGGACCAATCTAAATAGGCCTTTAGATTTTCCTGTAAGGGGTGGAGATCTATATCTTGCCCTTGAAGACCTTATCTTAGGAAAATTAGCCTTGGCAGAAGAGAAATTTAAGAGGCTGGAAGGTGAAACAAGGGCTGAATTAGGGTTACTTGCTGTGAACCTCTGGAAAAGGGACTTTCCCCAAGCCCTCTATCATTTAGAAACCGCCTTAGCAGAGGCAAAAACCCCCTTTCTTAAAAGCTATCTTCTCTTCCTCAAGGGCTACATCTATTACTATCAAAGGGATTTCCTCTCTGCTGAAGAAAACTTTAGAGAGGCCCTAAAAAAAGACTCAAGTTGTATTCCCGCCTTTTATTTTCTGCAGCTTCTCCTCTATGAGGGAGAGGAAAATTGGCAGAAGATCTTTCCCTATTTTCAAAATCCTTATACCATCTACCTTGCCTTTCTTGAGCCAGTGTTTATTAAGCACCAAATGGAGTTAGAAGAAAACCTCCAAAAGACTTGGGAGAGCTATCGTGAAGAAACAGTTAAGAGATTAAGAGAAGCTGAGGATAAATTTCATAAATTAAAGGAATTCTTTTCTGAAGAGGAAAGAAAGGATTATGAAGAGACCCTTAAAAAGATACGAGAAAATACTTATAAAGGGGGCTTAATTCTAATTGAAGCAGCTGGGAAAGGGGCCTTAGAACTCTCACTTGAGCTGAATAGTTACATCATCTCCAAGATAAAAAAATTTAAATCGGAGTTAGAAAAAATAACAACTTCTCTTTCCCCCCTGGAAAAGTTTTGGCAAGCTTACCCCTACAAGAGAGAAGATTTTCTTTTTGGGCAAAAACTAACTAAGGCAAAGGAGATCTTTAAAAAATTAGAAAGTAGACTGAAAAAATCAGAGATTGCAAAGGAGCTCAAGTTCATTCAAAAAGAACTCTCCACCCTTCACTCGATTGTTGAGGAACTTGAGATCCATAAAGAGGATCTTCAGAAAAAGTGGAAGTTTAGAGAAAAACTCTATAAGTTTTTAGTTAGATATCTTATAGCAGAAGGTATCTTGGTTATCCTTTTTCTTTCCAGTAGCTTTTTACCTGAAACTGTTTCCTCTCTACCCCTCTTTAGCCTGAGCAACTTTTTCCTCTTCTCTTTTATACTTTTTCTTCTCACCGTTTTTAGTGTTCAAATAGATAAGAAATGAAACCCCAATTCTTTTTTGTTGAGGCAAAAAAAATTCCCTACAAGGCCCTCATCTTTGAAGACTGTAGGGAAATAATGGTGCTCTCTAAGGAAAAGAAGAGCTTAGCTGAAATCAGGGAATATTTCCATGTCTTAGAAAAAAAGATTAAAGAGGGTTTTTATGCCCTTGGCTTTATCTCCTATGAGTTAGGCTATCTCTTAGAAGAAAGACTTAACAAACTGTATTGGGAGCCTCAGACACCCTTGGCCTATTTTGCTCTCTTTAAAAGGTGGCACAAAGTGCAACTTCATCCTCAAGAGGTAGAAAGGAACTATTCTCTCCAAGTGAAAGGTCTCAATCTCTCTTCGAAAGAGTATGAGGAAGCCCTAAGAAAAATCAAGAACTATATAGCCCAGGGTGATACCTATCAGGTTAATTTTACCGCCAAACTTAAATTTACCCTCTCTGGGGACCCTTGGTCCCTTTTTAAGGCCTTACTATTTTCCCAAAGATGTGAATACGCCTTTTTTATGGAAACTCCTGATTTTTTCCTTCTATCCTTATCACCAGAACTTTTTTTAGAGAAGAAAGGGCTCCGCCTTCTTAGTGCCCCTATGAAAGGGACCTTAAAGAGGGCTCCTCTCCTTCATCAGGATGAACTCCAAAAGGAAAGCCTAAGAGAGGATCCTAAAAGCAGAGCAGAAAACATCATGATTGTAGATTTAATTAGAAATGACCTTGGACGCATTGCTATCCCAGGCTCCGTATGGGTCAAGGAACTCTTTCAAATTAAGACTTATCCAACTCTTCATCAGATGATTTCTTTAATTGAAGGCACTATAAAAGAGGCCTCTCTATTTGACATACTAAAGGCCCTCTTTCCCTGTGGCTCTGTCACAGGTGCCCCCAAGATCAGGACTATGGAGATTATTAGGGAACTTGAAAAGGAACCAAGAAATGTCTATACAGGGGCCGTAGGCTATCTCACACCTGAGGGAGATTTTCTCTTTAATGTAGCTATAAGAACCATCCTACTTCAAAAGGAAAAAGATCAAAGCTTTAGAGGTGAGCTTGGAGTTGGGGCGGGTATCGTATGGGATAGTCACACTGAAGGGGAATACGAAGAGACCTTGCTTAAGGCCAAGTTTCTTTTAGACCCCATACCTTATTTTCAACTCCTTGAGACCTTTTGGTGGACTCAGGGGAGGGAAAATCCCCTCTTACCCTATCACTTTGAGAGGCTCCTTTCCTCAGCTAAGTATTTTCAGTTTAGTATCCCCAAGGAGTTGCAGTCCTATGCCTCTTTTAAGGATTTTTTAAGGGAAAATTTAAGAGAGGACACTTTTCAAATTTTTCGTATTAAATTGATCTTAAGCCCTACTGGAGAGCTTAAGCTTGAAAAGGAAGCTTATGAAGAACTTTGCTGGCCAAAGCCTATAAAAGTAGGGTTAATTAGGAGAAAGACTCCTCCTCATACATTTCATTATCATAAGACAACCCAAAGAAAGGAATATAATCATCTCAGGGAAGAGGCCCTAAGAAGGGGCTTTACTGAGATAGTCTTCTATAATGAGGCCAACCAATTACTTGAAGGCACTATCTCCAACATCTTTTTGGAAAAAGAGGAACTTCTCTATACCCCTCCCCTTGAGCTGGGGATACTTCCAGGGACTTTACGCAGAAAATTAATAGAAGAAAAGAAGGCAATTGAGGCCCCTTTGACTTTAGAAGACCTCAAAAAGGGAGCAACACTCTACATTGGAAATAGTTTGAGAGGCCTTGGTAAAGTGGAAGATTGGGTTATATTATAGGGTTAAATTAATTTTAAGGAGGAGCCCATGTCAGCGAGAACTTATCAGATAGCTGTTATCCCTGGAGACGGCACAGGCCCAGAGGTTATCAGAGAGGGAGTAAAGGTCTTAGAAGCTGCGGGGAAGAGATTTAATCTCTCCTTTAAGTGGACCTATTTTGACTGGGGAGGGGATCGCTATCTCAAGACTGGCGAAACCATCCCAGAAGGTGGCATTGAGGAACTTAAAAAGTATGACGCCATATATTTAGGAGCCATAGGGCATCCTGAGGTCAAACCAGGAATTTTAGAGAAAGAAATCCTCTTAAGAATCCGCTTTGAGCTGGACCAATATGTGAACTTAAGGCCTGTTAAACTCTATCCAGGGGTCTGGACCCCGATCAAAGACAAAGGGCCTGAAGATATTGATTTTGTTGTAGTAAGAGAAAACACAGAGGGGCTTTATGCTGGTGGTGGTGGCTTTTTACGCAAGGGCACTCCATATGAAGTGGCTATTCAGGAATCTATCAACACCAGAATGGGGGTGGAACGCTGTATCAGATTTGCCTTTGAATATTGCCGCAAGAGAAACAAAAAGAAAAAGGTTACCCTTGTAGGTAAAACTAATGTGCTTACCTTTGCCTGGGATCTCTGGTGGAGAACCTTTCAAGAGGTAGGAGCGGAGTATCCTGATATAGAGAAGGATTATGCCCATGTAGATGCCACTTGTATGTGGTTTGTCAAAAATCCCGAATGGTTTGATGTAATTGTCACGGATAATATGTTTGGAGATATTATCACCGATCTTGGAGCCATTATTCAAGGAGGTATGGGAATAGCAGCAGGTGGAAATATTAATCCTCAAGGGGTCTCTATGTTTGAACCTATCGGGGGATCAGCCCCCAAATATACGGGGAAAAATGTAATTAATCCTTTAGCAGCTATTTGTGCGGGTATGATGATGCTTGAGTGGCTTGGGGATAAGTTTCAAGATGCTAACCTCCTTGCAGCAGCCTCTGCTATAGAGAAGGCAGTTATCAAGGTCTGCAGAGACCACCTAAAAAGCCTTTCTGCAGGCAAAATGGGTTATACTACCCAAGAAGTTGGTGACCTGGTAGCCAAATATACTGAAGAAGGAGTGGAGCTGTAAAAAAACCACTCTTTAAGGAGGGAGTATTTTCCACTCCCTTCTCCTTTGGTTTTATTTTTCTTTTCTATCTTTGCACACTTGTCAAGTGTGTAAAGATTTCTTTTTTCGGGGGAGCCTTTGTCCCTTTCTCTTGACAAACTTTTGGGGTGGTTGACCTATATATAACATCCTCAAGCAGAGGCTTGATTCTCTTTCGTAAATTGCTATATTTCCAATATATATGCTCCAAAGTTTAAAATTAAAAATTACCCGAAGATTTATCCTCTATCTCAATCTACTTCTTCTGCTCAATCTTTTTTTTCCCTTTTTCTTCCTCTTTCACTATTTAGAAAAAATCTTTACTGAACAAGTAAGGAAGCAGGCTCTAGCAGTTTATCATCAGATTGTCCTTACCCGAAAATGGATTGCTGATCATGGGGGTATATTTGTAGAGAAACTACCCTGGGTAGAAGAAAATCCTTATCTCAAACAATTGGGCATAAAAACTAAGCTTTATACCAGGGAGGGAAGCATCCTTATAAAAGAAAATCCTGCCTTAGTAACAAGACAGCTCTCAGAACTTGCCCGAGAGAACAATCTCTACTGGTTCAAAATAACCAGCCTAAAATATATCAATCCCTATAACAAACCAGATGCTTTAGAAGAAGCCGCTTTACTTGAATTTGAAAAAAATTCCCAAAAAGATGAATATGCCAAAATAGTTAAGATCCAGGGCCAACTCTTTTATCGCCTTATTAAACCACTATATACTGAAAAATCTTGCCTTAAATGCCATGCCTACCAAGGTTATCGTGAGGGAGACATTAGAGGGGCTATTAGTATCTTTATACCCTTTGAAGAAACTTATAAGAAAATCTCTTCATACAAAATTCTTACCCTTATTAGTTTTATTGTTTTTTGGCTTTCCTTAAACCTTATGATTATGCTTATTTCTAATAAATTCATCTTTAATCCCCTTTATTGTATAGTAAGACTACTTAACACACTTAGTTATCTCTATAATCCACTAAAAAAAGAAAAAAAGACCCAAAGTAACTTCCCTATACCCAACGAATGGTCCATTCTTATTGACGGTATAAATCAGTTCTTAAAAGAAATCAATTATTACCAAGACCAAATGGAGGTAAAGATTAAAGAGGCTACTCAGGAACTTAAGATCAAAACCGAGCTTCTCCAAAATCTTTTAGAACACAAAAAATTTATTCTCTCCAATATGGCCCATGAAATAAAAACCCCTCTTACCTCAATTAAAGGAAGTATTGATTTTATCTATCATTATTTTATTCAAAGGGACTTGGTAGATATTCCCAAGCAAGACAAAGAGAAATTGAAGGAGTTTTTAGGGATTTGTCAAAAAAACATTGATCGTCTTATTCACCTATTCAACATGTTAATAGATCTGGAAAAACATGAGGCTAATCTCTTGGAATTAGATCTAATGGTAATTCCAGTTAAAGATCTTGTAGAAGAAGTGATCTATTCCCTTAAAGGCCTAAGTGATCCTAAGGAGATCCATTTTCACTTAGATATTTCTGAAGGTCTGAAAGTTGAAGGGGACTATGAAAAACTTTTCTCAGTGCTCTCCAATTTGGTCTCTAACGCCATAAAATATTCTCCTACAGGAGGTAAAATTATAGTGAGAGCTTTCCCTGTGGCAGATTACTTAAGATTTGAGGTTGAGGATGAAGGCCCTGGTCTTGACCCTGATGAAACCAAAATATTTGAAAAGTTCTACAAAAAGAGTTCCACTGGTTTTGGCCTTGGGTTAACTATTGCTAAGGCCTATGTTGAGGCCCATAAGGGTAAAATCGGATTTACGCCCTTAAATAAAGGAACTCTTTTTTATTTCGAAATTCCAAGAAATATAGTATAATATAAAACATGGCAAAGAAAATACTGATAGTTGATGATGATCCAGATATCCTTACGGTAGTTTCCTCCTTTTTAAGCATTGAAGGTTTCCAAATCCTTCAAGCTCAGAATATAAAAACAGCCCAAGAACTATTCGAAAGAGAAAAACCAGACATGATCATCCTTGATATTATGCTCCCTGATAAAAGCGGCTTGGAATGGCTTAAAGAACTTAAATATACCGATCCAACTATTCCTATTATGCTTTTAACTGCCAAAAGTTCCCTTTCTGATAAAGTTCTTGGCTTTGAACTGGGAGCCGATGACTACTTAGCAAAGCCTTTTGAGCCCTTAGAGCTGGTTGCCCGCTGTAAAGCCCTACTGAGGAAAGCACAACTCTTTCGGAAGTCAGAAAGAGATTTTATTCACTTAGGAAACTTAAAAATAGATATCCAAGGACGTCGCATCTTTAAAAAAGACCAAGAAATCCATCTTACTCCCAAGGAATGGAAAATTTTAACCCTTCTCTTGTCAGACCCAGGCCGTGCATTTAGTAGAGAAGAAATTAGAAATGCCATTTGGGTAGAAAAGAAAATCTACAATTGGAGCCGCGTCTTAGATGTGCATATTAAAAACCTAAGAGAAAAAATAGAGGACGATCCTAATAATCCCCAGTATGTAATCACTGTTCACAGCTACGGCTATAAAATCAGAGAGCCCTAACTAATCCCCAGCCTGGCCAAGGGAATAATAAGCTAAATAAACATTTAATACCCCCTCTATACCCTTCATAAATTTAAGCATACTTTCCAGCTCAGCAAGCGATGCCCTTTCAATAAGATAGACAATTTTATTATCCTCAATTCTAACAATCTCTATATCATTTTCTTTCAAAACTTTTTTGACTCCTTCCAAAGAGTCACTATTTAAAACTTCCAAAAAACCACTAGCTAATGGCATAGCTCACACCCCTATTTTAAATTTTACTATTTTACCTTTAGTTTCGCAGGCCTCTACACAATTTCCACAATAAATGCAATCTTGACTTCTAAGTTTTCCCTTTCCCACATTTTGAGAAACATTAACCCCCATATAGCACTGCCTGTCACAGAGCCTACAGTGAAAACATTCTCCCTCTTTATACCGCAAGTGTAGTAAACTCACTTTATTAAGAAGCCCATAAAATTTACCCACAGGACATAAAATACGGCACCAAAAGCGAGGCAAAATCAATTCCATTATAAGAAGAAAAAGGATTAAGCTTAGGGAATAAACTAAAAGAGAGAGATCTACGGGCAAATCAAACAGAAAAAAGTAGATTCCCGTTATAGCCCTAAAAAAGTTAGTTAAATGGGAAAAATAATTGGTAAAAAGGGGAAGGCTAAAGAAAAAGGAGAGTCCCAAAAAGGAAAAAAACACTAAAAAGCCTAAAGAAGAGGATATCCTTTGAGCTATTGAGAACCTATAAGGAACCTTTAAGCGATCCAGTAAACCAAATAGTAAATCCATGGGACAGATCCACCCGCAAAAGGACCTACCAAAAATGAAATAAATTAATAAAACAGGTAGCACCGCCCATAAAGTCTGAAGATTAAAATTTTTAGAGGCAAGAAGGGACTCTAAATAGGCAAAGGGATCCAGCAATTTAATCCATGAGATAAGAAGAGAGCCACTCAAACCACCAACAAGCACCTTAACTCTGAATAATTGCAGTATAAAGAGGGTGAGAACTATTAGTAAAGTAAGGCGTCTAAGTAAGGAATACCTGGGTAAGACAAAAAATTTCTTCTCTCTCATCTGTACTCCCTCTCCAGGATTCTACCTCTCGCCATTATTTTGGGTAAATTCTCGTTGTAAACTACCAAATACCTCTCCTCCATGGACAAATTCAGTAGCCTCTGAAATTGGGCATCATATTCTTCCCGAATCCTCTTATAAGTTTCCTTCTTAATAACCTTAACAGCAGATCCACCAAGAGGGCAATATTTGACACAGAGCCCACAACCTACACACTTTTCATTTATATAGGGTTGATTTCCCCACTCACTGTTATAAAAATCAAAAACAAAGGCACCAAGGGGACAGGCCTTACTACAACTTAAACAAACATCTCCATTCCATCCAAAACAAAGGCTAAAATCAATAAGAGCTTGCCCCATAGCTACCCTCTCTTTGGGCAAGGGTTGCAAAGCTCCTGTAGGACAATGTTTGGGACATTCCATGCATAGACCACAGGGGAAATCCCTCATGTCCTTAACATAGGGTGTGCCAAAATTCTTTAAATCTCTTAGCCCTACCACCGCAAGGGCATCATACTTCATGGTGTGACAGACATTAACACACACTCCACAACTAATACACTTAGCCCTAAATTCTCTCTCAGGGAGGGCCCCAGGAGGTCTTATAATTCCCTCTATGGGAATATGAGATAAAGGGGGTTCAAATTCCTCTTTTTTTCTAAAGGATAAACTCAATGCTAAGTCAGGATTAATCTTTAGTATGCCTGTAGACAGTAATCCTAAGGCTGATATCTTTAAAAAATCCCTCCTTTTCATAGGAACCCCTGTTAATTAGTCATATTTTCTTAAAATATTTTACTTAATCTTACAAAATAAAGGGGCCTATAAAAGGCCCCCTTTTTTAAAATTTCATAAATCTTTTAGGCTACCACTTTCCCTGGTTCTGCCTGTCTCGTTTTGGTTTTCCCTTTGTAAATCTTTACGGCAAACATCTTATAATCAGCTTGGAAGCTAAAAGGATCGAAATAATCACCCATGATCATATTAATGAGTTTGTATTCATCAAACCAGGGTATAAATACGTAATCCTTTCTGGGACCTCCTGTTGCCTGCGTTACATTTAGAACCTTTGCAGGAAGCTCAATCTTTCCACGGCGAGACTCTATAATAACAGAATCGCCAGTTTTAATTCCTAACTTTTTGGCAAGCTCTTCATTGATTTCCACATAGGCCCCTGGCACTGCTCTGGCAAGTTGAGGCACTCTCGTAGTCATACTACCACTATGCCAGTGTTCAAGAACTCTTCCCGTGCAGGCTCCATAGATGTATTCCCTTGTGTCATAAATCACTACCTCAGAACCATCTGCCTTCTTATAAGCACATCTTAAGCCTGGAAATTCAGCAGGGCTAAGGGCAATAAGCTTAAGAGCCTTAAGATCTTTGTCTGGATCTCCTGGCACAGTGACTGTATACTTGCTCTTGATATCGTAGGGTTGTGCAGAATTTTCATCTACCTTCTTAGGATTAAAGACCCTCTCTATTATCTCAACAGTTCTGTATTTAACAAACTTATTGCCCTCAAGTTTACAAGCCCACCAGGGGTTAGCCCAGGCAATAGCTCTTCCATCAATAACAGGGATCTTTCCACCTGGCTTAGTTGGGTCATCCACCATGCCATGAATAAAGGGGTTAGAGGCATAAAAGAATGCATACCAGCCAGAGGGAAGATTTTCCCTCTTGTGATATTCACTATCGTGCATTTCTTCGTTAATCAATTTTTCGATCCATGCTCCATAGACAGGATTAAACTTCTTCAGATTCTCAATCACAGCCTTAAACTTCTTATGAATATGAGGATCATAGGGGAAAGCAAACTGGATGCGAGACTCATACTTATCATAACGTCTTTTTACATCAGGATCTGTGTGATACTCCTCAGGTAATGGTTGACGATATCCCCAGTTCCTCTCTAAAAGCATGGATCTCTTCATTCCTGCAAAATCATAGTAAGTTCCTTTGGTGCAGGCAAGCACATCACTCCAAATATTGGTAGTAAATTTTCTATTCCAGTCCTTTGTCTTAGCAGCAGCAATGGTTTTCTTCAACCAATCGGGTCCATCGTATTCTTCTGGCCAAAATCTGGAGACTAAACCTTTAGGTATGATACCTTCCTCTTCCAGTCGCCTGGCAATTATCCCAGTTAGAGTATGGTCAGGTATAGAATCCTTGTGGGGTGGAATATTGTGTTTAATGACCTGATATCTCCTCTCAAGGTTTCCATAGAGACATTCCTTTTCATTCCAAGAGGAAGCAGATAGAACAACATCGGAAACCTGAGTAGTAGCTGTGGGAAAGGCCTCAAAGGTAACCACTAAGGGCCAAGGGGTCCCCTTATCTGCCCTACCCATAGCCAGCCTATAGGGCCAAGAATAGGGATTACTCTGCCCAGGATTTACGGTAGAAATAAACATGACCTTGATTTGTCCTGCACCAAGTCTCCTAAACATCTCTACTGTGTGTGGCCCTGGTAAGGGATGAATTTTAATACGATTTGCCTCTCTTTGTGCTTCTGCCTCACTCAATCCTTTTTTCCTTAAATAACTAATTACACCCTTTTTCCAGATACCCTCAATAGCAGCCCTGTGGAGAGGATTAGTCACCAATCTGCCATAGGGTAGGGCATGACAGAGGGCCCCAGGTGCACGAATACCACCACAGGCATTGGGTTGCCCTGTAAAACTAAAGGAGAGCCTACCAGGCTTACAAGCCTTTCCAGTAATAAAATGTAACATATGAAGAGAGGCATTCACCCAAGTTCCCTGGACCTTCTGATTAACTCCCATAGTCCAGCAAGTCACTGTATACCCCTCGGCAAACCACTTAGCCGCTAACCTAATAGCCTCTGGTCCAGATATTTTTTTCCAGGTCTTGCTCTTTGAGTCATATACAAGAGGGGATTCTCCCTCAAAAAGGGCCTCACTAATCTTTTCAGGTTTATAGTCTTCAAGGAATCTCAAGAAAAGGGCAAAGCCTTTATAAAGGTCTTTTCTGATTTCCTCTTCAGAGCCATATTTTTTCTTAGGATCAGGATATACCTTTGCTGAATGCCCTGGTGTAGGAGGGGCCGTATATGAGATATCCCAGGTGTCTCCACGATCTCCACCATAGTGAGTCTTAATCCAGACCTTCTTTACATCGTGATGAATACCAAAGGATACATGCCTTTCAATAAATTTTTTGTCAAGATACTTCCAGTTTGCCGTAACCTCTCCCTTATCTACATCATATTTTACCTTATCAAGCTCAAAGGCTATAACATAGGCCATAGAGTTAAGTAATAACAAGTCTCTACCAGAGGCAATTGGGAGCCAAAGATCAGCAATAGTCCCTGAACGGGTCTTCCTTGGATCTGCAAGTATAACCTTGACATTGGGATTTTTGGCCTTAACCGCAGCAATCCTATTAAAAATAATAGGGTGGGCTTCAGCTGTATTGGTTCCAATTAAGAAAAAGGTATCAGCATGCTTCTTAAAATCAGGATCAGGCACATCAATATCATCAAGGCTTCCCCAGGGCTCATCTTTACCCACAGAATAAAGATAGCCAACAACCGCTGAGGCCATACACATCCTGGGTTGTCCCTCAATAGCATTATTTTGGAAACCACCTTTAAAGAGAATGTTCATGAGGTGAGATTCTTCAGTTCCAGCCTGTCCACTTCCATAATAGGCAATACTGTGTTTCCCAAATTCCTTATAGGCCTTGACACAGGCCTTTACAATGAATTCAATGGCATCCTCCCAAGGCACTACCACAAAGTTTTCCTTTAGGTCTTGCTCAGAAGGTTTTAAACCCCTTGGATCTTTGGTGGTCTTCCCTTCCTTAACCCTGGGAGAATTTTCTAAATCAGGTTTGCCTGTAGCAGGATTGATCCACTCCTTTCTGATTAGAGCACCACTTGGTCTATCCTTATAAGCAAGGGCATTGTGGAGATAAAAACCCTTAGTACAGAGAACCCCTCTATTCACAGGGCTCTTAGGATCACCCTTTATAGCAAGGATTTTGATGGGATTCCCCTGGGCATCTACCTCACATTCAACAAGCATGGTGCAGCCAATAGCACAGTATCTACAGGGGCCTGCAGGAAAGGTCTTGACCCCAGCAGCAAAAATCTCTTGAGGCTTTGATAAACCTGCTGCCACAGTTGCAGCAGTGATAGCACTTAATCTTAAAAAATCCCTCCTACTTAGTTCCATTTTTAGACACCTCCCTCTTTATTTTTTCACTCTTGGTTTTGCCTTAGTTATAGTTACTGCATCTGCTGCCACGGAATCCCCAAAGGGGGAATAATCACCATTTGCCGCAACCCCCATGACCATAATAGTGGCTTCTTCCACATCGGTAGGAGCTACCCAAATAAATGTCCACTTCCTACCCATATTGCCTTCAGGGGTATGTGTAAGGTAATCTCCTAAAAGTTGTGTTCTTTTTTCGTCCTTTACTTTAAGAATCCCCGCACTGGCTTGAACAGCAAAGCCACCTTTAGATTCACTCATGCTTTTTAGTTTAGATATCACCTCCACCGTCACCTGATAGCTCTTTCCAGGTTGAAATTGAGCTGGTAAACCCTTTATAACTATCTTTGCCGCTGGACCCTCAGCATGACAACTGGCACACTCAAGGTTCATAGCACTATTCCGATGCCCAAACCCCTTCTGAACTATAAGACCAGTTATTACTAAAGCCATCGCTAAAATAGATAGTATTTTCTTCATCCTGTCACCCCCTTATATTTGTCCTTTTAAGAAAAGTTCATCTACCAAGGTCTTGTTGATTTCAATCTTGTACTTTTTCTTTAATTCTTGAGTATATTCCTCTATTAATTTCTGCCTCTTCTCTTCCAATAATACATTTCTTATACTTTCCTTCATGGTTTCATAATCTACATAGCCTGCCTCTTTTATCTCTTCTAACTTTAGGAGATGCCACCCAAACTGCGTTTTCACAGGTTCACTGATCTGCCCAACCTTCATCTTTTTGAGGACCTTTTCAAACTCTGGAGGCATGCGCCCTTCCTCAAGGTACCCAAGACTTCCACCACTTTGAGCACTTTCTTTATCTATAGAAAGCTCTCTCACAACCTTCTCAAAGGGTTCACCCTTTTTAAGCCTCTCTTGTGCTAATTGTAAATCCTTCTTGTCTTTCACCATCAAATGGCTAACCTTATAGCGTTTAGCCATTTTGTAATGTTCTCTATTTTTGTCGTAATATTCTTTTACTTCCTTATCTTCCACCTTGAGTTTGGGTAACAATTTTTTACGAATTAACTCTTGCGCTAAAAGCAATTTCTTCTGTTGTTCAAGACGGGCCTTAAAGTCTGGATCATTTTCCAAATTTTCTTTCTTCGCCTCAAGATACATAGCTTCCATATAAGCCATGTCTTCTACAAATTTATCCATAAGTGCCTTATTGACCCTTATCCCCTCACGCTCCTGAGGAGAGAGATTTTTAAGGGCAACCCTTAGATCTTCAACAGTTATCTTATGTTCCCCTAAACTAACCACCACTTGCCCCTTTTCCTGAGTTACCTTTTTCTCTGGTTTACAACCGCTAATAAATAAAAATATCAAACATAAAAAAATTATTATTGATCTATGCATTATTTCTTCTCCCTTTAAAGACATAAAAGGGGGCAAAGCCCCCTGAAAAATCTATTAAAGTCACCCCACATCAAGCCTTATTACTTCTTTGCTGTTTCCATTTTAGCTCTCTTTTCTGCTATAGCCTTGTTGAGTAGGTCAATGGCCTCCCAGGAGAGCTGGACAGATCTGGCAAGGGTTGCCTTGGCCAGTTTGGGATTGTGGAAACCATCAGAGTTTTCAGCAGTCCACCACTCCCAATACATATGAGCTTCTTCGTGAAGCTTTCTTGCCTTATTAAGGGTTTCAGCATCCACACCCCAGTCTTTTGCTCTCTGGAAGGTCTGCACAAGTTCTCTAAGCCAAATCTCTGCCTTCCTCATGTGGTGTCTAATGTAATTCTTAACCGATTCTACAGCATACTCAGCATCTTTTGGGGTCCAATCAGTATGACATTTGAGACAGGGACTCCAATTGAAGTCTCTGGGGGAGGCATGGAAATGAGAGGTAAATTTCTTTTCAGATTTAGCTATCTTATCTCCAGAACTCCTCTTAGCAAAGCCCGCAATACCTTTATCGGTATGACAATCCACACAGGTAGCCCCAATCATAGCATGGGGAGAGTTGTAATAGGTTTCTACCTCAGGATGTTGAGCCTTCCAGAGCTTGGCTCCTGTTGCCCAATGAACGAAGTCAAAAAACTTATACTTGGCTAAGTGATTCATAAAAGTGGGTTCTGTGATCTTTAGAGACTTTGGATCAATCTTAGCAAGGGTTACAAAGGGGAAGTGATTAGACCTTCTGTCTGTAGCAAAATCAACTGGCACTGGAGGCTTCCCATACTCACTCTTTTCATAATCATGAAGGGCACCACAGTTATACTCTACATGGCATTGACCACACTGTAAATTGGGATCATATCTATCTAAAATGGCTATCTTTCTCTCAAATCCCCTTAAACCAAGCCCCTCCTTGTTACCATAAACTTTGAAATTTGCCTTATTAGGATATCCTTCATGCCAAAGGGTATCATTTCTTGTTGTCAAGGCCTCAATTAAGGCATCTCTAACAATACGAGGTTCTGCTGAATGAGGATCGTGACATAAAAAGCAGTTAAATCCGTTATTCAAATATTGCTTGGCAATGTAAGCTGGATTAGTAGTTCTATTAATATCAGACTTAGGTGTTGGATCTCCCATATAGGGCCAAGCAAGGATATGATCTTGAGTTTTACAGAGGAGACACATAGCTACTGCAGCAGGCCAAGTTCTGGGGACAAAGAATTTTTTGGGTCCTTTGGGATCTTCCTCTGGGAAGGCATCATAAAGAATATCCCAGGCCTTAACTGGACCTTTTATGACTACATCCTGGAAGCCCCTCTTATATTGAAATCTACCACCATAGGCACGATCAGCCGCTAAATGATCAAGTAACATATATTTATGACTCCTTGGTTCTGCATGATAAATTTCAAAAGCATAGGGACGAATAAGGGTCTCCCAGAAAGGTGATCTGGATTTAGGATCACCCTTATCATAAAAGGCATGCTTTCTATAATTATGCCCAAGAAAACTTTCATACTGCTCCTTATGACACTTTCCACAGGCCTCATGATCCGTAACTGTAGCAGGCCTCTTAGTCACATCTTTAAGATGTGTTCCCACACCAGTATGACAGTTCACACAGTTAACATTCTTATGGGCTCCTTTGGTATGAAAATCTTTGATTAAGCCATGACAACTATAACAGTTTTTAGGATCTACAGGAGCCTCTTCTGGAGATTTTACTGCCTCGGCCTTCTGGCTGAAAATGAACCCTCCAGCCACAAGGGAGGCACAAAGAGCACTAACATAATACAATTTCTTTTTA
>CAZBLU010000026.1:21611-22835 GCA_964493015.1 uncultured Caldimicrobium sp.
AATTTTTAAATTTAATTATCCAGATTGCTTGTAAAAAGTATAGACAATTTTTTGTTAATTTTTTGTTAATTTTGAAAAAATGTGTATTATAGTAATAAATTACTATAGATAGATAACTTAAGACATGAAAGCTTTAGGCCCTCACATACTGAAAGCCTTCATTTTGCCATTCCACCAAGGCAACAATCCCAAAGGGCACGGTTCTTGCTCCTTGAGGAAGCTCTGAAGGGGAAAATTCCAGGGATCTGAGAGCTGTTTCACAGAAATAAATCTCTATTCCTAACTCCTTGACCTCTCTAAAAAGAGCATCATAAGGAGAAAAATCCTTCAAGACCTTAACACCTTCATAATTTACTAATATTCTAACCTCGCAAGGTTTGCCTTTCAGGGCAAGGACAAAATTCCGAGCCACTTTAAGGGCAGCTTCAAATCTTGCTGGATCTGGCACATGCATGAGAAGTTTCCATCTTTTCATCTCACCCTCCTACAAATAATTTTGGAATGAAAAAAACAAACCTTCTTGAGGACCTATAATCCATATTCCTCCATTTTTTTCTAAGAGTTAGGCGATTAAAGCCTTTTTTATTAAAAGCTTTTCTAATTTTTTGAGCAAAGTATGATAAGGATCTGGAGTACAAGTTTGAAGAAAACTCTCTACTATTTCTGTTAATATAGACTTCAGATCCTTTTCCTTCACCTCTTTCTCAAAGTAAATATCCTCCTTGGTTATATAGTTCCCTTTACCCACTATTACTGCTCTTTTGAGCACATTTTGCAGTTCTCGAACATTTCCTGGCCAAGAATAGTTTTGTAACATTTCCATAGCTTCATCGGATAGCCTTTTTCTTTCAAGCCCTAATTCCATACTAAATTTTTTAAAAAATATTCTGCTAATAGAGAGATATCTCTTTTCTTTCCCTAAAAGGTGGTATTTTGATACTAACCACATTAAGCCGCTGATATAAATCGCCCCTAAAGTTTCCCTTTTTAACCTCATCCAGTAGATTTTTGTTAGTTGTTGCAATAATTCTAATATATACCTTTATAGGATAATTTCCACCTAATCTCTCAAATCTCTTTTCTTCAAGGACTCGCAATAATTTATCCTGAGCTAATAGCCCCATCTCTCCTATTTCGTCAAGAAAAAGAGTTCCACCATTGGCGGGAGTTGAAAAAATTTTGTGTGAGCAAATTTTACCATGAATTATAAACTTATGGTAAGAT
>CAZBLU010000027.1:0-21531 GCA_964493015.1 uncultured Caldimicrobium sp.
GTTTTTTGGCAGGGACAGGGCTTGAGATAGTGGCAGAGGAGTATACAAGTAAGGGCAGGATAGACCTTATAGTGAGGGTAGATGAGAAGGTGTATGTGATTGAGTTTAAGGTGATAACAGGGGAGAGAGGGAATGCCCTTGAGGAGTTAAAGAGGAAGGGTTATGAGGAGAAATATAGGGGAATGGCTCAAGAGGTCTATCTTGTGGGGATAGAGTTTGATGCAGAGGAGCGAAATATTAAGACCTTTGAGTGGGAGAGGGTAATAGTTAAGTAGAGAATGTTTAAGTTTAGTTATCAGTGAGAGCATGTGTTCCTTTGCACACTTGTCAAGTGTGCAAAATTTCGAAACCCTCTCGTTAAAATAATTGACAAAAGGTGGAGATAAGTTAAAATTTTTTTTGATTTCTCTGATTCCTGGGGTGAAGTTTTATGAGAAGAGAAATAATGTCTAAGGCCCTGCCCGCTGAGGGTAAAGGGGTCAAGGTTTTCTTTGCTGAGTTCGTGCACGAGGACTATGTTTTCGGTTATGTTAGTCGTCTTATTTATGGAGAATCAGGTTTACAAAATATATATATTTTGGAGAACAAGTTCTGGGGGCGCCTTCTTTTTATTAATAACAATTTGCAATTTACCTCAAGGGATGAGTTCATTTATCATGAGGCCTTAGTGCATATACCCATGCAAAGTGCTCCTGAAGGATGGATAAAAAGGGTTCTTATCTGTGGTGGCGGGGATTTTGGGGCAGCAAGAGAGGTTTTGAAATACCCCTATGTGGAGGAGGTCCTTATTGTGGATATTGATCCTAAGATTCCACAGCTGGTAAGAGAATATTTCCCTGAATTATTGCCAGAAAACCCCAATGACCCAAGGCTTACCCTCATTACTGGGGATGCCTATGTAGTGGTGGACCAATATGTCAGGGAAGGAAAGACCTTTGACTTGGTGATTATAGATTCTACAGATCCTGATATTGGTGAAGAAAACCAGATCCAGGAATTATCTCATGCCCTCTTTGGTATAGATTTCCACCAGAAGCTCTTAAAGATATGCCCAAGAGGGATTGTGGTGCAACAATGTGGAACTCCATTTACTATGGTAAATATCCTTCTTGGCATACATAAAATATATAAGGAGGTTTATCCTCCAGCGGAGATCTATGTCTATAGAGCTAATGTCCCCTCTTTCGGAAGTGATAATGCCTTTATTATGAGATGTCCCTTTAAGGATCCGCAAAAACCCAAGGGTAAGGAATTAGCTAATACTTATTACTATAATTTTCAGGTCCATGAGGCCTCTTTTGCTCTGCCAAATTTTTGGAAAGAGGCTTTGGGGCTATGAAGGTTGTGGGGCTTCTTGGTTCACCTCATAAGAATGGGGGCACAGCTCAGCTCCTTTTAGCTGCCTTAAAGGCTGCAGAGAGAGAGGGTGTAAAAACGGAATGGTATTCTCTTTATGACGGAGAGATTAAGCCCTGTGTAGGCTGTATCCAGAATGAAGGTCCTGAGTGTCGTTTCCCCTGCATCTTTGAAGATTATGGGAAAACTCTCTTAGAAAAAATTTACGAGGCAGATGGTTTGATCTTTGCAACCCCTATTTATTGGTTTGCTCCCTCTGGAGTCATGAAAAATCTCCTTGATAGGATGACCTGTTTAGAAAACATGGTTGCCTTTGGTGAACCAAGCTATCTTGAAGGCAAAACAGTGGGTGCCATCGTGGTGGGAGCTGATACAGGTGCTATTATGACTGGTGGCTATCTCATTACCACTCTAAATTCCATGGGAGCAATTATTCCGCCCTGGGCTATTGGCTATTCATATAAAAGTAAGGCCTCTATTTGGGATGATAAAGACCTCATGAATGCTATAAATGTTGGCCTCTTGGTAGCAAGAATGGTTGCTCTCCTCAAGGGGCACCCTACCAAACTTGCCTATGTGGAGGATAGAGCTCTTTTGGAGGAGATAAGAAAAGAGGTTCTTAGGGAATTAAAGCTTACTGAAGAGATAAAGAGATATGTCCGAGGACTTGGCTGGCTGCGTTTTTAAGGCTATTGAAGGTAGAAGAAGCATTCGTAAATTTTTACCTAAGGTTCCGGAAAGGGAACTTATTTATAAGATACTTTCTGCGGGAATCTGGGCTCCCTCTGGTCACAACAATCAACCCTGGAGATTTGTCATAGTTTGGTCCCAGGAGATCAAAGATAAACTGGCTGAATTGACTATATATTCTAAGCTTGTTAAAGGGGCTCCTCTTTTAATAGGGGTCTTTTTGGAAAAAAAGGCCATGTATCATCAGATCAAAGACCATCAGTCCGCTGGCGCTTGCATCCAAAATATTATGCTTGCTGCCCATAGCTTAGGACTTGGCACTTGCTGGCTTGGAGAAATTGTCAATAAGGAAGAAAAGGTTAAAGAGGTCCTGGGACTGCCCAAGGATGAGTTCGAGCTTTGTGCCTTTTTGGCTGTAGGTTATCCAGATGATAAATCAAAAAGGGCAGGAAGAAAACCCTTTAGCTCTTTTATTTTAAAAGAGTTGTAATATATTTTTTATAAATGTTCCTTTAGGAGGAAATAGCCCATGAAGAAAACAACTATGTTTGTTTTAAGTTCCCTTTTTTTTCTCATCTCCTGTAAAGGTGGGGTATCTCAATCTTTTAACTGTCCTAAAAAGGAAGACCTTCAGAGGACCTTAGACACTATTCAAAGGGGTTTAGTCTTGGAAAAGATTGAAAATTCTCCTATAGCAGGCCTTTGTGAGGTAGTGGTGAAGCTCTCGGAGACTGATAGGGCCCTCTTTTATACCGATCAAAAGGGTCAATATGTAGTCAGTGGGAATATCATTGAACTATCAACCAAGAAGAATCTTACTTCAGAAAAGTTAGCCCTTCTCAACAAAAGGGTCTTGGGGAAAGATGCTTTAGCAGAACTTGAGAAAGTGGTTGCCTTTACTTGGGGGAATGGAGGAAACACTCTTTATCTTATTACCGATCCTGATTGTCCCTTTTGTAAGCAGGCAGAAAGTATTTTAGAAGAACTGGTGAAGGCAGGGAAGGTGACAGTTAAGGTAATCCTTTTCCCCTTAGAGGCTATTCATCCTGAAGCTAAGGCCAAGGCTATTTCCATTATCTGTGACCAAAAGGGATACGAAGGCCTTAAAACAGGTTATAAGTCCAAAAATCAGTGTGCTACTGGAAGTCGAAAGGTAGAAGAGACCCTATCCCTTATGCAAAAGCTTGGGGTTAAAGGAACACCCACTTATGTCTTCCCTGATGGAGAAATGAAAAGTGGGGTTATGCCTGCAGAAGCTATCCTAAGCAAGCTTGGAGCAAAAAGTTAAAACTTATAAGCTTTAATGCTTTCTCCCGAAGAAAAATCCTATCTCCTAAGGCTTGCCCGAGCAAGTTTAGAGGCCTATTTTAAAAAAGAGGAGTGGGAGGCTGAAGCCCCTTTACCAGAAAAATATCCCCATCTTTGGGAGAGGCGGGGAGTTTTTGTGACCCTTTATAAAAAGGGGGAGCTCAGGGGATGCATCGGTGATATAGCCCCTGAGGGGCCTCTTTTTCGAAGTGTACCCAAGGTAGCCTTGTCTTCGGCCCTTTCTGATCCTCGCTTCCCTCCACTTAAAGAAGAAGAATTATCTGAGGTTGAGATAGAGATTTCTGTCCTTTCCCCTTTTAAAAAGGCCTCGCCTGAAGATTTAGTTTTGGGGAGACAAGGGATTTACCTCAAAAAGGGATATCATAGAGGACTTCTTTTGCCTCAAGTAGCCACAGAGTATGGTTGGGATAGGGAGACCTTTTTGAGAATGGGCTGTCGTAAGGCTGGGCTTCCGGAGGACTGTTATCTTGACCCTGAGGTAGAGCTCTATCTTTTTGAGGCTGAGGTCTTCAAAGAGAGTGAATTTTCTACGTAAATCTTGTAAAAATAAGAAAAGCTTTTAAATTTAGTATTCACTATGAATTGGCAGGCAAAATGGGAAGCTCTTGAGAGGGCAAGAAAGCTATTGAAACTTCCAATTATTACCACCCGTAAAGAGATTGTAGAGAACTATCATAGGCTTGCTAAGGAGTATCATCCTGACAAAGGGGGAGACCCTGAAAAGATGCGAGCCCTTAATGAGGCCTATCAACTCTTGATGAATTATTGTGATAACTATAAAATTGAGCTTAAGCCTAATCCTGCAGGGGCTGATCCTACAGACTTTTGGTTTGATCATTTTGCTGAAGATCCTGTATGGGGACAATTCGGAGATAAAAAGAAGAGGGGTTAGACATGCTTATTGTGCAAAAGTATGGAGGCACATCAGTTGCTAATCTTGAAAGGATCCGCAAAGTAGCCGAACGGATAATTAGTTATAAGAAAAAAGGGCATGATTTAGTAGTTGTGGTCTCAGCTATGGCGGGAGAAACAGATCGACTCCTCGGCTTAGCAAGAGAGGTGACCCCTGAGCCTGCCCTAAGAGAGCTTGATATGCTTGTTTCTACAGGGGAGCAAGTCACTTCCTCTTTACTTGCTATTACCCTTCAGAGTATGGGTTATAAAGCTATTGCCCTTTTGGGGCATCAAATTCCTATTTATACTAATGGGCTTTTCACCAAGGCCAGAATAAAAGATATTAAGATTGAAAAGATAAAAAAGGAACTCTCTGAAGGCAAAATTGTGGTAGTAGCAGGATTTCAGGGGGTTACTGAGGAGGGTGATATTACGACCTTGGGAAGAGGTGGCTCTGACACTACGGCTGTGGCTTTGGCTGCAGCCCTTAAGGCAGACCTTTGTGAAATCTATACTGATGTAGAGGGGGTTTACACTGCTGATCCTCGCATTGTGCCTCAGGCAAGGAAGCTTCCTAAGATTTCCTATGAAGAGATGCTTGAGATGGCAAGTAGTGGGGCCAAGGTTTTGGAGATGCGCTCTGTTGAGCTTGCCATGATTTACAGAGTGCCTTTGGTGGTAAGATCAAGCTTCAATGACCATGAGGGAACCTTAATTACCGAGGAGGATGAGGAGATGGAGAAGGTCTTAGTATCAGGTGTTACTTATAACAGAAATGAGGCAAGGATTAGTATATATGGCCTTCCTGATAGGCCAGGGGTTGCAGCCAAGATCTTTGGACCTATTGGAGAGGCAGGCATAAATGTGGACATGATCATACAAACAGGAAGGCCTGATGGGAAGGCAGACCTTACCTTTACCGTGCCCAGGACTGACTTTAAACAGGCCTTGGAGATCGTAAAAAAGGTGGGAGAAGAGCTTGGTATTGAAAGGATTGAGGGGGATGACAAGATTGCTAAGGTCTCTATTGTGGGTGCTGGCATGAGGACCCATTCAGGAGTAGCCACCAAAATGTTTGAGACCTTAGCTAAGCATGGTATCAACATAATGATGATCTCCACAAGTGAGATAAAAATATCCTGTGTAATAGAAGAAAAATATACAGAACTTGCCGTGCGGGCCTTGCATGAGGCCTTCAATTTAGAGGGTGAAGTTAAGGAGGAAAAGTGAAAAAGATTGAGATATACGATACCACTTTAAGGGATGGAGCCCAGGCCGAAGAGGTTAATTTTTCTGTTGAAGACAAAATTAGGATTGCTCTAAAACTTGATGAACTAAAGATTGACTATATTGAAGGGGGCTTCCCAGGGTCAAATCCCAAGGATTTCCAATTTTTCAAAGAGATAAAGGACTATCATCTGAAACATGCAAAAATTGTAGCCTTTGGAAGCACCTTTCATCCTCGGAAAAGCCCTGAGACTGACGAAATCTTTAAAAGCCTAATTCATGCAAAGACAGAGGTGGTAACCATATTTGGTAAGAGTTGGACTATTCATGTAAAAGAGGCGCTAAAAACAACCCTTGAGCACAATCTCCAAATAATTGAAGATTCCATTAGATATTTAAAGTCTCAGGTAGGCAAGGTTATTTATGATGCGGAACACTTTTTTGACGGCTTTAAGGAAGATCCAGAATATGCCTTAGAGACGCTTAAAAGGGCCTATCAGGCAGGGGCAGATTGTCTCTGTCTCTGTGACACCAATGGTGGCACTTTACCTCATGAGGTCTCAGAGATAATTAAAAGGGTGAAAGAGGTTTTGGGGGATAATGTTCCTCTCGGGATACACGCCCATAATGATTCTGAGTGTGCGGTAGCTAACTCCCTTGAGGCTGTGAGGCTTGGGGTGAAGCATGTGCAGGGAACGATCAATGGCATTGGGGAGAGATGTGGGAATGCCAATCTCTGCTCCATTATCCCTAATTTAGTGCTTAAAATGGGTTATGAGACCTCTTCTCAGGATGTCCTTTTTAAATTAACCGAGGTCTCCCGTTATGTCTTTGAAATAGCTAATCTTCCCCATCCAGCAAGGTTACCCTTTGTGGGAAGATCGGCCTTTGCTCACAAGGGAGGGGTTCATGTCTCAGCAGTTCTTAAGTCTCCACGCACCTATGAGCATATTGATCCTTCCTTAGTGGGGAATACAAGGAGAGTGCTTGTTTCTGAGCTTTCAGGCAGGAGTAATATTCTCTATAAGGCTAAGGAGCTTGGGATTGAGCTTGATTCTGAGAGTGCCTTAGTGAATAAGATTGTGGAAGAAATTAAAAAGCTTGAAGCAGAGGGGTATGAGTTTGAGGCAGCTGAGGCTTCTCTTGAGCTTTTGATTTATAAGCTTATGGGTGAACCAAAGCAGTATTTTGAACTATTAAGTTACAAGGTCTTTGACCAAAAACAATTAAAGGATTTGCCCCTTGCAGAGGCTACGGTTTTGGTTAGGGTTCCGCCAGGGGTGGGAGAAGTGGAGCACACAGCTGCCCTTGGTAATGGGCCTGTTAATGCCTTAGACAATGCCCTAAGAAAGGCCTTAGAGAGGTTCTATCCCCAGATCAGGGAGATGGAGCTTGAGGATTATAAGGTGAGAGTTTTACCTGGCCTTCCTGGGACTTCTTCTAAGGTGAGAGTCTTTATTCTCTCTAAAAGTAAAGGTCAAAAATGGGGGACTGTTGGGGTCTCCACCGATATTTTAGAGGCAAGCTGCCAGGCCCTAATAGATTCTTACACCTATAAATTGTATTTAGACAAAAAGAGGAGAGGATAAGTCAAATGCCTGTGAGGATATCTTTTGCAGGAAAAGGTGGCACTGGAAAGAGCACTCTTTCTGCGCTGATGGTAAATTATCTTTTGGAGGCAGGATTGAAGCCTATTTTGGCAGTAGATGCGGACCCTAATGCTAATTTAAATGAACTCTTAGGGGAAGAGGTGCATATTACCCTGGGAGAGATCAAAGAAGAGTTAAGAAAGAGTGTGCCTGATAGTATGGCCAGATATGACTATGTGGAGATGCGTCTTCATCAGGCCATCATCGAGGCTGATGGTTATGACCTCATTGTGATGGGTCAGCCTGAAGGGCCAGGTTGTTACTGTGCTGCTCATTCCTTTCTCTCCCAGGCTATTGAGAAGCTTATGCGCTCCTATAATTATCTTGTTATTGATAATGAAGCAGGGATGGAGCACCTCTCCAGGCTGAACTTGCTTGAGATGGAGCATCTTCTCATTGTCTCCGATGCCTCATACAGGGGAATAATTACGGTAGAGAGGATTGCAGAGCTTTTAAAGAGTCTTCATATTAAGGTGGAAAATCTCTGGATGATAGTTAATCGCTGTCCTGAAAATCTGCCAGAGGAGTTGAAAAAGGTAGCCAAAGAAGTAGCTGAAAGACAGGGCCTTAAGCTTTTAGCCTTCTTACCAGAAGATCCCATGGTGTTACAATATGAGGCCCAAAGGGTTCCTGTGTTTGCCTGGAAAAATTCCCCTCTCAAAGAAGCTTCTTTTAAAGCCTTCCAAAGCCTATTTCAAAAATGAACTTAAAAATTTACAATACCCTTTCTCGCAAAGTAGAGGCCTTTGAACCCTTAAATCCCCCTAAGGTTACCATGTATGTCTGTGGTATAACTGCCTATGATTCGTCTCATCTTGGCCATGCAAGGAGTGCTATTATTTTTGATGTGCTCTACCGTCTCCTGAGAAGTCTTGATTATGATGTGATCTATGTGCGCAATATTACCGACATTGATGACAAGATCATTAATAGGGCAAATAGGGAGGGAGTTTCTTGGAAGGAAATCACTGAGAGGTATACACGGGAATACCAGGAGGAAATGGAGGCCCTCAAGGTCTTAAAGCCTACCTATGAACCTAAGGCAAGTGAACACATTGCTGAGATGATAGAGATTATTCAAAGGTTGATTGAAAAAGGGCTTGCCTATGAGAGTGGAGGCGATGTCTATTTTTCCGTGGGGAAATTTCCCAATTATGGGAGGCTTTCGGGAAGAAAGCTTGAAGAGATGCTTGCAGGTGTGCGCATTGATCCCTCGGAAAAGAAACGACATCCCCTTGATTTTGCTCTTTGGAAGGCCTCTAAACCTGGAGAGCCCTTTTGGTATAGCCCCTGGGGCTTAGGAAGGCCAGGTTGGCATATCGAATGCTCTGCCATGAGCCTTAAGTATTTAGGGGAGACCATAGATATCCACGGTGGAGGCTTAGATCTTATCTTTCCCCATCATGAAAATGAGATAGCTCAAAGCGAAGGGGCAACAGGGAAACCTTTTGTAAGATATTTCATCCATCACGGGCTCATCACGGTGGATGGTGAAAAGATGTCTAAGAGCTTAGGCAACTTTGTGACTACCAGATATCTCTTAGAGAGATATCACCCAGAGGTCATAAGGGCCTTTCTTCTCTCTAAACACTATAGGTCTCCTCTCGACTACAGTGAGAAAGCCATGAAAGATATGGAAAAGGCCCTTTATCGCCTTTATGAGACCCTCTATTGGGTCAAGAAAGTAAAGGTAAAGAGAGAGGGAGGCCTAAGATCAGAGGGAGAAAGGCTTTCTCAGGCCATGATCTCTTTTAGAGAAAATTTTATGAATAGTCTTTTGGAGGATCTCAATACGGCCCAGGCAATAGGGCACCTCTTTTCCTTTGATGGAGAGCTATATAATTTTGTAAGTAGATTCAGAGATCTTAGCTCTGAAGAGGCTGAGCTCCTTCAAAATAGTGTTAGCCTCATACAACAATTAGCTGGAACCTACTTAGGAATAATTGAAGAGGACCCAGAAGAATTTTTCCAAAAAGAAAGGGCAAGAAAGCTTAAGGCCTCGGGGATAAGTCTTGAGGAGGTTGAAGAGCTCATTGCCGAGAGGTTTCAGGCAAGAAAGAATAGGGATTTTGCCCAGGCTGATCGCATTAGAGAAAAATTACAAACCCTTGGGGTGCAACTTAAAGACACTAAAGAAGAGACCTTTTGGTATGTGGAATGATTTGGTTTGATTACCTGGCCCTGGGAATCATAGCCTATTTCGTCATTAGAGGGTTCCTTTCGGGGTTTATTAAGGGTTTTTTCTCTCTCTTAGGTATGCTTATAGCCTTCCTTTATGCTGGTTGGCTATCCTTAAAACTAAAGCCCTACATGGCCCACCTTATAAGTCATTCTAAAGGGCAGTTACTAATCAGTTTTTTACTGGCCTTTCTTTTGATTTATTTATCCTTTGTTCTCTTAGGATATGTCATAGTTTTGTTTTTAAAGGAGATTAACTTAAGTCTTGGAGATAGAATCTTAGGGGGGCTTTTTGGTCTTATCAAGGGAGCTTTATTTGTTACCTTTTTTTATTTTCTTATTGTGGTGCCCTTTCCCCCAGCTAAGGAATCCTTGGATAGGGCCCTTGTCTATCCAGTGGTTTCAACTACAACCAAACTATTGATGCCTTTAATCCCTAAGAGCTGGATAGAATTCATTCAGCGAACAAGAAAATATTACGAAATCCCCAAGATGCTTCTTTCTTAGAGAATCCCTTTGGTGGAGATAACCTCTTCATCTATCTGGGTTATGGCCTTTTTAAAGGCATAGGCAAAGGCCTTAAAAAGGCTTTCAGCAATGTGGTGGGCATTTTTACCGTAAAAATTCCTAAGGTGCAAGGTAAAAAGCCCGTTTATAGCCAAGGCCCGAAAGAATTCTTCCACAAGTTCTGTGTCAAAGGTTCCAATCCTTTCCACAGGAAAGGTGACTTGATAGACGAGGAAGGGCCTTCGGGCAAGGTCAATAACTGCCTGGGAGAGGGCCTCTTCCATAGGGATGGTGGCCTCTCCGTAGCGGGCAAGGCCTTGTCTCTCCCCAAGAGCAGCTTCTAAGGCCTGGCCAAGGGTAATCCCAATATCCTCAACAGTGTGATGAAAATCAACCTCAAGGTCTCCTTCAGCAGTGAGCTCAAAGATCACCCCTGAGTGGAAAGAAAAGAGCTCAAGCATGTGGTCAAGAAAGCCAATCCCTGTGGTAATTTTGCTTTTTTCCAAATATTCACCATAGAGATCAAGATTAATGGTTATATAGGTTTCCCTTGTTTGTCTCTCCTTTTTGATTAGCGACATCTATTTTACCTTAAAGTTTAAATCTGTTAGAAATATCTTTTAGGTTCTCAGCAAGTTCTCTTAATTTTTCTGCAGTAGCCAAGTTTGTCCTGGATACTTCTTTGAGGTTTTCTACCGCTTTTACTAATTCCTCCATAGAAGTGCCAATTTCACTGGTATAATAAGCTGTATCCTGTAAATAGGTATTAACCTCACCCACGGTGATGGTTTGCTCTTCTGTGGCACTGGCAATGACGCTCGCAGCATCGTTGATTTGGTTTACAATTTCTCTAATGGCATCAATAGAGGAGATGGAACTCTCGATATTCTTTTGCACTTCAGAGATCATCTCTTCAATATTTTTAGTAGCCCTTTGGGTCTGTTTGGCAAGCTCTTTAACTTCATTAGCTACGACTGCAAAGCCTTTACCTGCCTCTCCAGCCCTTGCTGCCTCAATAGAGGCATTCAAGGCAAGGAGATTGGTAGCCTCAGCTATGTTATTAATGAGGGTTACAATCTCTCCAATCTTTTTAGAGTCCTCGGAGAGTTTCTCTACTACCTGATGGGCAAGGTCTGTCCTCGTTTTAGCCTCTTTGGTCATTTCTGTGGTCTTTAACACGCTTTGGGTTATCTCTTGAATAGCAATATTCATCTGTTCAAAAGAGTGGGATACCTCATTGAGTTTCATGTTGATGTCCACAATCTTTTGATTGACCATTTCCGTAATTTGAGAAAGATTTAGGGCAGATTCGTCAAGGTTTAGGCTTTTATCTCTCATGAGCCCTGTAGTTTGTAAAAGCTCTTGGAAGGAGGAGAGAAGCCCTTTAACCAGCTCAATAAGGCCAAGGCGCATCTCCTCTAAGGCTGTAATTAACCTTTTTAACTCATCTTCCCGATCATAGGTAAAAGAATAGGAGAGGTCTCCCTGAGCAATTTTTTCTGTGACCTCAATGACCTGATGAAGAGGTTTTTCCAGATTTTTGGTCATAAAGTATCTGATCCAAAAAAGGGCGAGAAGGAGTACAGTAAAGGTAGCTAAGGCAAGAAGGCCTATAACTACGTAGAGTCTATTTAGATGGCTATCAAGGAAGTAAATGATTTCAAAGGCACCTCTTATATCTCCAGCCTTCCAGTTTTCCATAGGCCCTCCGGTAAGGTCCTTCCCCTCTCTGTTACCCCATAGTTCATAAGAACGAGCAGGGTCCCCATGGCAGATCAAACAGTCTTCCGTGAGGTAGATTGGTCTAAAGACACGTATGGCCTTCCTCTCTTTTCCAGTCTGAGGATCCTTATATTTTCCCTCTATGACAAAGGTTCCCTTGATCTCACCTTTTTGATATTTTTGTAAGACCACTTTTTCTAATTCATCAGGGGTATTGTTGGGGTTACGGGGTTGTTCCTTGGGAACTCTGAAGAGATAGCCCCCATCTTTTTCTCCCTCTTTGAGGGTCTTCATAGCCTGGACAACAGGCACCATATTCATAAATTCATTGATGATGGCTTTATACTTAGCCTCGTTTCCTTCAGCTTTAGCCTCAAGAGCCCGCCTCTTTAGATCTTCCATCTGGCTCTTAAAGAGACCAGCTTCATGAAGCTTACCAAAATTTTTGCGAATGTTTTCTCCCTGAATGATAATACCCTCAGCCCCTGTGATAATAGTTCTTTTTACCTGCTGATAGGTATTTAGGCTTTGCAAGGTAAAGATAAAAAGAGCAACAAAGAGCAAAAGAACAATAACCGTTAATAATATTTTTCCTTTGATACTCTTAAACATATCCACCCCCCAGGTCGAATGGTAAATTATTTTTCATTGTAGCATAATTTTTTTTGGATTCAATTCCAAAACTAAATTCATTTTGCACCTGATCAGTGTAAATAGAACCCTTGAAGCAGTTACCTAATTTTTAAATTGTTCTTGTCAAATCTGAAAATTTTTCTATATAATTAAGTTTAAGTTTCAATACTTCATTGCGGAGGGTTGGGATGAGAAAATCTATCATTGCCAGGCTGTTCTTAACCTTTATTCCAATTTTTATAGCCCTTTTGGTAATCTTTTTTTATTTCCTCTATGAAGTTAATCAATTAAGGAGTTTTGGGGTTTTGATCAATCAAGCGGGGATTCTTAGCCTTAGCACGCAAGCTTATCTTAAGGATGCCCATTTCTTCTGTGAGATTAAACAAAAAAGCAGTTTATATGCTGAAAAAATAAAAAAATCAAAAAATAATGTGAAGGAGGCATTTAGTTATTTAAAGGAGGGCAAGGGGAATAGCAAGAATGTAAAAAGTCTTGCTGATGAGAAGGCCTTAGATCTTTTGAAAGAGGTAGATAAAGGCTACGAGGAATTTTTAGACAAAATGGACAGATATATCTCAACCTGTGAAGAGGAACTGGTTCTAAAAATTGATGAAGAGGTAGAAAGGCTTTTGACTAAGAGTATGGAATTAACTAATTATCTTGCGAGCATAAGTCAGTCTGAAATGAATAAAATGCTCCTTTCATTAATTATACTCTTTTTATTAATATCAACCCTATTAGTCCTTGCCTTAATTTTTACCTATAAGAGCGTGAGAAATTCACTTAAAGAGATTAATAAGGTTATTAAAAATCTTGAGAAGGGTAATTTTAAAGAGGTAAATGTATCCTCTGTTTTTGATGATTTTAAGCCTATTGTGCTTTCCCTTAACAATCTTAGTATGACCTTTGAGAAGACCTTAGCGGGGATGAACACTGCAAATAAAGTGATTGTGGATACTATTAAAAATCAGAAAGAGAGTATTAATGAGATTAGTCCTTTGGCCTTACAAATAGATAGTCTTGTAGATAAGGTAGATGAAAGTGGAAAAGAATTAACTGAAGCCATAGCCTTGATTGAACAGTCTACCGAGGAGATGAAGAGTGCTATATCAGAAATTTCTCAAAATACTTTGGCCACTGCCGAGCGGTCTAAATTGGTAAGAGCCTCTGCAGAAGAGACACAAGAAACTGTCTTAAGTCTTGAAAAGGCTATGCATCAGATTAGAGACATAACGGAAATAATCCGTGGAATTGCTGAACAAACCAATCTTCTTGCTCTCAATGCCTCTATAGAGGCTGCTCGTGCAGGTGAAGCAGGTAAAGGCTTTGCGGTTGTGGCTAATGAGGTAAAAGAACTTGCTAAAAAGGTTTCAGACTTTACGGGAGATATTGAACGCATCATGGAAGAGCTCTCACAACAGGTCAAGAATGCCGTAGAAAAAGTAGAGATAACTAAGGAGATGGTTGATGAGGTTGAAAAGGCATCAACTACCATTGCAGGAGCGGTTGAAGAACAAACAGCGGTGACCAATAGTATAGTAGAGAGTGCCCTACAAACAAAGGAAAGAAGTTTTTCTTTGATCTCAGAGATTGAGGACCTGCGGAAGGTCTCGGAAAAATTAAAAAGGGTTTTAGCTGAGTTTCAAGCTGAGTGTAGAGTATTAGAGGAAATTACCCTCACTTACCAAATCATTGGAGAGCTCTATGTCTTTGAGGAGAGAGCTATTACTGATGAGACTTTGAAAAATTTAGATCTAAATTCTTTAATTAATCTTGCTATTTTAGGTCATGTAAACTGGAAGATGCAGTTTCTCTCCTCGGCTATAAGAGGTAGGGTCCCACAGGTGGAAAGAGATCATAGGAAATGTCTCTTGGGGAGAAGTATGGAATATTTAAGGATGAAGCTTGCGCATACATCACTTGCTGGGCTCCTTGATAAGCTTGAAGAACCACATGCAAAAATGCATCAATTAGTGGAGAGATTTGAAAGAGAGGTTAATCTAAAGGATATAGAAGATATACTTAAGTTTATAGATAAAGAAGTTTTGCCTACCTTTGCTGAGGTAATGGGATATTTTAAGGAGTTGAAAAAAGGGTAAGCAAGACTTAGTTACCTTTGAGATTTTGATGAGAATATAATATTATGGATTGGTCAAAATATCTCTTCCCTATATTATTTTCTTTAGGCATACTTTTAGGTGCTATAATTTTACGTTTAATTCTTAGTAAATATCTCCATAGGCTTGCGGAGAGAACTAAAATTCCCTGGGATGAGGTAATAATTGAGGTTTTAAAAAATTATATCCTTTTCTGGGGCTTATTACTTGCTATTCATGTATTTCTCTCATTTATAGAAATCCCTGCACATATCTTCAGGCTGATAAATAAAGGGCTTTTAATTCTTTTTGTTCTCTCACTTGCCTTAAGTGGCTCACGCCTCTTGATTAAGCTTGTAGATTTCTATTTAGCCCATAAGACAGGTATTTCAAGTAGGATCACACTTATAGAGATTTTTTTAAAGATAACGGTCTATTCTATTGCCTTTATAGCTGTGCTCCACCTTTTGGACATAAATATTGCCCCTTTTATCACTACCTTTGGTATTGCTGGCTTAGCAGTAGGTCTTGCCCTTAAAGATACCTTAGAAAATTTCTTTTCAGGTATCCATATCCTTATGGCAAGGCAGATTAAGCCAGGAGACTTTATCCGTTTAGAATCTGGCGAAGAGGGATTTGTTGAGGACATTAACTGGAGAACTACTACTATTAAGACCCAACAAAACAATCTTATCATTATTCCTAATGCAAAACTTGCTCAAAGCCGCATCCTAAACTATCATCTTCCTATGGAGGAGTTATCTGTGTTAATCAATGTAGGAGTTAGCTATGATAGTGATTTGGAAAGGGTGGAAAGGATTACCCTTGAAGTGGCCAAAGAACTTATGAAAACTCACCCTGCGGGTGTGCCTGATTTTGAACCTCTTCTTCGCTATCATACCTTTGGTGATTTTAGTATTAATTTTAATGTGATCTTGAGATGCAAAGAGGCAGGGGCACGCTTTCAGTTGATTCACGATTTTATTAAGAAGTTACACCGCCGCTATAAGGAAGAAGGTATAGTTATTCCCTATCCCATTAGGACCGTCTACCTTCGCAACCCTGAAGGAGAGCACTAATATAGAAATGAGAGTCATTACTTGGAATGTAAATTCTTTTAACATAAGAAAAGGCCAGATTGAAGGACTTTTGAAGGAAAAAAGACCTGATTTTCTCTTGCTTCAGGAGACCAAAACAGAGAAAATTTCCTCTAATATTTTCCAGTCAATGGGTTATGAGATTTATCATGCAGGTGGGAAGGGAAGAAATGGTGTAGCCATTGTGGCTAAAGAACCCTTGGAAGAGATTTGGGTTGGTTTTCAAGGCTTTGACGAAGAAGATCCTCAAGCCAAAGAACGCATCATCGGCGGAAAAAGGGGAGACCTTTATGTTTTCTCTATCTATGTCCCTAATGGTAGCCCTGTAGAATCTGATTATTTTTATTATAAAATTCAATTTTTATACAAATTGCGAGAATTTTTGGAAAGATTTTTCTCTCCCCAGGAGTGTCTTCTCTTAGGTGGAGATTTCAATGTAGCTCCAGGGCCTGAAGATGTTTTTGATCCTGTGCTTCTTGAGGGGCAGGTTTGTTTTCATGAGCGAGAAAGAAAGGCCTTAAAGCATCTTCTTGACTGGGGACTTTTTGATGCCCTTAGGGTTCTCTATCCTGAGAAAAGGGGGCTCTTTACTTGGTGGGATTATCAGTTCTCTGCCTTTAAGAGGAATCTTGGTATGCGTTTAGATCATATCTTTGTTACGGCCCCGCTAAAGGAAAAATTAAAAGAGGTCACTATTGATCTCAAAACAAGGGCCCTGCCTAAGCCTTCTGATCATGCCCCAGTTATAGCAGACTTTGAGGATAAAAGAGATAGAGCAGGGCAGCAAGGCTAAGAAATGGCCCAAAGGGTATTTCCATTTTTAATATCTCCCTCTCTTGGCTTTCTTTGTGGAAAATTTTTTGATAGCCCAAGTAACCTAAAAAGGTGACCAAGCCTAAAAGGGAGGCAAAGAAAAGCACATTAAAAAAGCTTTGATAACCAAGAAAGGCCCCTATCCCCCCCATAAGTTTGAAATCCCCCATACCGAGGCCGTCTCTCTTTGCGGCAAGATAGTAAAGTTCGTTAATAAAAAATAGAAGGCCAATCCCTGCAAAGCCAGAAAGTAAACTATCTAAAAAATGAGCTATAAAGGGGTTAGTTCCCAAAAGAGTAAAGATCCAACCAGCAAAGAGAAGGGGAATACTCAAAACATCTGGAATTTCCTTATGGGCTAAGTCTATAAAGGAGATAGAGATAAGAGACAAGGTAAAATAACTGAGGAATAGAAAGGCAGAAAGCCCGTAGGGGATCTTAATTTTAAAGTAAAGGGCAATCAAGACAAGCAAAGTCAAGAGCTCCACCAAGGGATAGCGAAGAGAGATCTTGGCTGAGCATTCGGCACACCTTCCCTTTAGGATAATATAGCTTAAAAGAGGTATATTGTGATACCACTTAATGGTCTTTCCGCAGGATGGACACTTGGAGAAGGGGCCAAGAAGGGACTCCCCACGGGGTAATCTGTAAATGACTACATTAAGAAAACTTCCTAAGATCAGTCCCGCAAGGATTACCCAAAGGAGTTCTAAGCTCATTCCTGTTTCGTAAACTCCCTTGTGATCCTTTCATATTCCTCTTTGGCCTCTTGGATAAAGTTGAGGGCCTTAATGTAGAGGCCCCATACAGGAGTCAAGTTTTTATCTATTTCCACTATCTCGATGCCGAGGCCAGGTTCCTCAGGGGTTCCAAAATGCACAATATATCCATAAACAGGTATTTTCCCTATCTCAGGCAATTCCAGTTCAAAAAAGATAAATCGCTTCTCTGGAGAAAAGGGTTTATCCGTTTTGATAAAGAGACCCTTCCAGGATACATTTTCCACAGGATAACCCTGGGAATCACCTGGAAAATGGGCCTTAATTTTGGTGAAAAATCTGGGGAACTTTCTCCGGTCTATCATGAGTTACTCTCCCATCTTTTTAATATTTGGGGAATATGGTTAGCAATCTCTGAGGCTAAGAGGCCAAGGGGCCCTTTATCCTTATGAAGACTTTGCCCTGAAGCCCCGTGAAGATAAACAGCTAAGGCTGTTGCCGTTAGAGCTTCATAGCCCTGGGAGAGTAAAGCCCCTATGAGGCCTGTTAAGACATCTCCCATGCCCCCCTGAGCCAAGCTTGGCTCGTCTATAGAAGAGATATAGATCTTACCTGAAGGATCTCCAATTAAGGTATGCGGACCTTTGAGAGCTACCACTGCCCCTGTTAGATCAACAAGTTTTTGAAGTGAGCCAAGAAGATCTTTCAATACTTCTTGTGTGGTTATCCCCAGTAATCTTGCTGCTTCCCCAGGATGGGGGCAAATAATTTTTGTTTCCCTATACCTTTTTAGCCTTTCTGGTTCTTTAGATAGAAGGGTCAAGGCATCGGCATCCAAGACGAGAGGTATTTGAGCCTTTTCCAAGATGGCCCAGAGGACCCTTTGAGGTCCTGCCCCCAGACCAAAACCAGGCCCTATAACCAAAACTCTTTTACCCTCTAAAGCCTTCCAAAGAAGCTCTAAGGCCTCTTCAGAGACTTCTCCCTCCCTTTCTGGAAGACCAAGAGTTAGGGCTTCTGGGAGAAGGGTGCAGTAGAAGGGTTGAAGGCTTCGCGGAGAGGCAAGGGTAACAAGCCCTGCTCCACCTCTTAAAGCCCCAAGTGCTGTAAGATAGGCAGCACCGCTTTTACCTTGACTTCCAGCTAAGACAAGCACATGTCCTGCCTTCCCTTTGTGGTAATAGCCCTTACGAGGCTTAAAGAGGGCTGAGGCTACCCTCTCATTTAGTAGGGTCCTTTGAGGAACAAGGTCTGTAGCCTCTTTTATGAATCTCCAAGGGTATCCAAGGGAGACGACCTTGACCTCACCAGCAAAGCCCTTTCCTGGATAAAAGAGATGCCCTGCCTTGAGGCACTCAAAGGTAACTGTATAGTCAGCCTTCACAGCAACCCCTAAAATCTGTCCTGTATCTGCCGATACCCCAGAGGGTATGTCTATGGAAATAATTTTTAAAAAGGGGCTCTTGCTCCTAACTTCATTTAGGAAGGAGACCGTTTCTTCAAAAAGTCCACTTAATGGTCTTGTAAGCCCTGTGCCAAAAAGGGCATCTACCACTATAGTAGGTTTAAGGTATTTAAAAAATTCTTCCAATTCAGAGAGGTCTTTAAGTGGGCTTATGGGCACTCCCAAGCCCCTTAATATATCCAGATTTCTCTTGGCCTCTCCCCTGTAACGCTCTTCACTGGAAAAAAGTAAAACCTCAACCTCATAGCCCCAGTTCCAGAGGTATCTGGCACAAACAAAACCATCCCCACCGTTGTTCCCAGGGCCACATAAGATAAGGGCCTTTGCTCCTTCACTTATTGGGAAAAGCTCCCTAATAGTTTCAGCTACCCCATGCCCAGCTCTTTCCATGAGAATCTCAGGAAGGATCCCCACCTTTTCTATGACAAAGTTATCTAAGCTCTGCATCTCTTTTGCAGTAGCCACAAAGAGCTCAGACACTACTTTCCTCCCCAGATATAGACTATAGCAATAGTATACTCACAATCATGAGAAAGGGAAAGAAGGATTTTTTCTCCACCCCGTTCTTTAAATACCTTTTCTGCCTGTCCTGTGAGGTGGATTTCTGGAGCCCCAGTTAGTGGATCTCGTACAAGGGAGATTTCCTGAAAATTGAAGGGTGAATAGCCTCTTAAAGACTTGAAAAAGGCCTCTTTTACTGCAAAGGCAGAGGCTAAGGCAGGAAAGGGATTTCTCTTCCTTAAGGCATAGTTAAGTTCTTCTGAGGTAAAGACCCTTTTTATGAACCTTTCTTTATAGGTTTCGCAGAGCCTTTTAATTCTGGGGATATAAACAAGATCAATGCCAACCCCAAGAGGGTTCATTGCTTAGTTTTTTGAGATAGCTCGTCAATAAGCAAGATTCTTCGCTCGTGGCGCCCAGCCTCAAACTCTGTGGTCAAAAAGACCCTGACAATCTCCACGGCCATACCATCGCCAATTAGCCTTCCTCCCAAGACAAGCACATTGGCATTGTTGTGTCTCCGAGCCATCTGAGCAGAAAAGGGCTCATGACAAAGAGCTGCCCTTATGCCAGGGAATCTATTAGCAATAATGCTCATACCAATCCCTGTGCCACAAATTAGAATTCCTCTTTCTGCTTCCCTCTTTAAAAGCTTTTCAACGGCCTTAAAGCCATACTCAGGATAATCTACAGAGACTGAGGAATAAGTCCCCATATCCAAGACTTCATGGCCTTCCTTTTGCAAGAAATCTTTAATCTTTTCCTTGAGGAAAAAACCAGCATGGTCAGAGGCTATTACAATCTTCATAACTATTCTCCTGAAAGGTCCTTTTTAGCTTTCCCATTTCTTAAATACAAGACAGGCATTGGTGCCACCAAAACCAAAGGCATTAGAGAGGGCTATCTTGATATCGGCTTTTCTTGCCTGATTAGGCACATAGTCAAGATCACATTCAGGATCAGGTTCCTCATAATTAATGGTGGGAGGAACAATACCTGTCTCTAAGGCCTTAACCGTTAAAACAGCCTCTAAACCTCCTGCACCACCAAGCAGGTGTCCAGTCATAGACTTAGTTGAGGAAACCATGAGTTTGTAGGCATGCTCTCCAAAGGTCCTTTTGATGGCTTTAGTTTCGGCGGCATCATTTAAAGGGGTGCTTGTTCCGTGGGCATTAATGTAGTCCACTTCTTCTGGCTTAAGCCCAGCATCTTTAAGGGCTAATTCCATACATTTGGCTGCCCCTTCTCCCTCTGGAGAAGGAGCAGTCATGTGATAGGCATCCGCATTGGCTCCATAGCCTAAGAGCTCAGCATAGATCCTTGCCCCTCTTCTTTGAGCATGCTCAAGCTCTTCTAAGATCAAGATACCACAACCCTCAGCAATGACAAAGCCATCACGCTTAGCATCAAAGGGTCTGCTTGCCTTTTCTGGGGCATCATTTCTGGTTGATAGAGCCTTCATCACGGAAAAGCCTGCCACCGTGAGAGGAGTAATAAGGGCTTCCGTGCCTCCACAAATCATAGCAGTAGCCTTGCCTTCTTGGATAGCCCTAAAGGCCTCTCCTATGGCATGATTTCCAGCAGCACAGGCAGTGCACACTGCCATGTTAGGGCCCTTTGCCCCATAGAGGATGGCAATCTGGCCTGCTGCCATGTTAGGAATGATCATAGGGATAAAAAAGGGAGTTATCCTTTTATAGCCCTTCTCGTCAAATATTCTTGTATAATATTCTACCTGTCCTACCCCTCCCATGCCAACACCAATAATTACTCCTACCTCATCACCTAAATCGCTCTTGGGAAGCCCAGCATCACTTAAGGCCATCTCAGTTGCAGCTATGGCATACTGGATAAAGGTGTCAACTCGGGAGACAAGCTTTGCAGACATAAATTCTTCTGGCTTAAAACCCTTCACCTCACCAGCAATCTGACTGGGAAGAGAGGAGGCATCAAATTTAGTAATTCGAGATATACCTGATTCTCCAGCTATAATCTTTTTCCAAGTTTCCTCTACACTTAAGCCAAGAGGAGAGATAGCTCCAAGACCTGTGATAACTACTCTCTTCTTCACTAAAATTATCCTCCCACCTTAGCTTTCACATAGTCAAGAACATCTTTTACCGTTCTCAGTTTTTCCGCATCTTCATCTGGGACTTCCATGCCAAAGGCCTCTTCCATAGCCATAACTAATTCTACTAAATCAAGAGAATCAGCTCCAAGGTCATCTACAAAGGAGGCTTCTGGTTTGATCTGATCTTTAGACAAATTGAGCTTTTGAGAGATAATCTCAATCACCTTTTCCTCAATAGACATAAATCCCTCCTTTCAGCTCCCTTTTCTCTCTCTATTTACCAGATTTTTTAAAAAAAACAAGCTGTGAATTTGCACGTTCCAATGTTATCCTTAACTTCCTCGTTTCTTTTCTCAACCTCTATTGAACTTCCTTCCAAAAATAGACCGAGCTTTTACAACACATAAGCCCTGGACAGGCTTTAGCCTATGCAAAGATTAAAGCCGACATAAATTCACCTATTTTACTAAAGCTTAAAAGCTAAACCCTTGAACCTCGCCTTGTAGAAATAGGGGTTGCATAACCTTTCATACCTCTCCCTTGATGAACTCCAAATCATACCCCTGAAAATATCTCCCTCTCCA
>CAZBLU010000028.1:0-21363 GCA_964493015.1 uncultured Caldimicrobium sp.
TTGCGGTAGATATTATTGAGCAGGTAAGGGAAATCCCTGGAGTAAGGGGTGTGCATATAATGGCTATTGAATGGGAAGAGGCTGTGCCGGAGATTGTAAAAAGGGCAGGCCTTGATGATAGAGTGAGGGCCCCTGAGCTTAAGCCACCTTTTGTGGTAGAGAAGGTTGTAGAGAAAGTTATAGAGAAGCCAGTTGAGGTAGTAGTAGAAAAGGTGGTAGAAAAGATTGTAGAGAAACCTGTGGAAGTAATTGTGGAAAAGATCATAGAAAAAGAGATCCCTGTGGAGGTAGAAATGGCAGGTGGAAGGATGTCCCTAAGCAGTTTTATTGAGATTTTGAGTGATCTTAAGGCAAGTCTTAAGAATATCAAATCTGGTATGGAGTCTGTGGAGGAGGCCATAGCCAAACTGGAAGAAGAGTTTTTAGGGAAAAGGGAAGTTAAGCCTGTAATCAAGGAAATAGTGAAGAAACCAGCTGAAGAAATTACAGAGCCTCTCCCTAAGGAAGAAGTAAAGGTTGAGATAAAACCTGAGGCTAAGGTAGAGCTCAAAGAGGAGGTAAAGGAAGAGGTTCGGGCTGAGGTTAAAGAGGAAAAGCCTGAAGTAAAGGCTGAGGTAGGGCCTGAAATTAAACCTGAAGCAGTGGAAAAGGTTGAGGTTAAGGAAGAGGCAAAGCCTGAAGTTAAAGTTGAGCCTGAAGAGAGGATAGAGGCTAAGCCAGAGGTTAAGGAAGAAGTGAAGCCAGAAGTGAAGCCAGAAGAGGTAGAGAAACCTGCTCCTGAGGAAAGAGTGTCTGAAATAAAGATTTTAGGTTTTAAAGGGGCCTATAGGCCTCTTAGTGAGAGGGCTGGAAAGATAGCGCAGGACCTATACATGGAAAAGGCAACAGGGGAGATCAAGGAGGTGGTTATTGGTAAGGGGGAGAAGGCTATTAGATGTGGTGGGGTGAGTGCCATTAATTTTCATCTCTTTGAGGGCACTATGAAAAATGGAGTCAAGATAGCTATGGAGATTTTGGATGTAAAGCCTGAGGACTGGCCTGAGAGTCTTGCCAAATATTTCAGTGATGTCTATCACGATCCAGCGCTCTGGGCAAAAAAGTGTGTAGAGGAATATGGGGCAGAGGCCCTTTGCCTCTACTTGGTGGGGACTGATCCCAATTTCTTAGATCTACCAGTTGATCATGCCAAAAAGGTGGCAGAGAAGGTGGTGAAGGCTGTAGATGTTCCTCTTATTGTTTGGGGGTCTGGTAACGCGGAAAAGGATGTGGAGGTCTTGAGAGATGTGGCAGACATTGTAGGGGAGAGAGGAGCCTGTATTGGACCAGTGGTTGAGGCTAATCACAGGACTTTGGCTGCGGTGGCTATGGGCTACAACATTCCTGTTATAGCTTCAAGCCCCATTGATGTAAACCTGGCTAAGCAGTTAAATATTCTCCTTGAAAATATGGGGGTAGCTTTAGATAAGATTCTAATGGATCCCTCAATAGGTGCCCTTGGTTATGGTCTTGAGTATACCTATTCAGTTATGGAGAGAATTAGGCTTGCTGCCCTATATGCACAGGATACTAAGCTTCAGGTTCCCTTTATCTGTAGCATAGGAAAGGAGGTCTGGAAGACAAAGGAGGCAGGGCTTCCTACGGATGAGCTTATGGGGGATGCGGAGGCAAGAGGGATTCTCATGGAGGCTTTAACAGGGGTTACCCTTGCTTTAGCTGGGGGAGACCTGTTGATTATGAGACATCCCAAGGCTATAGAGCTTTGTAAAGTCCTTTTCAATGGTTTAAGTTTGAGTTAGGGAGGGGAGAGTATGTCTAAGATAATTGCTACTGCAGCCATTAGAGGGGCCCATAAGATTGTAGAGAGGGCCTTTGAGAAATATGAAGAGGCAGTGAAGAAGTTTGGGAAGGAGGCTGAGATTGGTTTTCCCAATACTGCCTATTATCTTCCAATTATATATGCCATGCTTGGTTATCCTGTGAAACGCCTTGGAGACTGTGAGGAAGTGCTTCAGGAGGCCAAGAGGCTTCTTCCTGATATTCCCTCTGAGAAGACTTGGCTTCCTTACCTTGGGCCAGCCCTTGATGCGGGGATGGCTACCTTTTTTGCTGAGGAAATTATTGAAGCTATAAAGTATTTGGAAAATCCCCATGTTTACACTAAAACAGAGGAGCCGCTTTCTGACAACATTTGGCTTGGAGCGGCAGATGACGTGATCTTCAGAAAGAGGGGTGTGGAATTTGTGGATGGCACAGCTCCTGGATTTGCTGCTATTCTTGGAGCCCCTCCAGACAAAGAGACAGCGCAAAGGATTGCTCAGGAGCTTTTGGAGAAAAATCTTTATGTCTTTATGCATGATCAGACTAATGGAGTCTATATGCCCTATTTGCTAAAGGAGGCAGGGGTTCAGCTTGGGTGGCCAACCCGTCTTATTCCCTTTGGGCCTGATTATACCTCAGTAGTCTTTGCTATAGGTTTTGCTTGTAGGGTAGCCATGTCTTTTGGAGGTATTAAGCCTGGGGATTATTTGGGAAACCTTCTTTATAATAAAGATAGGACCTTTGCCTTTGTCATAACTTTTGGTCCTGTTTCTGATGAATGGTATGCAAATGGAGCTGGGGCTATAAACTGGGGTTTTCCTGTGATCTCTGATTGGGATATTCCTGAGATTAAGCCATATGGGGTCTGCACTTATGAGCATGTAGTTTCCAAAGTGCCTCATGAGGAGATTGTAGATAGGGCAATAGAAGTAAGAGGTTTAAAGGTAACGGCTATAAAGCTTGATATCCCTGTTGCCTATGCCCCTGCCTTTGAGGGGGAGAGGGTGAGGAAGGATGACCTCTATCTTGAGTGTGGTGGGGGAAGAAGCCCTGCTGTGGAGCTCCTTTTAACGGGCTCATTAGATGAGGTTGAGGATGGAAAGATTGAGGTGATTGGGCCTGAGATAAGTGATGTGGAAAAACTGGGTATCAAGGGGCCTCCCTATGTGCTTCCCTTTGCGGTGGTAGTGAAGGTTGCAGGGGTAAATATGCAAGAGGATTTTGAGGCTATTTTGGAGAGGCAGTTTCACCATCTGATTAATTATGCTCAAGGCATTATGCATGTGGGGCAGAGAAATATCATGTGGTTGAGGTTTAGTAAGCAGGCGGTAGAAAAGGGCTTTAAGTTTGAGCATATTGGGCGTATTCTCTATGCCAAGCTTAGACAGGAATATGGGGCTATTGTTGATAAATGTCAGGTTACTATTTACACTGTGGAGGACAAGGTAAGGGAGATACTCGAGCTTGCTAAGAGTGTTTATGAGCGGAGAGATGCAAGGCTTGCTGGGCTTACTGATGAGACCGTGGATGTCTTTTACTCCTGCACTCTCTGTCAGAGTTTTGCCCCTAATCATGTGTGCGTGATTACACCAGAGAGGGTTGGTGCCTGTGGGGCTTACAACTGGCTTGATGGCAAGGCCTGTTATCAGATCAATCCGACTGGTCCAAATCAGCCCATACCCAAGGGAGAACTGATAGATGCAAAACTTGGCCAGTTTTCTGGAGTCAATGAATATGTGAAGCAGGCTTCACGTGGTGCAGTGGAGAGGGTAAGCCTGTATAGCATACTTATAGATCCCATGACGGTGTGTGGATGTATGGAGGGAATTGCAGCTCTATTGCCTTCTATCAATGGTATTATGATCGTGAATAGGGACTATATGGGGATGACTCCTACGGGGATGAAGTTTTCTACTCTTGCTGGTATGGTTGGAGGTGGGCAGGTGACTCCTGGTTTTATGGGAGTTTCCAAACACTACATTACCTCGCCTAAGTTTTTGTCTGCCGAGGGGGGATTATTGAGGGTGGTGTGGATGCCTAAGATGCTTAAGGAAGAACTGAGGGAAAAATTACAGAAGAGGGCTGAAGAGCTTGGGGTGCCAGATCTAATTGATAAGATTGCCGATGAGACTGTGGCTACTACGGAGGAAGAGGTAAAGGCCTGGATTGAGAAGGTCAACCATCCAGTGCTGAATCTTCCTCCTTTAGTATAAAATTTGGGGAGGATTGATCGATGGGACTTACGGGTATTCAAATCTTGGGGAAGCTTCCTAAGAAAAACTGTAAGGAGTGTGGTTTTCCTACCTGTATGGCCTTTGCCATGAAGGTTGCGGCAGGCCAGGCAGAAATTAGCGCCTGTCCTTATGTGGATCCCAAGGTGGTTGAGGAGATTGCTGAGGCTACAGCTCCCCCTATAAGGACAGTAAAACTTGGTGGAGGAGAACATGTTTACTCCATCGGAGGGGAAACGGTCCTCTTTAGGCATGAGAAGCGTTTTGAAAATCCACCCTTGTTGGGAACTTATGTTACCACCTCTATGAGTGGTGAAGAAATTGATAGGAGAATCAACTTATATAAGACCTTAGTGTGGGATAGAGTGGGCATAAAGCTCCAGCCTGAGGTAATTCTTCTTGAAGATCATGGGGATGCTAAGAAATTTGAGGATCTGGTAAAAAGGGTAAGAGCAGAGCTTCCTCATGTGGCTATTCTATTAAAGGGAGAGGTTTCCTCTTTAGAGAAGGGTGTTTCCCTTTGTGGAGAATTTAAGCCCCTTATCTACGGAGCAAATGCTGAGAATTTTGAGGCCTTAACCTCTTTGGCTCGAGAGGCCAAGGTGCCTCTTACAATTGTTGGAAGATCTTTGGATGAGCTTTCTGAGCTAAGTGAAAAGGCTCAGCAAAAGGGATTAAAGGACTTAGTGCTTGATCCTGGTTCTCAGGGGGTAAGGGAGCTTTTTGAGGATTTAGTTATTATTAGAAGGGCTGCCATAAAGAAGAGATATAAGCCCTTTGGTTTTCCCGTAATAACCTTCCCTTATCATTATGCTGAGGATTATTTATCAGAAACTGTGCTTGCAGGGCTTTTAGTAGCCAAGTATGCAAGTCTTATATTACTTTCTGATCTCAAAGCAGAGGCCCTTTTTAATCTCTTGGTAGAGAGGATGAATATCTTTACTGATCCTCAGAAGCCCTTGGTGGTTGAAGAGGGGATCTATCCAGTCAACGGGCCTGATGAATATTCTCCAGTGGTGATAACCTGCAACTTTGCCCTTACTTATTTTATTGTCAATGGAGAGATCGAGGGAAGCAGGGTGCCTACCTGGCTTCTTATTAAGAATACGGATGGTCTTTCTGTTTTAACAGCCTGGGCAGCAGGTAAGTTTGGAGCAGATAGTATTGCTGAATTTGTGAAAAGATGTGGTATTGAAAATAAGATAAAACATAGAAAGCTTGAGATTCCTGGATATCTTGCTGGTATTAAGGGAGAGCTTGAAGAGGAGTTGCCTGGTTGGGAGATCATTGTAGGGCCAAGAGAGGCAAGTGGTTTGCCAGCGGCTCTGAAGAAATTGTATGCGGAGTTGCAAGAGCTGAAGAAGGCTTCTTAAAATAAATTAAGGAGGGGTAAGATGTCTCAGAGGGTGGTTTGTATTGCTGAAAGTATAAATATTATGGGAAAGAGAACTGGCCAGGCCATGAGGAATAGGGACCCTCTTCCTATTCAGCAGATGGCTAAAGAGGAGACTGAGCTTGGTGCCGATTATTTAGATTTAAATATAGGACCTGCGAAGAAAGATGGGCCTGAGCTTGCAAGTTGGATTGTAAGGGTAGTAGAAGAGGTAGTAGATACCCCTCTATCTCTTGATACAACCAATCCTGAGGCAATGATGGCAGGTATTAATGCCTCTAAAAAGCCCTCTCAAATTCTGATTAACTCTATTTCTATTCAGCCAGAACGACTGGAAAAGTTAGGGCCTTTTGCTGCAGAGAAAGGTTGTGATGTGGTGGCTCTGCTCTGGGGTTTAGAGGGGCTCCCCAGGGATGCTAATGAAAGGGCAGCCCTTGCAGTAGATCTCATTATGAAACTCAATGAATACGGAATTCCCAATGAAAAGATTTGGGTAGACCCTATTCTTACCCCTATTACCCTTGGAGCAGACCAGATTCAGGAGACCCTTATGTTCCTCTCTATGCTTCAAGATATAGCCCCGGGTGCTAAGAGCACGATTGGTCTCTCCAATGTATCTAATGGAGTAGCTACCCCACTTAGACCCTATCTCAATAGGGTTATGCTTATGATGCTTATGAAATATGGTATTTATAGCGCAATTTTAGATGTCTATGACAAGGAGCTTGTAGAGATTGCTAAGGGAAAACATCCTGATTGGGTTGCCTTAGTGCACAGGATGATGGATGGAGATGAACCCAATCCTAAGGAGCTCTCACCAAAGGAGTTGGAAATTTATAAAACAGTTAAAGTTTTGATGGGGCAAACTATTTTTTCAGAGTCTTGGCTTGAACTTTAGTTTCTTAAATAAATATACGCTATGGCGTAGTCTTTAAGGGGAAGAAAACTTCATGCTCAAGATCAGGGTAAATGGAAGGGAGATAAGGGCTGAGAAGGGAGTTAAGCTTCTCCAGCTTTTAAGGCAAGAAGGTATTTATATTCCCAGTCTCTGCTATTTAGAGGGAAAAGAGGGGCCTTCTAATCCTTGTGGTCTCTGTGTGGTCAAGATTGAGGGGCAGGGCATAGTGCGAAGTTGTGAGTATAGTGTTGAGAGTGAGATAGTGGTAGAGACTGAGGCCCCAGAGGTAAAGGAGATTCGTAAGAAACTTTTAGAAAATCTGGTAGCTAATCATTATGGTGATTGTAAGGCCCCTTGCCATACTCCTTGTCCAGGTGGCTTAAATATACAGGGATACATTGGTTTTATTGCGAAGGGTGATTTTAAGGCCTCTTTAGCCCTGATCAAGGAGAGGCTGCCTTTACCTGCTTCAGTGGGTAGAGTTTGTCCACGCTTTTGTGAGCCTGTTTGTCGGCGATCTTTAGTTGATGAGGCTGTAGCCATAAATAATCTTAAGCGTTTTGTGGCAGATTACTGTCTTGAACATGGGGAGCTACCATTAGAGGTTCCCCCTGCAAATGGTGTTAAAGTAGCTGTGATAGGGGCTGGGCCAGCAGGGCTAAGTTGTGCTTATTTTTTACGGCTTAGGGGTTATGAAGTTACTATCTTTGATAGAGAGGCTGAGCCTGGGGGGCTTTTAAGGTATGGAATCCCTCCTTTTAAGCTTCCTCGAGAGGTTGTGAGAAAGGAGACGCAAAATATTCTGAACTTGGGAATTGAATTCAAAGGAGGCTTAGCCTGGGGTAAGGATTTTACCTTAGCTGATCTAATGGAGCAGGGATATAGGGCGATTTTCCTTGCTATCGGGGCACGGAAAGAGAAGTCATTTGGTTTTTTGGGAGAAGAGTTTGCTGAGAGTGCCTTAGAGTTTCTCTATAAATTTAACAAGGAGGAACTTGACCTTTCAGCATATAAGGGTAAAAGGGTTGCTATTCTTGGTTGTAGTTATACTGCCTTAGAGACAGCTCGCACCTTAAGAAGGCTAAATTGTGAGGTAAAGGTCTTTTATCCGCGCTCAAGGATGGAGGTTCCAGTTCCACTAAGGGAGATTGGGTATGCAGAAAGAGAGGGGGTTAAATTTGTATATGTTACAGCTCCCTGGGAGCTATTTAAAAAGGAGGGAGGCTACACCTTAGTCTTAGTGAGAACGAGTCTCACAGAAAAGAAAGAGATAAAACCCTTGCCAGAGACAGCCTTTCAGGAGGCCTTTGAGATAGTCTTTAAGGCTTGGGGAGAAGTCCCTGCTGATGATTATCTCTCTTATGGGGAGCTTGAGGCCACCCTTGAGTTAACCCCTGAAGGGATAATCAAGGTCAATCCCCAAACTCTTGAGACCAGTGTGAAAGGGGTCTTTGCTGGAGGAGATTTCCTTACGGGAACCAGGACGGTTATTCAAGCGGTGGCTTCGGGTAGGAGGGCCGCTCAAGCTATAGTTAGTTATTTAGAAGGAAGAGACCTTGAGAGGAGCAAGATTACTGTTAAATATGATTTTAGCAGAGGAAAGAGGGTTGAAGAATTTGATTCTAATTTTTTAGAACTTTTTTCTCCAGAGATAAGGGCTCAGTTAAAGGAGAGAGATCCTCAAGAGCGTATTAAGGATTTTAAGGAAACTCTGTTAGGACTCACAGCTGAGGAGGCCATTAAAGAGGCGAATCGTTGTCTGAGGTGTGGGTGCTTAGGTATCCACAAATGCACCTTTAGGGAAATACTGATAAGGGAGGATGTGGGGGTAGCTAAGGCCCGTAAAAAGATGAGATATCCCATTCAGAAAGAGCATCCCCTGCTTGAGGTGGATTTGAATAAGTGCATTGCCTGTGAACGGTGTGTGCGCACCTGTCCCTATTCTGCTATCTTTTTCAAAGTTTATAACAAGGGGAAGCCTACGGAATTTATTACTTTTAGATTTACTGAGGCCTGTGTGAGTTGTGGGGCCTGTGTGGATGCCTGCCCTACAGGAGCCATCATCAAAAAGGATCTCCTCATACCCTATAGCCGTAAAGAGGCAAAACCTGTTAAATCGGTATGCACTTTTTGTGGAGTAGGATGTAATTTAACAGTCTGGGTTAAAAATAATACCATCCTTGAGGTTACAGGGTTAGATTTACCTCCCAATTATGGGTATACCTGTGTTAAGGGAAGATTTGGCTATGAATTCTATAAGTCACCTGATCGTTTAACCAAGCCTTTATATAGGAAGACCCTTAGTGAGGAGTTCAAGGAAATTTCTTGGGATGAAGCTTTAGACCTTGTGGCTCAAGGCCTGGTTAGGATTAGGGATCGATATGGTCCTGAAGCCCTCGGTTTTCTCTGTTCTGCCCGCACGAGTAATGAGGAAAATTACTTGTTACAAAAGATTGCTCGGGGGATATTTAAGACTAATAATGTGGATAATCCAGCCCGTGTCTGACATGCTCCCTCGGTCGCGGGTCTCGCGGCCACGGTAGGAACTGGAGCTGCCTGTGTGAATTTTGACGAGATCTTGAATGCCGAGCTCCTATTTCTTTTAGGAACAAATTCCTGGGATGCCCATCCCATTGTGGCTCAAAAGATAAAGAGGGCCCTTGAGAGAGGCGCTAAGTGTATTGTAGCAGATCCCCGAAGGATAAACTTTGCAGATTTCTCGACCCTTTATTTGTCCTTACGGCCAGGAAGTAATATTCCTCTTCTCTGTGGGATGGCCTATGTAATTCTCAGAGATGAGCTATATAACAGGGAGTTCATAGAAAATTATGTGGAAAACTTTGAGGCTTTCAAACACTATATATTTAGTGAATGGGATTTATCCAAGGCAAGTCGTTATACAGGATTGAAGCCCTTTTTGATTGAAGAGGCTGCTTACTTGTATGCCACTTCTAAGAGTGCCTTAATACTCTGGGGCCTTGGGGTATCGGAACACAGATCTGGTTCATACACAGCTATGGCTGCAGCCAATCTTGCTACCCTTTGTGGTTTTTGGGGAAGGCCTGGCTGTGGAGCTATGCCTCTTAGGGGGCAGAACAATGTGCAAGGCGCTTGTGATATGGGTGGATTACCCTATGTGCTACCTGGTTATCAGAGCTATCATGACGAAACAGTGCGTTTAAAATTTAGTGAGGTCTGGCAAGTGGATTTACCTACTTCGGAAGGTAAAACTCTTCAAGGTATGTTGAGAGATGCCCTACAAGGGAAGCTTAAGGCCCTATATGTGATGGGATATGATGTGGCTATGAGCCTCGGTAATCTTAAAGAGGTATGGCAGGCTCTTAAGAATTTAGAGTTATTGATAGTTCAGGATATTTTTATGCCTTATACGGCAAGGTTTGCCCACATTGTTTTGCCTGCAGCCTCCTTTTTGGAAAAATGTGGGACCTTTACTAATGGGGAAAGGAGGGTTCAATACTTTGAGAAGGCTGTTTCTCCACCCGGAGAAGCCTTGCCTGATTGGTTGATTTTAACCAAATTAGCTCAAAGTCTTGGCTTTGCCTGGAACTATAAGTCCCCTGAGGAGATTTTTGAGGAAATTGGTAGAGTTTGGCAGGCTGTAAGAGGAATCACTTATCAGAGATTGAGAAAGGGAGGGATTCAATGGCCATGTTTTGATGAAGATCATCCTGGAACAGCCATGTTATTTACCCAGGGTTTTCCTAAGGGTAAGGTCCATCTTGCTTTAGCTAAATATGTGCCCCCCTTTGAAGAATCCTCTGAAGAATATCCCTTTATATTAGTAACTGTTAGAAAATTGGAGCATTATAATGTGGGGAGTATGACCAGGAGATCAAGAAATCTCCTCAAACTTTATGCAGAACCCACTATAGAGATCCATCCTGAAGATGCTAAAAGACTCTATATCCATGAGGGAATTCCTGTGCGAATTTGGAATAGTAGAGGTGAGGTCATTATGAAGGCTCACCTTAATCCGAGGGTTCCTCCTGGTTTCCTCTACACTGATTTCCATTTTGAATCTGCCTTAATTAATATGTTAGTTAGTCCAGGGGCCGATGAGCTTATGGATACCCCCGAATACAAGGTATCCGCTGTAAATATAGCACCTCTTAAAGAGAACTAATCAAGAAGCATATCCCTTAACAAGACCTTGTTACACTTGTCAAGTGTATTAAATACTTAGTTTCACTGGCTTGTATTTCCTATAGTTAGTGATAAATTACCCAGTAATAAAGCTAAAAATATTCTATACCATGCCTAAGAGAAAGAAAAAAGATAGGGCTCCTTTAATTTCTTCTGATGGTCATAGGATCAGGGGAAGAATCTGGATAGAGGGGCCAGAGGGAACCTTTTTAGGCTATGGCAGGGTGGTTTTACTGGAGAGAATTAGGGAATATGGCTCAATTTCTGAGGCTGCGCGCTCTATGAATATGTCTTATAAACATGCCTGGGATCTTGTAAATTCCATGAATAGACAGAGTAAAGAGCCTTTAGTTATTACCTTTACTGGAGGGAAGAAGGGTGGAGGAGCCAAATTAACCGAGGCAGGAGAGAAAGCTATCGAAACTTTCTGGAAACTCTATCAAAAATTCCAAGAATTCCTCAAGGAAGAGGAAAAATCTCTTAATTTTTAAAAGTTCCTGGAAGATTTTGTTTGAGTTTGGAAGGGCATAAGCCAAAATTTTCTCCTGCCATAGGTTTCAGAAGGCTTGCATATGCTTGCTAAGGCTAAATAACAAAGGTAATCCAAGGGTAAAGAGGCACTCTAAAAAAGCCTTGACAAAAGATCATTTATCGTTATATTTAAAAAAATATAACATTTTTAAAGGGGGTTGGGATGTTTAGAGGGTTCCTTAATATATTGAAGCCCTTTATTTTTACCTGTATGGGGGTAGTGCTTTTCTTTTCCTTAGCTCAAGGTGAGGAGAAGAGGATACTTGTTTATGCAGGAGCGGCAAGTAAGCCCCCTACAGAGGAGGTAGCCAAGGCCTTTGAGAGAAAGACAGGTATTAAGGTGGATGTTATTTTTGGAGGCTCAGGGTATGTGCTTTCTCAGATGATGCTTAGCAAAAAGGGGGATATCTATTTTCCTGGTTCATCTGATTATATGGAGATTGCTAAGAAGAAGGGAGCCGTAATTCCTGAAACAGAGAGAATTGTAGTCTATTTAGTTCCTGCTATCAATGTGCAAAAGGGAAATCCAAAGAATATTAAGAGCTTAAAAGATCTTGCCAGGCCTGGGATAAAAGTGGTGATTGCTAATCCAGAGGGAGTATGTGTGGGAGCCTATGCCGTTGAGATTATTGAAAAGAATTTTACCCCCAAGGAAAAAGAGCAATTTCGCAAAAATCTTGTAGGCTATGCCGAGTCTTGTGAAAAGACTGCCACAGCTATCTCTCTTAAAACTGCTGATGCAGTAATAGGTTGGCGTGTATTTCAGTACTGGGATCCTGAAAGAATTGAGACTATTCCCTTGAAACCTGAGCAGATTGAGAGAATAGGCTATATCCCCATTGCCATTTCAAGTTACACTAAAAATAGAGAATTAGCTCAAAAATTTATAGATTTTGTCCTCTCTGAGGAGGGAAAGCGTATCTTTAGAAAATATCACTATTTTATGACCCCTGATGAGGCCTTTGCCTGGATTGGGGCTAAAAAACCTATTGGTGGAGAGTATGTCATTCCCCAGGAGTGGCTAAAGAAATAGGGGATGTAAATGTATTTTAAGAGACTTTGTCTCCTGTTTACCTTCTTAACCTTTGGTCTTTATGCTGGCCTTACTGTTTCTCTTTTCTATTTTTGGGATAGTAAGACTTTCTTTGCAACTCTTACTTCTGAGCGGACCTTTTTTTCAATAAAAATCAGTTTCATTGCTGCCACAGTGGCAACCCTTCTCTCTTTAGGCATAGCCATCCCTGTGGGCTATGCCCTTTCTCGTTATGAATTTAAGGGTAAAAGGCTTGTGGATACCCTGATGGAGTTCCCTATGGTGGTTTCTCCAGCTGCCTTGGGAGCTATTTTACTCATCTTTTTTAATAATCCTCTTGGGACATGGATTCAATCCCATCTTATAGAGTTTGTTTTTACCTTTTATGGTATTCTGCTTGCTCAGTTTGTCACAGTTCTTGGGGTAGCTGTGAGATTTACCAAGGCAGCTATAGATAATATTTCTGTGAGATACGAGCTTGTTGCCTATTCCTTGGGGGTTAAGCCCTGGGTTACCTTTTATAAGATTGTTTTACCTTTAGCCTTTCGAGGAATCTTAGCTGCAGGAATTCTTTCTTGGGCTAAGGCTATAGGAGAATTTGGAGCAACCATTACTCTCGCAGGCTCTATGGCTATGCGCACAGAGACCCTTCCCATTGCCATCTTTATGCGCCTTGCAACCGCTGATATCGAAGGAAGTGTAGCCCTGATCCTCATTCTTCTCTCAATAGCCTTTTCTACCCTCTATACCTTGAGGTTGATCGTTAGACAGCGAGAAACATTTTGAGGTAGCTTATGATTGAGGTGAGAAACCTATACCTAAAACAGGGGCACTTTGAGCTTAAAGACATAAATCTCATAGTGGAGGAGGGCTCCTTTCATGCCTTAATTGGTCCAACAGGATGTGGAAAAACTACCCTCTTAGAGTCTATTCTTGGCTTAAGAAAGATAGATAGAGGGCAGATTCTTCTCAAGGGGGAAGAGGTAACTAAGAAACCACCCTATGAAAGAGGTTTTGCCTATGTGCCCCAGGATCTTTCCCTGTTTCCCCATCTAACTGCCTATGAAAATATCCTCTTTGGTGTGAAATATGGTCTTTCAGCCAAAAAGAATCCCAATTACAAAGATATTGAAGAGATTATCAAATTTTTGAGGATAGAAGAGGTCTTGCACAAGAAAGTGCCCTTTTTAAGTGGCGGTGAAAAACAGAGGGTTGCCTTAGCCAGGGCCTTAGCACCAGGCTATAAGTATCTCCTTTTAGATGAACCCTTTACAGCTATTCACCCAGGAATAAGAAAAGACCTCTGGGGGCTTTTAAAGGATCTTCAGAGAAAATATAACCTCACTATACTTATGGTAAGCCATGATCTGGAGGAAACTTTCTTTTTGGCAGACTACATAACTCTTATGATTAAGGGAAGAGTAATTCAAAGTGAGAGAAAGGAGGTGATTTATAACCATCCAGCAACCTTAGAGGTGGCTCAATATTTTGGCATTAAGAATATCTTTAAGGGAGAACTTTTGAGAAAAGAAGAGGACTCTTACAAGATTTGGTGCCCCGATTTGGCAAGCGAATTATTAATTCCCCTTGAGAATTTTAAAGGAGAGCCAAAGAGGGAGTTTTACTTTTTTATCAGAAGGGAAAACATTATGATTGTTAGGCCTGATTTGCCCTATAGAGAGGAAAACTTGATACCTGCTAAAGTCCAAAGAATTGATTTCCTTGGCGAACAGTATCAAATCATGGCACATTCTTTGAAAACCAAAGTGCCTTTGGAAATAGCTCTTCCAGGCTATGCCTTTACCAAACTCAAGCTCAAAGAGGGAGACAAAATTTTACTCTCTTTGAGGAAGGAAAAACTTTTTACCGTATTGAGTTAATATTCTCTTTTGCCCAACTTAAGAGCCTTATAGTTATTTCAACTCCCATTTGCATTATCTTTTGCTTCACATAAATCCTAACATAATCTATGACTGCGCCAAGTAGGGAAATCCTCTTTTTAATTAGCTATTAGCTGAGAGAGGTATGGCTATGGATAAAGGCAAATTAATCCTTTAGGACAGATTCAAGCTCCTTTTTTACCTCTTCAAAGGTTTCTGCCTTGATTACGAGCCTATGTAACTTCTTAAGGAGCTCCCTATCCTCTGTCCTCTTTATACGCTCCTTTATTTCCTCTGAGACTTCACCAAATTTTACTTCAAGGGCATCTATCAAAAGCTCCTGCGCATCATAGAGTAGCCCCTTATGAATACCCTGTTCAATACCCTGCTCAATACCCTGTTGAATACCTCTTAGATAAAGAGGATCTTGATTAATATCAATTACTATTGGCATATCTCCCACCTCCTCTTTTAGTTTCTCAAACTCACTTAAAACATCCTTTCTTAATCTTGAAAAGTAAAATACTTTCTTTAAATAGCTTTCCCTCCTTCTCGGGGGAAGCTCCTTTAATCTCTCAAGGAGCTTCATCCAAAACCCTTCTCCCCTCTTACATAACACCGCTAAAACATAATCATCAGGGTCACTACTTTCAAGTAATCTCTCTCCGTCAATTTCCTTTATATCAACCGCCCTGCATCTAAATCTTATGGGCCCAAGCTCATATTCTTCCACATAGGGAATTTTCTCTTCACCAATCCAGAGGATTACCTGTATAGGAAAGGCCCCGTATGCCCTATTTATCCTTAAGGCATATTCAACAAGCCTTTTAGGAAGTTCCTTATCATAGTGGAGTTGAATTTCTACATGCACTATCTCATTAGTCTCAAGGAGGCCCACAAAATCAGCTTTTCTCTCCTCCACCGAGGGAAAGGTGGGATTTAACACCCTCTTAACAGGCTTGTTAAAGAGGATTTCAGTAAAGCGGTAGGGTAAACGCTGAATAAGCTCTCTAAAAGCCCTATCATAGGGGAAGTAATCTGGTGGCATGGCAAACCTTGTGGGTGTAGATAAGGTCCTCCATTTAATTTTAAAGACTTACTTATTTTTCGTCAACCCTATCTGGGAAAGACTATTGGATGAGGATTTTCTAAAGATTTTTTACTACTCTTATTGACAAGGTCATAGATTGAACTAAAGTTAACCATTATTATGTAATTGGTTAACTTTAGCCTAATAGGAGGGAGCAGATGAGGAGAGTGAGGAGATATGCCCTGTTATGGGGAGGTCTAAGTTTTATTATCCTTTTTTCAACCTCGACCTTAGCAGAGGCTAAGAGTGTGGAAGAGAGAGAAGAGGTTTCTCTCGAAGAAGTAAGGATTTTGGCTCAACCCCTTTATGAAGGGTTTGAGAGGTCCATACAGGAAGTAAGGATTATAGACAAAGAGGAGCTAAAGAGAGTAGGCGTAGATATCTATTCAGGGCTTGATTTAAGAGAAAGAGGAGGATTTGGAGTTCAAGAAGACCTTTCCATAAGAGGAACCACCTTTGAGCAAAATGTAGTTCTCTTTGAGGGGATAAGACTTTCTGATTTACAAACAGGGCACCACCTGATGAACCTTCCCTTGGGAGTAGATAACATAGCTAAGCTTGAGATAGTCCCAGGAGGAGTTAGTCCCCTTTATGGTGCGGGTGGATTTGGTGGGCTGATTAACCTTCTTTTAGAACCAGGTAAGGAGGGAATCAAACTTGAAGCTGGCCTGGGGAGCTATGATCTTAGGGAACTTGCTTTTAGAGGAGGGATTCCTCTCAAAGGTAAGATAATAAATTTATCCTTAGAGCAGAGGGTTTCAAATGGCTTCATTTGGAATAGAGATTTTGATATACGCACCTTTAACCTATACCATAAAGGGGAGAGAACTACCCTCTTTTATGGCTTTGTGGAAAAGGACTTTGGGGCAAGAAATTTTTACACCCCTCGCTTTGATTCTGAATGGGAGGAAACAAGAACCCATTTAATTCTTGCTAAAAGAGCTCTATCTTTCCGGGATTTTCTCTTAGAACCAACCCTTCTCTATCGGAAGAATTATGATCACTATCTTCTAAATCGTAAGAATCCAGCCTTCTATCAGAATAGACATGAAACATATGCCTATAGATTTAATTTTCCTGTCTATGTGGAGAGAGAAGGCTATGTTCTCAATTTAGGTCTTGAGGCAGGCTATGAGTCCTTAAATAGTTCCAGGCTTGGGGAGTATTTGCGCAGGAATATTTCCCTCTACGGAGGGATAAGGCCCCATCTCTGGGAGAGGTTCTATCCCCTTTTTCAAGTGCGCTATGACTATCATTTAGGGGAGAAGGATTTTCTCTCCTGGGGGGTAGGATTTGCTTATAAAGTTAATCCTCAATTAAAGGCAAGAGTAGCTTTGAACTATTCTTATAGGTTACCCAGTGCTACGGAGTTGAGATATCAGTCTTTAGCTATTAAGGGAAACCCAGACTTAGAGGCTGAAAGGGCTTTAAATCTTGAAACAGGTATGGATTTTACAGGAAAAATAGGGCAAATTTCACTTACGGCCTTTCACCGCTTTGGAGAAGACCTCATAGATTGGTTTTATAATGGCACAACAACTGTAGCCCGTAATCTAAACTTGAAGACCCTGGGTTTTACCTTTGACTATAGGTATCCCTTAAGAGAGCACCTCTTTATTTTGAGTTATACCTATCTTAATCAGAAGAAAGAAGATCTCGCCTATTCACGCTATCTGGGGAATTATTTGAGACATAATTTGGTCATGGGGACCATTATCGGACTACCTTATGGTCTAAAATTTAGTGGAAATTTAAATTATCAGAAAAGAGGGAAGCAAGAGGGAAAGTTTTTGTTCTCTTCTCAAATAGAAAAGTCCTTTGGGTCACATCTCAAATTAGTAGTATGGGGTAAAAATCTACTTGACGAAAAATATTATGAAATATGGTATCCTGAGAGAGAAAAGGGGGTCTTAGGCATTCCCCAGTGGTTTGGCTTGCGTCTTGAACTTTACAAATAAAAATTTATGATTAAACTATATAATTAAAGAAAGATAAGGGAGGATCCTATGAAAGTCACAAGAATAGCCCTTTTAATCTCCATGCTCTTCATGATAACTCTACTTTGGATAAATTCTCCCTTAGCTTCTAACATTTCCTTTTCCTTTAATACCTATGATGGCAAAAAATATAGTCTTTCCGACTTTAAGGGAAAATACATCCTTTTAAATCTCTTCTCCAGTTATTGTCCCCCTTGTATGGTGGAATTAAAGGTCCTGCAGAAGCTTAATGAAAATTGTTCCAATAAGGGCCTACAAGTGGTCTCTCTGATGATTGACAGAGAGGGTGTCCAACTACTTCCAAAGATTGTCTCTTCCAGGAATTTGACTTATCCTGTAGGCCTGGCTAACCAAGAAGTTTTTAAGACCTTTCCTGACTTTTCTATTACTCCCACTACCTATCTCTTAGACCCAAGTGGTAATAGGATTGAAAAATTTGTGGGCTATATGAGTTATAAGGAATGGGTCAATGTGCTAAACAGATTTGTTAAATGTAATTAAGGAAGTATTTCTACGGAGGGTTCTCCCTCCTTTACTTCTCCAATTAGGTATAGAGAGTAAAAACCCCGCTCTATAGCCTTTTCTTCTAAAAGTTTAGCCTTATCTCTTGGGCAGGAGATAAGTAGACCACCTGAGGTTTGGGCATCGGCTAAAATGATTTTGGCCTCATCCGTAAGAGAGGGATGAAACCTTAAGAGCTTTTCGCAAAAATTTAGATTCTCGTAATCTCCCTCTGGTATGATACCCATTTGGATAAAGGTGAGAGCTTCCTTAATAAGGGGAATTTTATGGTAATAGAAGATAATTTTCTTGTGGCTTGCCTGGGCAAGTTCAAGGGCGTGTCCCGTAAGACCAAAGCCTGTAATATCTGTAGCCGCATTAACTCCCACCTCTACCATTAGCTCGGAGGGAATCTTATTTAGTTCTGTCATAATTTGGATCATCCTCTTATAGAGAGGGTGGTTTTCGTCAAAGAGCCTTCCCTTAAAGGCGGTAGCTAATATTCCTGTGCCCAAAGGTTTAGTTAAGTAAAGGAGGTCTCCTGCTTTAGCCCCTTTGGCGGTGATTATCCTTTCAGGATGGGCAATCCCCAAAACAGCAAGGCCATACTTAGGTTGAGGATCATCCACACTATGCCCTCCTACAAGAAGGGCCTCTGCCTCCTGGATTTTCTTTAATCCCCCTTCTAAGATGCCCTTTAGGATCTCACGGGAAAGTCCCTTTTTGGGAAAGGAGATGAGATTTAGAGCAAGCAAGGGCTTTGCCCCAACCACATAAATATCTGACAGGGAATTAGCTGCAGCTATCTCTCCAAAAACAAAAGGGTCATCCACTACAGGGGTAAAAAAATCGGCACTAAAAACAAGGGCTATTTCTCGGGTTAATCTAAAGATAGCTGCATCTGCCCCGTATTCAAAGCTCTGCAATAGGTCTGGGTGAGAGGGCAAAGGAAGCTCTTTTAATATCTCCACAAGAAACTCTTGTGGTAACTTAGCAGCTCACCCAGAGGCAGTCACCATCTGGGTGAGCTTAAACTCTTGCGCACTCACTGGGATCACCCTTTATTTTAGCAATGGCATGAGTGAGGAGATCACTTAGGGAGGGCATGATCTCCTCTAAAGCCTTAGGACTTCCAGGAAGATTAACTATAAGGGTGCCTTTTCTTATGCCAGCTAAGCCACGACTGAGAGCTGCACGAGGGGTTTTGGTAAAACTAATATAGCGAATGTATTCCCCGAGGCCAGGAATATCTCTCTCAATGACTTCTTGCGTAGCATCTGGAGTCACATCCCGTGGATGGACCCCCGTGCCACCATTAGTAAGGATTAGGTCTAAGTTAAGGGTATCGCACCAATAGATAAGGGTTTTTTTAATAAGTTCCTTTTCATCAGGTAAGATTTGATACGCAGTGACCTCCCAGCCTTGGTTGAGCACGAATTCTTTAAGATATTTTCCTGAGAGGTCTTCCCTTTGGCCAAGACTTCCCTTGTCGCTCAAAGTTAAGATACCAACCCTAATCATTCTGCTGCCTGGGCCTTTGCCTGCGAGATTATTTTTTCCGCAATAAAGGGCGGCACCTCTTCATAATGGGAAAAAGCACTTACAAAGTAACCCCTTCCAGCAGTAAGCCCATTAAGGGTAATTACGTATTCTAACATTTCTGCCATTGGGGCCTGTGCTCTAATTTTAGTATTTTTACCCTTTTTTTCAATACTTAGGACCCTTCCTCTTCTGGCATTTAGATCCCCAATAACATCTCCCACCGTTTCATCAGGCACAAAGATTTCTAATTCTAAATAGGGTTCCAGTAAAACAGGGTTTGCCTGTTCTAAGGCCTTTTTAAAGCAATGAAAGGCGGCAATCTTGAAGGCAAGATCAGAGGAATCTACTTCATGAGATTTACCGTCATAGAATTGCACTTTCACATCCACCACGGGAAATCCCGCAAGAAGACCCTTTTCCATGGCCTCAATAACTCCCTTTTCTACCGCAGGGACATAATTTCTGGGAACATTCATACCTGTTAGGGTCTCCACGAATTCAAAGCCCCTACCTCTTTCTAAAGGAAAGACATGGAAATGGACCTCAGCAAATTGTCCCCTTCCACCACTCTGTTTCTTGTGCCGATAAATCACAGACTGGACAGGCTTCTTGATGGTCTCCCGATAGGGGACCTTAGGAAGACTGGTCTTCACCTTAACTCCAAACTTTTCCCTAAGCTTTTCTATCGCCTTTTCAATATGAATATTGCCGAGACCAGAGATTAATAATTCTCGTGTTTCCTCGTCTCTTCGGAAATGTAGAGATGGGTCTTCCTCTTTCAGTTTGGTTATGGCTGAACTAATTTTATCCTCATCTGCCCTGGTCTCTGGATGAAGGGCTAAGGTAAACATAGGAGAAGGCATCTTAGGAACCTCTAAGGCCTCTTTAAGAGGTCCCGTAGAAATGGTATCCCCTGTCCTAAGGGAATCAACCTTAGGTAAAATTATGATTTCTCCCTCGCTCACCTCCTTTACATTTTCTAAGGAATCCCCTTTGGGCACTAAGAGCTGGGTATATTTTTCCTCTTTACCCTGAGAGGTATAGACCAGACTATCTGCTTTGAAGGAACCTTTGAATACCCTTCCAAAGGAGAGCTTTCCTGCATAGGGGTCAAAGATGGTTTTATAAATAAACCCATAGGAGTGTGAGGTATTAAGGCTTTTAAACTCTCTACGGGGGTAAATTTCGAGAAGTCTCTTGAGGAAATAAGAGACGCCCTCTCCCTTTTGAGCCGACCCAATAAAAATGGGGATAAATCTCCTATTTTCAAGATTTATCTTTAAGCCTTCAAGAAATTCCTCTTTAGAGAGTTCGCCACTTTCAAGATATTTCTCAATAAATTCGTCCTTAGCCTCTGCTGTGACCTCAAGAAGTTGCTCTCTTAAGGTTTTAATTTTGTCTCCATATTTTTCTGGGGGTGGCTCGAAGAGAATGTTCATGCCATTTTCTTTAATAGCAGAGCTTTCAATCAGATCAACCAAGGTCAAAGGTATGGAGGTATTAAAGCCATAGACTATAGGTAACTGCAGGATTTCCAGTAAATCCTGAAGATCGCAAATGGTTTGTGCCCAAAGAGTTTTATCAGAATCTATTTTGTTCACAAAGGTTATTAGAGGAAGGCCCATTTCTTTGGCAAGTTCATAGATTTTGTATATCTGATATTTCACAGGAACTGTGGAATCTACAACCAAGATGCCAAGATCAGCTACGGTTGAAGCCCACTTAAGTTCAGCGATGAAGTTTTCATCACCAGGAGTATCAATGAAATAGAAGGGTTCACCTTTTATCAAGGTGCCATAAGTGGTCAGATGTGTTGTAGGCCCTCTTTGAGGATTTTTTAATTTACTTTGGGTTAAATTTAAAATCCTTTCAATGAGTTGCGTTTTTCCGCTTTCCGAGGGCCCAAAAAAGGCTATTACCCTTCCCTTCATTTTAAAACCCTCCTTTTTAAGATTAATTTAAAATTATATTATTCATAAAAAACTAAAAAAAGACAAGAGGAAAACTGAGGGTCTTCTAATTTTCATTTGGATAACATCATAAACCTTAGGTAGGCGCAGGCTTCAGCCTGTGAATGGTTGTGAGATATAACTTAGATATAGTGCACGCAAAAGATGGAGCTATCAATCTCACTTTTTTCTCTTAGTTTAAATCAAAGAAAAAAACAATAATAGAACACTCTTGTCCCCTCTTGACTTTTTTGAAAAGTGTGTTATTCAAATTTTATAGCATTTTAAAGATAATTAAAAATTTTTTGCTCTTTGAAAATTGAATACGGATATATT
>CAZBLU010000029.1:0-20267 GCA_964493015.1 uncultured Caldimicrobium sp.
CATTCCCATTTGGAATAAAAGGCTTCATCCTGAAGCTAAAGGCTTACTCTTTTACAAAGAAATCCCTTCAGATGTAGAAGTGGCTTACAAGTATTTGGAGTTTCTTATTAAGCTTTTTGGAAGTGACATCAAAGACAAACTATTTTTATACTACCTTTGTGATACAGCTAAAATTGAGTGGCCTCTTTTAAGGGTAATTAACAAGGCAAGAGAGAAGAAGAATATTTGGCAAGATCTAACTGACGAGGATATTATCAGATTACAGGCTACGGAGAGGGAATTTTACAGGGAGAGACATCGCTTTTATGGGTTCCTTAGGTTCTTCCAGATCCCTGATGGGCCCTTGATAGCTCCCTTTGAACCAAAATTTAATGTCTTGCCAAAGCTATATCCTCATTTTGTGAGGAGATTTCCGAGGGAAAATTTTATTATTGTTGATGTGCGCAGAAAATTAGTCTTTACCCACTTGCAGGGGGTGGAGCAGCTCTTTTGGGTGGATGGCTTAGAGATTGAGCTTGATTTAAAGGGAGATCCCTTTATTTCCCTTTGGAGAGACTTTTTTAAGGAGATAGCCGTGCCTGAGAGGGTAAGCTTTAAAAGACAGAGGAACAGGGTCCCTTTAAGGGTGCGCAATTTTTTACCTGAATTTTGGTAGGATTTTAATTCATGGTTAATCTCCTTATGGGTTCAGGATTCGGTTTTGCAAAGTAGAATCCCTGAAAGTAGTCCACTGCGTCTTTGAGATAGGAAAATTCTTCTTCCTTTTCAATCCCCTCTGCAAGAAGGAGGATATCATTTTCTTTACATATCTGAACAAGCGCTTTAACAATACTTTGTTTTAGGGTATCTTGATGGATATCTCTCACAATTTCACGGTCAATCTTTACAAAGTTAGGTCTCAACTTTACGAGCATTTCCAGGCTGGCATACCCTGTTCCTACATCATCCAAAGCTACCCTAAATCCATTCATTTTGTAATATTCTAAGACGTTGCTAAGATGTTTAATATCGGTAACTTTTTGGCTTTCAACTACCTCGAAAATTACATTTGATGGGTTAAATTCTAATTGGTAAGCCCATTTGATTGTTGTCTGAAGACAAAACTTCGGGTCATATATACTTGTAGGTATGAAGTTTATGAAGATTAGTTGATCTTTAAGACCTTTGACGGCTGCAGTTTTTATAGATACCTCTCTGCAAGCACGGTCGAGATAAAAAAGGGTTTGTGTCTTTTCTGCCTTTTCAAAAAGAAAAGCTGGAGGAATGATTGAGCCATCTGCCCTGACTCCCCTTATCAGGCACTCCTGACCTACCACTCTAAGGTCCTTTTCCACTATGGGATGAAAATAGACTGTTAGTCGCTTATTTTCTAAGACTTCGAGATATTCTGTTGCCTCCAAAAGCTCATACCAGGTGGCAAGGGGACGAAGATCTCGAAAGTGCTTAAAAGTAGGCATTTCATTAAGATTGAGTAAAACTAAACTAATGTCCTTTAGTTCAGGTTCTGAGAGATTTAAGTCCTTTTTCAGCTTGGTTAAAAATTCTCTTGGATTATACACCTGAAAGAGTATTCCTTCCTCTAAGTCCTCATAATTTACCATATGTGTTTTGAGGAAATCTTTAATCTTTTGTGAAAGCAGGGGATGTGCAGTGAGGAAAAATAACTGCATAGGCTCCTCAGGAATACAAGGTAAAAGCTCACATTTTTTACACTTGCTTGTCATAGGTCACCTCCATATGAAGTTTTTCTTCCCTCATTCCCTAAGCCTTTTTATTCTATCTCTCAGAAGGTGAGCTCCACTTTTGGAAGTCATGAGATCTTCTATAGGCACTTTAAATTTTATAAGGATTTTCCCAGAAGAATCGTTTTCCAAGGTCTTTACCTGGGCAAGATTAACGAGATAGGAGCGATGAACCCTTATAAAACCATGTTTTTGCAGTCTCTTTTCAAGCTCACCAAGACTTAAGCCACAAAAGAGAAATCCCTCTTTAACACGCACAAGGGAGTGCTTTAAATCTGCTTTGATGTATACTATATCCTCAAATTGAATGAGCTTTTTCTCCCCGGTTGAGGTTTCCACCTGAAGGTATTTCTTTTCCTCCACTCCCAGATATCTTTTGGCTCTCTCTAAGGCCTGTTGCACCTCCTCAAAGGTATAGGGTTTAACCAAGTAGTCTATAGCTCCCACTTTAAAGCCCTGCAAGGCATAGTCTGGATAAGCAGTTTGTAAAATAACTACTATATCTTCTTTAGCATTAGCGAGCTCCTCTGCAAGCTCAAGACCAGTTCTTCCAGGCATCTTTATATCTAAGAAGAGAACTTTTGTATCGGGATTTTCCTTAAGCAGTTTCTGGACTTCAAGATAGTTTTGGGCCCTCAACACTTGGTCAACACCCAATTTCCTGAGCATACGCTCTAATCTATCTAAGGCCAAGGGTTCATCATCTGCTATGAGAACCTTTTTAAACATATGATCCCCCCTTGTTATAATATTTCATGTCTTGTGCTTGCCTTCTTGAGAGGAAGGGTGATCTTAAAACACACAGGATTTTGGGAAAGGAGCTCAAGTCTTCCCTTGAGATGGAGATCTAATCTCTCAGCAAGAAGTTTTAAACCGCTTCCAGGAGTAAAGTCCTGGATCGCCTCTCCGTCATTCTCAAGCTCAATCTCGGCATAACCATGGTTTTCACTTGCTCGAAGAATAAGTTGCAGGGGTTTTCCCCTATATCCATGCTTAATGGCATTTTCAATTAAAAGCTGAACACTAAATTTGGGAAGCACAAGATTGAGTAGATTTGGGTTGTCAACATTATAGCTAAATAGAATAGCATTTCCAAAACGGAGGCTTTGAAGATCAATATACATCTTAACTAATTCCAGCTCCTCTGCAAGAGTTATGAGGTCCCGCTCATCAAGGATAAATCTCAAATATTTAGCCAACTTGATTAAGGCATTTTCAGCCCTTGCAAGATCTCTGTGCATTAGTTCCACAATGTTGTTTATCAAATTTGAGAGAAAATGAGACTCAACCATTCTTAAGTAGGAGAGATTTCGCAGATAGAGAGTTTTTCTGAGCAAAGTTTCCTTACGATTACGCATATTGATGAAGAGAAAGATGAGTAGTCCTATGAGGTAATTAAGAAGACCCACAAGAAGGGTGAAAATGGGAAAGTATTTGTCAAGTTGAGGGGGAACCTGTAGGTTGAGGAGTTTAGCTGTGTGGAAAGCAAGGTAAAAGCCTAAAGCTCCAGCTAAGACTGAGGCTATGAAGGCAAGAAACCACCACCAGAATTTAAAGCCATTTTTAATTCTGCTAAGCAGGTATTTATTGTTAAGATGAATAAAGGTAAAGGAGAGAAGTCCAAGATAAAGCCCTAAAAGTAAGCCTGCTATGAGGCCCTCCCTGAGAGGTAATGCTAAGAGCAGATATATGAAGATGGATAAAAGGGGGGCAAGGATGAGGGAAAGAGCTATAATTTTTAACCAGTCTTTAAGAGTTATGTTTAACTCAAAGTCCTGCATCTCGCCACCAATTAAATAGATTTAAGAGCCCTAAGGAAATACCCACCCATCCCTGATAAAATAGAGACTGATCCGAGAGGAGATAAAGCCCTTTAAAGGGGGTAAGATTTCCAGGAATTTTCCATAGGGTATTTCTTCTGGTCACAGGGATTCCACCGAGGCTCTTTCTTCCAAGATAATAGTTAAAAGTATGTGGAGTGGCAAGGGCCTTTAACTCTAATTGATTTACACCAAGCTCCAAGTTTTCTGAGAGAAGAGAGATAAGTCCCCTAACTAAAGTGTCTTTTAACTTAAAATAGGCCTGATCCTTATAGGGAATTTTCTGCCAATGAGCAAGAGGCGTATGGGTGGACAAGGTAAAGGAATAGGTTTTCTTTTCCCAGGGCAGGGGAAGAAAAGAAAGAAAGTAGTTTCCACTGGTAAATCCACCTAAGGTGTTCTCTGTGAGGAGTAAACAATGAGGGGCCTTTTGCTCAAAGTCTCTTATAATCCCATAGGCAGTAATTGCCGAATAGGGACTAACCAGGTCTTTGTAGTTTAAAATGTAGTCTTTTATTTCCTTCTCCTGAAAGAGTTCGCCATGATCCAAAATTGGGGCAGTAAAGACCACCCGTTCAAAAGACATCTCCTCTTTGTCTACCTGCAAGAGATAAAATTTGCCATCTTTAGAGCGCCTTATGCTATTCACAGGGGAGTTTAAATAATAATCAAATCCCTCGGCTAAATAGTAAAAAAGTTCTTCATTGCCCTCAGGGACTGATCCCACCCCTGTCAGGGGATATCCCAGGGCAAGATGTAAGGTAAAGGCATTTATTTCTTGAAGATTTGCCTGGGCAGTAATCATGACCAAGGCATTGAGGAGTCTCATAAGATCAGGATGAAGTTCAGATGAGAGCCTCTCTGTGAGATATTTAAGGGCTGAGCCTTTGTAGAAGTTTCCATATTTGAGTATAATAGGGGTCACATAAATTAGGGTCTTAAGTTTACTCCTAAATCCATTGAGGTGAAAGAAAGGTTCACGATAGAGACTTGTAAGAATAAGTTGAGTATCTCTGATTAAGGCCTCTGCTTGATAGCTTTTCAAATTTCCGAAAGTAGCAAGGGCTTCAGCGAGTCCCTCTGGGAAGGGTGTAAGAAGAGCTTCCTTTTTCCCCTTTTTGATCCAGAAGGTAGGGTTGTGTATAGAGAGACTAACCTTTTGCTGAGGACAGATCTGGAGTAGCGAAAAAACTTTCTCAACAGGAAAGCCAGGGAATAGCCCCCCGATGGTAGTTGCTGCAATGTTAAAGGTGATGCCCTCTTTTACGAAAGATCCGGCACACCCTCCCAAGCGGTTACTCCTTTCAAAAAGAGTAACCTGATAGCCTAAGAGGGTTAAAAGCCTTGCCGCAAGAACTCCAGCAATGCCTCCTCCTACAACAGCAACCTCTCCCTTCACAGCAAAAGCTCCATTTAAGGTTTTTTCCCCCAAACCACATAGAGAGGATCAGATTGAAGGGTGCAGCCAATCCATTTGTCATCTTGAGGCCTGGGGAATCCTCTAAGCGAGTAAGTATTTAGCTCAGTAAAACCAGAGCGAATTAAGAGCTCAAGGACATAGCCCATACGCTCAAACTCATGCAGGTCTACCCAAAGTTTTATCACCTTGGGAGGAAAGTAGCGATTAGAAAAGCTAAAAGCCACAAGCCCACCTGGTTTCAGGATCCTCTTAATCTCCTTTAAAAGTGCTAAGGGTTTTGTGACATACTCGATGGAGAGGTCGCAGACAAGGGCGTCAAAACTTTCGTCATCAAAGGGTAGAGTTGGATCAGCATTTATGTCCTTTACTACATAGGCATTAAGCCTTGGATTAGCTTTCAATTCCTCTTCATTGATACCTAAGCCAATCACTTCAAAGGGAAAGTCTGGAAGATGGCTTTCCCAACTACTCATGAGATCAAGAATTTTCCCCTCTTTCGGGAGGAGGCGTGAGTAAAATTCTATCAGGTGCTTGTGGCAGAGCCTGTCAATGTGACCAATAAATCTCGGCTCGCTGTAAAAGAGCATATCTGCACTTTCGTCTTCCCTAAGGAAACTTTCAGGATCATCTATATCAAAATCTGTGGGTAGGTGATCATATCTTGCCTCCATGCCTGGCCCTACTTTGAAGGCCTCTTCAATCCAGTCTCTACAACGTCCTCCTGTCTCCCTTTCCTTTGGGTAAATCTTTTCGATCTTTAGTGAAAATTTAAGTGGATAATAGGATAGAGGATGATTGGCATCCAATTTCACTCTTCCTTTTTCACCATTAATACCCACAACCCTTGCAGGAAAGATAGAGGAGCTTAATATCCCTGGAAGGAATTTAAAGCAGAAAAGTGGATAAAACCTACCAAGTTTTAATTTCACATGACTAAATCTCTCGGGAGGTCTATACTGGACCTTAGGATCAATTTCAAGAACAAAATCCTCCCTAAAGGGAAATAATTCACCAGCCTTGAATTCAAAGCTGAAGTAATCTCCCTCTTTAGCCTCGGCTAAAGCTTTAGCTATATCCTTAGGAAAGAGGTCCCCCTCACGCCAAAAATTGATTTTCGCAAAGTATTCCTCTTGATGGGCAGCATAGGGAGATTGCCAATCCAGTTTAAGGATTGCCTCAATAAAGTTCTTTTCATTCTTGGACATAATTTAGCCCCCTGTAATTTTTTAATATATTAAATCAAGTCTCTTCTCAATCCCTAAACTCTCAATGAGTATGTAAAGTTCCCAAGCCCTTTCCAAAGGAAAGATGGTAGAGTAAATTCTTTCAAAAATCTAATTGGTGTCCAATATAGAATTTATGCCTTTTGTCAAAAAATTGATCCCCTAAAATTCCGTTTAGTGCTTGGTAAGTCCTTACCTGCTACTTATGAATATTTCTTTAAATAGTTTTGAAAGTGTTTTTTAGAGAGGAGGCTATGAGGGGTCATTTTACGGATTCTTCCATAGATTGCCCTCTCAGGGAAAGGTCTATCAAAGGCACCAAAACACCAGGAGATGCCAGCATAACCATTTGGATCCCTTCCATCAAGGGCATACTTGTCATTGAGATAACAGGCATAGTCAAAGGCTATCTTTGGATGAGGGGTCCATTCAAGGAGTTTTTTACACCAATACATGCGTATATAGTTGTGAATGGTTCCCTTGGTTAAAAGCTCTCTCTGGGCTGCATTCCAATAGGGATCAAGAGTTGAGGCATTTTCAAGGTCAGCTAACTCATAGAGGATCTCTCTCCTATCAGTGAGGTGTCTTTCTAAGGTTTCCCTTGCCCAGGCTGGAAGCCCTTCGTATTGGTTGTATAGGGGATTATACCAGGCATAATTTCTGGCAAGCTCTCTCCAGACTATAAGTTCATTCACTAAGGATTGCACATTGGCATCTTCAAAGGGAGCAACTTTAAAGAGTTCTCTAAGGATTTGCACCGGCGAAATCTGCCCATATCTCAGGTAGGGACTCAACTCAGTGGTGGCCTGAAAGCCTGGATCTGAGCGCATACTTGCATAGTAGGGCAATCGCTCTTGTAGAAAGATTTGAAGCCTCCTCTGAGCCTCATCCTCCCCACCTTGGAAATAACTCACTGGAGGCACGCTTTTGTCAATCTGCAGTTTTTCAAGGTAGTTGGCTAAAGTTGCTTCTTCCCAAGCTTGAGGAATCTCAAGCTCAAGGGAGGATACCTTAGGCTCAAGTAGAGGAACCTCTTCCAGAAAGTAGAATAGGTATTTCATGAGTTTTGGCCTAAGAGTGCGGGCATAGGGCTCAGCTTTGTTAGAGGCAGTCTCCACAGGAACGACAACCTCACCTTCAACCTCTATCACGGGAATATCTACTGCTTCAAGAACCTTCTTTCTCCAAACTCTTTGATGACGCAAATAGCCTCTATCAAGGACAAGAAGTGAAGCCTCTCGAGCTAACTTAATAGCCCCCTCTGGAGGATCTTCTTTAAGGATTACTAAACGGATACCTCGTTCTCTTAGTTTTTTCTTGACCTTAAGTATGCCTTCAAGCATAAAAGTGTAGTAGCGAAGATTGGAATAACGATAGCGGTCAGTTAATCCAAAGTAGACAAGAAGAGGTTTTTTCAATTCGTTTGCCCAAAAAAGGGCTGACTCTAAGGCATGATTAAAGGTAGCCCTTTGACTTGCCTCCATAAAATAGAGGACATATCTTCCTTCCTCTTTAAGAGGGGTTTTTTTGAGGAGGTGAATCCTCTCTCTGCGCAAAAAAGTTGGTAAAGAGAGCATGTTTAAGTTTTGCTTTGTTCTTCAAGGCCTTTCTTTTGGGGCTTAAAGATGACAGCTAAGGTCCTTGCAATGACAAGGGATAAGATTCCTAAGGACCAAAATATAATATCCCAACCTTTTATGTTGCCTGCAAAGATATAGATCATAAACTCTCTGATCACAAAGGCAATAATTATCTCAACAAGAATTTCAGCTCTAACTCTTTCATGTTCAAAATAATCTACAAAAGCCCTAACTAACTCTAAAAGGATGATCACTGAGAGGACGTTGGTAACCAAATCCTTGAAACCAAGCCTAACAGTAGCCTCAGTGATGACCAGGCCTAAGTCCAAGATTGTCCTGATAAGGCCTACAAAAATAGAGAAAATTAAGATAATTACAGTAATATTGAAGGCAAGTTTAGTAAAAAATTGATAAAGTTTTATAACTCTTGCTTGAAAATTCATGATTGAGCCCTTTCTTATAGAGAAAAACCTACCATAAAAAGAGCTTTTGACAAGCTATTTTTATTTGGTATTATTCTTTCCACATTAATTTAAGCACAAATGGAGCAACTAATGTTGTTATGGCTACCACGAAAATTATACTTGCATAAGTAAAGTCATCGAAGACCTTGGAAATCCTGCCAAACTCTGCAAAAATTAATCCCACTTCACCTCTTGGGAGCATGGAAAACCCTACGCTCAGTTTTTCCCTTAGAGTGCCTCTTACAACAAAACCTGAAAGGATTTTACTTAAGAAGGCAACTAAAGTAATCCCTAAACTTACTTTCCAAAAGTATAAAGAGGTAAAATCAATAGCTTTTAGATTGAGTTGTAACCCCACATGGACAAAAAATATAGGAGTAAACACCCACATCATAGGTTCTATAGTTCCCTCTACTCGTCTAACTATTTCTTTTGCAGGTTGAATGCTTACAGCAAAGGGGATAATAAATCTCCTTGAAAAGGCTAAGCCTGCTGTAAATGCTCCTAAGATTTCAGGAGATCCTACCATGTGAGCTAAATATGCAAAGAGAAGAATAAGAGCAATTACTGTAGGAGGCACGAAGTCTAATGTATTTAATTTTTGTGAAGTGTAAGAGATGAAATAAGCAAAAAGCTTGCCTGCAAAAGGTGCAAGGATAAAAAAGGTAGTGATATATAAAAGGATAACTAAGTTTGCATTAATATCAACTGTTTGGGTCTTGGCAAATTCATATAAGATGGAAAGCACTATCACTCCTAAAATATCATCAAGCACAGCAGCACCAAGCACAATTTGAGAAAATCTCTCTTGAATCTTACCGATATCCTCAAGAACTCTTACAGTAATTCCTATGCTTGTGGCTGTAAGTGTTCCTCCAATAAAAAGCGATGTTATTGAAGAGAATCCAAAAATATAGTAAGAGATTAAATAACCGAAGATAAAGGGTAAACTGGCTCCAATTATAGCTACTAAAAAGGCATATAGGCCTACTTTACGAAGTTGAGATGTATCTACTTCTAAACCTATATGAAATAAAAGTAAAATTATTCCAAGTTCTGCTAAAAGTTTCAAGACTTCGTTGACTGGTATTATGCCAAACACACTTTGTCCAAGCAGAATTCCCACAAATATTTCCCCAATCACTGAGGGTAAACCATACCTTGCAAATATATCCCCTGTAATTCTGGCAAAGAGTAATATTATCGCTATGTGAAGTAAAATGGTATGTAGTTCCAAAGTTTGCATGTGAATTGTCTCCCCATGTTTTATTTCCTTTTAAACTTTGCCCTATAGCAAATTAGCTCTTACTTTTTAAAGAGATAGAATTGCACATCAATAGGGCAGGGGCATAGGAGAACAGAGATTTATTTATAGTAGATTCCAGGGAGTAAATCATATTTGTAAGCATAATGGAGATGAGGGGATTTGAACCCCCGACCTCCGGAGTGCGATTCCGGCGCTCTCCCGCTGAGCTACATCCCCAGCAAATATCTTAGGCTTGAACCCTTGCCTTCATTTGATTAAGCTTTGAGAAAAGTTTAGAAATTTTATTGGCAGCCTTGTTTTTGTGTAATATCCCCTTGCTTACGCCTTTGTGAAGCAACCCTTGGGTTACCCTAAGCTGCTTCTCTGCAGACTCCAAGTCTCCCTTTTCCAAAAGGCTCAGGAATTTTTTAATCTCCGTTTTTAAGCGGGTTTTAAACATGCGATTTCTAAGCCTTCTTTTTTCACTTTGCCTCCAAGCCTTTTCAGCAGATTTGTGTTGTGGCACAGCCTTTTCCTCCTTTTAAGAATTTTTCTCTAAATTTAATCTTATTTTGACCATTGTCAACCGAGGAGTTAAATGGTATATTCAATCTTTAATGAGGACTCACCGCATAGAGGTATTTCTAAAGAAAGGTCTAAGAGATAGCCATTCCGCAAAGATTCTCAAAAAAATCAGACGTGATCTACAGATTAATCTTGAGGCCCTTTGGTTTATTAGGGTCTACCTTGTGGAAGGAGACTTTAGCCCAGAAATCCTTCAAAAATTTGCTGAATCAGCTTTGACTGATCCTGTAATTGAGGAATATACTCTGGATACCCCCTCTTGGCCAAAGATTGGTTTTGACTTTGATTGGGCCTTAGAGATAGGCTTTCGCCCAGGGGTTACTGATAATGAGGGGAAAACTGCTGAGGAGGCCTTAAGCTATCTCTTAGAAAGGCCTCTTAACCCTGAGGAAGAAGCCGTCTACTATGCAAGGCTCCTCCTTATAAGGGGTGACCTAACCAAAGCTCAAGTAGAAAAGATAGCTCGAGATCTCCTTGCTAATGAACTTATTGAACGCTGGTTTATCCTCTCTAAAGAGGAGGCCAAGGAAAGATGGTTTCAATATCCTCCCCCCCGGGTTACCGAGTATTTCCCCCCGATTGTGGAGACCTTTGATTTGGCCAAATTATCTGACCAAGAGTTATTAGAACTTTCCAAGAAGAGGCTTCTTGCCCTAAATCTGGAAGAAATGAAGACTATTCAAGCCTATTTTCAAAGAGAGGATTTTGTTAAAATTAGAGAGGCCCATGGGCTCACCCAAGAAATTACTGATGTAGAGCTTGAAAGCCTTGCCCAGACCTGGTCAGAACACTGTAAACACAAGATCTTTAATGCCAAAATTACTTATAGGGATCTGGAAAAGGGGCAAAGCCTGGAAATAGATAGTCTTTTTAAGAGTTATATAAAAAGAGCTACAGAAGAGATTCGTAGAGCCAAAGGGGAGAGAGATTTTTGCCTCTCTGTCTTTGTGGACAATGCAGGGGTTATAAAGCTTGATGATAAATGGGCCTTTGCCTTCAAGGTAGAGACTCATAACAGCCCCTCAGCTCTTGATCCTTATGGAGGAGCTCTTACTGGAATTGTTGGGGTAAATAGGGATCCCTTGGGCACAGGAAAAGGAGCAAAGCTTATTTTCAATACAGATGTCTTTTGCTTTGCACCTCCTGACTGGGATAAGCCTCTACCCCCTCGAATTCTTCATCCCAAGAGGATTTTTGAGGGAGTTAGAGAGGGGGTTGAGCATGGGGGAAATCAGAGTGGTATCCCCACTGTGAATGGCTCTATCGTTTTTGATCCCCGTTTTTTGGGTAAACCACTTGTATATTGTGGCACAGGCGGGATAATTCCCTTGGAAGTTAAGGGTAGCCCTGGTTGGGAGAAGAGGGCTCGTCCTGGGGACCTTGTGGTGATGGTTGGAGGAAAGATTGGGAAGGACGGAATTCATGGGGCTACCTTTTCCTCTGAGGCCCTTCATGAGGGCTCTCCTGCAACAGCTGTCCAAATTGGGGACCCTATAACCCAAAAAAAGATGCTTGATTTCTTGCTCTTAGCCCGAGATATGGGGCTTTATAATTCTATTACTGATAATGGAGCAGGTGGGCTTTCCTCTTCTGTTGGGGAGATGGCTAAAGAGGCAGGAGGCGCTAAAATTGACCTTGCCAAGGCCCCTTTGAAATATCCTGGACTTAGGCCCTGGGAGATTTTGGTTTCTGAAAGCCAAGAGAGGATGACTGTAGCTGTGCCTCCAGAGAAAATTGAAGAGTTTTTAGCCCTTGCAAATAAAATGGGGGTTCAGGCAACGGTCCTTGGTAACTTTGAGGATACAGGCTATTTCCATGTGCTTTATGAGGGTAAAACAGTAGCCCTGTTACCCCTTGAGTTCCTCCACGAGGGGGTTCCCCAGTTAAAGTTGATAGCGGAATGGAAAAGACCTGAGTTTCCTGAAAGAGTGGAAGTGCCCTATCCAGAGGATTTTAAAGGCCTTTTGAAGAGGATCTTGCGGAGCTATAATGTCTGTTCAAAAGAATATGTGGTAAGGCAGTATGATCATGAAGTGCAAGGGGGAAGTGTCATTAAGCCCCTTTGTGGGGTGAAGGAGGATGGGCCAAGTGATGCAGCGGTTTTGAGGTATGACTTGGAGAGTGAGGCAGGACTTGTAGTGGCCCACGGGATTTGTCCCAAATTTTCCGATTACGATACCTATTACATGGCTGCTAATGCTATTGATGAAGCGGTGAGAAATGCCGTTTGTGTAGGGGCAGACATTGAATTTATGGCAGGTCTCGATAATTTCTGCTGGTGCGACCCCATAGAGAGTGAGAAAACCCCAGATGGGAGATACAAACTTGCCCAGCTTGTGAGGGCAAATATGGCCCTCTATGACTATACAAAGGCCTATGGGATCCCTTGTATCTCTGGAAAGGACTCAATGAAAAATGACTACTTAATGGCCCTTGGGCTAAAGGAAGGAGATGAGAATCCCTATGGTGTAGGCGTGATCTTACCTGATGGGAGCTTAAAGATTTCAATTCCGCCTACCCTTTTATTTTCTGTGGTTTCCAAAATACCCAAGATTGAACTTGCTCAGACTATGGAGGTCAAGGGGCCTAAAGCCTTAGTCTATCTTCTTGGGGAGACGGCAGAGGAACTTGCTGGCTCAGAATATTTTAATCTTCTTGGGATTATGGGTGGAAAAGTGCCTAAACCCAAGGCAGAGCTTAATAGAGAAATCTATTTAAGGCTTAGAGATGCCATTTATGAGAGTCTTGTAGCCTCAGCCCACGACTGTTCAGATGGAGGCCTTGGGGTAGCTCTTGCGGAAAAGGCCTTCTCTGGAGGCTGGGGAATGGTTGTTGATCTTGGGGCAATCCCTTTTAAGGGTGAAAGGAGAGAGGACTTTATCCTCTTCTCTGAGAGTGCAGGAAGAATAGTGGTTACAGTGCCTAAGGAGCATAGATCAGAGTTTGAGGCCCTTTTTAAGGGGCTTCCCTGTTATCTTATTGGAGAGACGGTGGAAGAGCCCTTTTTAACCATCAAGGGATTGCAAGGAGAGGATATACTTAAGGCTACCCTTGAGGAGCTAAAAAAGGCCTGGCAGGAGCCTTTTGCTGACTGGTAAGATGATTAGGGTTTTAAATTATCCAAGTAATAAAGCTGAGGCCTTCTTAAAGCGTATTTTCTTTAGGATTGAGGAGTTCCCCCAGAAGCTTGAGCGAGCAATTAGGCAAATTGGGCTTGAGGTTCGAAGGCGGGGAGATAAGGCCCTTATAGAGTATACCCAACGCTTTGACGGGGTCTCTCTAAGGCCTGAAGAGTTTTTGGTGGAGAGCAAAGAGATTGAGAGGGCCTATGAGGAGATTGATCAAGCTTTGCTTGAGGCCATAAGAGTTGCCGTAGAGAGAGTTAAGGCTTTTCATCAGAGGCAAGTTCCGCTGAGTTGGTTTGAAAGTGGGGATGGAGGAACCCTTCTTGGTCAGCTTATTAGGCCAGTAGAAAGTGCTGGCCTTTACATCCCTGGGGGTAAGGGAGGGGAGACCCCTCTCATTTCTACAGTTATCATGACAGCGGTGCCAGCAAGTTTGGCTGGAGTTAAAAGGATAGTGATGGTTTCTCCTCCTCGCAGGGATAAGAGCCTTCATCCTGCTCTACTTGTGGCTGCTAAAGAGGCAGGGGTAAGTGAAGTCTATCGTGTGGGTGGCCCTTGGAGCATCTTTGCCTTAGCCTATGGCACAGAGACCATAAGGCCTGTTCAGGTTATCTGTGGGCCTGGGAATATTTATGTTACCCTTGCCAAAAAGTTAGTTTCCTTTCAAGTGGGTATTGACCTATTAGCTGGTCCAAGTGAGGTTTTGATCATTGCCGATGAAAAGGCAGACCCTGACTTTATAGTCTGGGACCTTCTTGCTCAGGCAGAGCATGATCCCCTTAGCATGAGCCTTCTCATTACTACCTCAAAGAGGCTTATAAGAGAGGTAAGGGAGAAACTTAGTGAGGCGCTCAAGAGAGGTTACCGAACAGAAATAGCTCAGGAGTCACTGAGAAAGCGAGGGGCTCTCATATGGGTAGAGTCCCTTGAGCAGGCCTTTGAGCTTGCTAACAGAATTGCTCCAGAGCATTTGGAGTTACTCCTGGAGAGCCCTGAAGCCTATTTGCCTTTAATAAGGAATGCTGGAGCTGTTTTTCTTGGGGCCTTTACTCCTGAAGCCGTGGGAGACTACATTGCTGGGCCAAATCATGTGCTTCCCACTATGGGCCTTGCCAGGTTTAGTAGCGGACTTTCGGTAGATCGCTTTTTTAAGAGGATTAACTTTATGAAATACACCCCTCAGGCCTTAAAGTCGGTAGGGCCGATGGTTATTACTTTAGCCTTAAATGAAAGCTTGCCCTCCCATGCCGAAGCCGTAAGAATTAGATTAGAGAAAATGGGGGGAGACAAATGAAGACAACCTGTGACCCCTTTGAGTTTACAGAAGAGATCTTAGAGGATATTGATACGGAAATCGAAAGGCTTGGCCCTCCCAAGATTGCTAATCCCATGAAGCTTCCTCAGCAATGTTTTGTCTCTGATGACCATCGGGTGACCTTGAGGGTTAATTACGGGTATCTTAAGGCAGAGCTTAGTCAGGGAAGAGAGGTTCCCTCCCTTGAGCTTGCTGGCCCAAGGCCATATATTTACTTTGATCCCTCTAAAACACGGGTTGGCATTGTCACCTGTGGGGGCCTTTGTCCAGGAATTAATGATGTTATAAGAAGTATTGTGATGACCCTCTATTACTCTTACGGGGTGAACAAGATCCTTGGATTCCGTTATGGCCTTCAGGGATTTATCCCTAAGTATGGCCATCCTGTGATAGAATTAACCCCTGAGGTAGTGAAGGATATTCATACCATGGGAGGCACCTTTCTTGGCACTTCCCGAGGGCATCAGGACATTGAGGAAATTGTGGATACCTTGGAGAGGCATAATATTCAGATTCTTTTCATGATTGGCGGAGATGGGACCTTTAGGGCGGCAAATAAGATAAAGGAGGAAATCTCAAAAAGGGGGCTAAAAATTGCTGTGGTGGCTATTCCAAAGACTATTGACAATGATATCTGGCTTGTTTCTAAGACCTTTGGTTTTGACACAGCAGTGGAACTTGCTTGTGAGGCTATAAGGTGTGCCCATACAGAAGCTATAGCCGTGCCCTATGGGATTGGTTTGGTTAAACTTATGGGGAGACACTCAGGTTTTATTGCCGCTGCAGCCACTTTAGCCACCAAAGAAGTAAATTTCTGTCTGGTTCCCGAAATTGATTTTGATTTGGAGGGGCCTAAAGGTTTCTTAACAGAATTGGAAAGGCGACTTTTGGCCAGGAATCATGCCGTCATTGTGGTAGCTGAGGGAGCTGGACAAAGGTACGTGATGAAGGATCCTCCAGAATATGATGCCTCGGGCAATGTAAAGTTGGGAGACATAGGGAGATTTTTAAAGGAGAAAATTGAGTCCTATTTTAAGGAGAAAGGTATAGAGGTAGTGATTAGGTATATAGATCCCAGCTATATTATAAGGAGTGTCCCTGCTAATGTGGATGACAGGATCTATTGCGGCTTTCTTGGGCAATATGCTGTGCATGCAGGTATGGCAGGAAAAACAGGGCTTATGATAAGTTATCTCAACGATCAATTTGTCCATATCCCCCTAAGAGAGGCTATCAAAAAGAGAAAGCAAATCAATCTCCAGAGTAGATTCTGGCTCTCTGTTCTTGAGTCTACAGGACAGAGTGATTTTAAAAATTCTCCATGAATTTCTGGAAACATACCCTTTTAATTCTTGGCCTCCTCCTTTTTTTGGTTTTAACCTTTTCCTTTCTTCAGAGAGACATCTTTTCTGCAGAAAAGATATCCTACTACGAGTTTAAAGTGCTTTTGAAGAGGAATCAGGTAGACAGTGTTATTCTGAGCAAGAACGTTATAAGTGGCCAGTTTCGAGAGGGTGCAGCAGAGACCCTTTATGAACTGCGCAAAAGGCCAGTAAAACTTCCCCCTAAATTTAAAACTACCAAGGCTGAGGATCCAGAACTGATCAAACTCTTAGAGGACAAGGGAATAAACTTTGATATCAAGCCTGAAAATCATCTTTGGATAACCCTTTTGTCTTGGACCGTTCCTGTGCTCCTCCTTGTTCTTTTCTGGGTTTTTATTTTTCGTCGTTTTGTCTCTACTGAGGGTGGCCTTATGAGTGTGGGGAAGAGCAAGGCCAAGGTCTATGTGGAAAATGAGATCAAGATAACCTTTAAAGATGTAGCTGGAGTTGATGAGGCGGTAGAAGAGCTAAAGGAAATTATTGATTTTCTAAAATATCCTCAAAAGTTCGTCTCGCTTGGGGCAAAGATTCCAAAGGGTGTGCTTTTGATTGGCCCTCCTGGCACGGGAAAAACCCTTCTTGCCAAGGCGGTGGCTGGAGAGGCAGGGGTGCCCTTTATCTCTATTTCAGGCTCTTCTTTTGTGGAGATGTTTGTTGGGGTTGGAGCAGCAAGAGTTAGGGATCTCTTTGCCCAGGCTGAAAAGATGGCTCCCTGCATCATCTTTATTGACGAGATTGATGCAGTGGGAAGGGTGAGAGGGCTTTCTCCAGCTGGAGGCACCGAAGAGAGGGAACACACCCTTACTCAGCTCCTAACTGAAATGGATGGTTTTGATCCCAAAAAGGGGGTCATCATTATTGCTGCTACTAATAGACCTGAAATTTTAGATCCAGCTTTGCTTAGACCAGGAAGATTTGACAGGGTAGTGGTGGTGGATCGCCCAGATCTTAAGGGAAGAGAGGCCATTTTACGTATCCATACCAGAAATATCAAGCTTGCCCCTGATGTAGATCTCAAGGTTATAGCAGCAAGAACGCCTGGGATGGTAGGAGCAGATTTAGCCAATATTGTCAATGAGGCTGCCTTACTTGCTGCTCGTAAGGGGAAGCAGTCAGTTGAGATGGAAGATTTTGAAGAAGCCATTGATAGGGTGATTGCTGGTCTTGCTCGCAAGAGTAGGGCCTTAACTCCTGAAGAAAAGAGAAGGATTGCCTATCATGAGGCTGGGCATGCCGTGGTGGCCTCAGTAATGACCCCTAAAGAGAGGGTGCATAGGGTTTCTATTATTCCGAGAGGGGTTGCTGCCCTTGGCTATACCTTGCAGCTTCCAGAGGAAGAGCGCTATTTGCTCACTAAAGAGGAACTCTTGGCTAAGGTGACGGTCCTCTTTGGGGGTAGAGTTGCTGAGGAACTTGTTTTCAAGGAGGTTTCCACAGGGGCTCAAAACGATTTAGAAAAGGCAACCGAGCTTGTAAGGGCCATGGTCATGGATTATGGCATGAGCGAGGCCTTGGGCCCTCAAACCTTTAGAAAAAGAGAGGCCCTCTTTTTGGATATACCCTACAGGGAAAGGGAACTAATCTCAGAGGAGACAGCAAGGCTCATAGACCAGGAGATTGCGAAAATACTCAAAGGCTGTTATGATAAGGCCAAGGAAATCTTAAAGGCAAAAAGAGAGGTTATGGATAAACTGGTGGAAATACTTATGCAAAAGGAGGTCCTTGAAGGAGAAGAACTGGCAAAAATTTTGTATGACTCTTCAGGAGGAATCCATGAAACAAATATTTAAAATTCTTCTTTTAGTATTTACCTGGATCTCTCTTTCCTTTGCCCAGGTCTCACCCAAAATAATGGAGGAAATAAAAAGGGATTATCAGCCTCTTTCAGCTCTGGTTATAGGGCTTGAAGGGAATGAGGTTATCCTTGATAAGGGGAGGGCCCAGGGAGTTAAACCTAAGGATGTCTTTACGGTATATAAAAAGGTGAAAAAAATAGTCCATCCTGAAACTAAGGAAAGCCTTGGCTTTTTAAAGGAACCTATTGGTAAAATTGAGGTCTTACGGGTAGATGAAAACTTTGCCACAGGCAGAATTATCTCTAAAAGGGAAGATTTCCCCATCCCCACACCTGCCAAGAGAAATACCGATCTTAGGATTTTGATAGTAAGTGATGGATCACCCATAGATGAGGCCTTCTTTGTAACCTTAAAGAATCTCTTACCAGAAAGTGAGGTTATCTTTGAACCCCATTTAAAGGTCTCCCAGTTAACTCAGGTAGATCTTCATGCCCGAAAGATAGATATCCTCTTTTCCTTAGGGCCTGGCATGGTGAAGGTATATAATAGTTATTTAGATTTAGTGAGGGCCTATGGAAGCCCAAGTCCTATCCCCACTCAGGTAGTCACTCTGCCTCCTCAAACCCAAGTAACACCACCACCAATTCAGCCTTCTCTTCCTCAAATTTCTCAGATTACTCCCCTTGGAAAGATGCCTGGCGAGGTTTTCCAAGCTGAATTTGCTGATCTCGATGTAGATGGAGTCCCTGAAATGGTCTATTTCACCAGGGAAGGACTCTTTATAGTAAAGGTGAGGGGAGCTCTTTTAGCTAAATATAAACCAGAAAAAGGGGAAATTCTCTCTTTATCTCTTGGTCCTTCTGGGTGGATAGCCCTAAATGTTTACGAAAAAAATCTTGGCATGAGAAGTGAGATATTGAGATATACTCCTCAAGGGATCCAGGTTGTTCTAAAAAATCTCAATCTTTTCTTGCAATTTGTAGACTATGCAGGCACTGGGGAGAGGGATACCCTTTTTGCCCAAACCTTTGACAGTGAAAATCTCTTTGGCAAAGAGGTGTACATAGTGAAAAGGGAGGGCGGAAACTTAAGGTATGTGCAGAGGGTGGAGGTGCCTGAGGATTTTCGTATAATTGGGGCAAGCTGGATAGATCTGGATGGGGATGGGGAAAGGGAAATAGCCTTTTATTTACCTGATGGAAGACTCACAATCTATAAGGGGAAAAAACAGGTTTTTACCACACCTTTCCCTGTAGCCAAACATTTCTACAAATTAACTCTTTCCAAGGGAAAGAAGGGGCAGGAGGTCATCAAGGCTGTAGCCATGCCTCTCTTTACACCCCTTTTAGTGGATCTCACAGGAGATGGTAGGCCAGAGCTCCTTATCGCAAGGAGTGAATTCCCCTTAGAGAGAGTGGCTGAAGAGCTTAAAACCTTGCCCCTAAATCAGGGCTCCTTTCAGCTTTACTACCTTAGTTATCAGGGAACTTATTTCTTTAGGAGCCTTCCTGTCCAGGAAAGCGGAGTCTTAACAGGTTTAGGAGGAAAGGCAAGAGAACTTTATTTTACCTTTGTGAAGGGCCTATCTCCAGCCCAATCGGAGAGTTTTCTCTATTCTATATTATATTGAGCGTGCTTTCTTCGGATTTCCTTAGAGGTAAAAAGGATTTGATAATCCTTTAGATGGAGTTCTTGCGCAATCCTTTGCAGAAGCTCTATTAGTTCCTCCCTTGTTTTGGCATGGCACATGGTGTATAGATTATAGGGCCAATCTGGATAGCTCTTTCTCACATAGCAGTGGGTAACAAAGGATTGAGAGGCTAAGTAAGGGCCTACTTCATCCAAGCGTTCTTCAGGAACCCGCCAGGCAACCATGGCATTTCCTTCATAGCCAACAAGGTTATGCCTAAGGGTAGCCCCAAGCCTGCGAATAATTTTCTTCTCTTTGAGTGTGGTGATAGAGGCAAGGACTTCTTCCTCCGTAAGGCCTATTTTTTGAGCTATTTCCTCATAGGGTCTTGATACCAAGGACAGGCCCTCAATTAGGGCAAGGAGGACTTTTTTTTCAGTTTCTGAGAGAGGGGGTGTGCTCACTCCTTTTCCCTCTCTACAGTGATAATAGTATGAACATTTCCCCGAGGATGAAAATCAGCAACCACTTTGAGCCTTCTTGGTTTTAGGAGATTCCAGAGGGCATCAAAGATCTCGTTAGTTGCTGCCTCATGGGAGATATAGCGCTGACGAAATTTGTTGAGCCATAATTTAAGGGACCGAAGTTCCACAATCTTTTGGTCAGGTATGTAGTAAATTTTAATGACGGCAAAATCTGGATAGCCTGAACGCGGACATAGACAGGTAAATTCAGGAAAGGTGATTTCAATTTGATAATCCCTATCAGGATAGGGGTTATCCCAGGCCTCTAAGGTTGCCTCTTCAATAGCAACCTCTCCATACCTTTTTTCCTGCATATTCGTGGCCTCTTACTACTTAAATTGATAGCTTAGGAAAATAGCTATACCCCTTTCTTGGCAAAAGCTTCTTACTTTAGGATGGATTTGATGACATA
>CAZBLU010000030.1:0-17831 GCA_964493015.1 uncultured Caldimicrobium sp.
TGCACACCCCTTACTCCAGGGATTTCCCTTACCTGCTCAATAATATCTACCGCAATTTGAATACCCTCTTCCCTTTTATCCTTTGCTCCCTCAAGCCTTTTTATTATCTCATCAGGCACCTCAAGGCCAGGCACATTGTATTTCATATACTTAGCCATACCCAAAGACTTAGGAGGGGTTATCCCTGCAAGGATATAGACCTGATCTAAAAGCCCAAGTTCTCTACACCTCTCCATAAAGGCCCTAAATCTATCCACATTATAAATAATCTGGGTCTGAATAAATTGAGCCCCTGCCTTAACTTTCTTAGCAAGCCTATAGGGCCTAAAATCATAGGGCTCGGCAAAGGGATTCTCCGCTGCCCCTGTAAAGAAATAGGGCCTTACCCCCTTTATCTCTTCTCCATTGTCAAACCTACCTTCCTTAAGCCTCTTTACTAAATTTAAAAGCTGAATAGAATCTAAATCAAAGACAGGCTTTGCCTGAGGATGATTGCCAAATTTTGGGTGATCCCCCGTTAGACAAAGCAAATTCCTAATCCCTAAGGCACTTGCCCCAAGGAGATCTGCCTGTATCCCAATCCTATTTCTATCCCTACAGGTCATCTGCATAACTGGCTCAAGGCCTTCACTCATGACAAGCACAGCAGAGGCAAGACTTGAGACCCTCACAATGGCCGTCTGACAATCCGTAATATTTACTGCATCAACATATCCCCTAAGAAGCCTTGCCTTTTTCTTAATCACCTCAGGATCGGCATTCTTAGGAGGCCCAATCTCCGCAGTAACAGCAAATTTCCCCTCCTCAAGCACACTCTGAAGATAGCTCTTCTCCACCAACTTGACCCTCCTTACCTTAAACCCTTAAATCTTCTCTAACTCTCACCCTCAGGCCGTCACCACCAGCAGGCCTCCAATCCTTAGCAGCCCAAACCTCAAGCAGCCTCTCAAGCTCCCCTCTTGCCTTAAGCCTCTCCACAATCTCATGCCATATACAGGGCATGTCCTTTCTCACTTCACACCTCCCTCCCTGAGAACCTCCACAGGGCCCGTTAAGCAAATTCTTGGCACATCTTGCAATAGGACAAAGCCCTGCCGTCTTATCAATGATGCAATCACCACAGCCACGACATCTCTCCACCCACTCCCCAAGGGCTAAATTAGCCCCATAAAAGCTTGTGTCCACCCCAGGATAGACCCTTAAATTGGGGAAAAGATCGGCAATCAGATTAACCCCTACTCCACAGGCAAGACTAACCACTGCTTCCACCTCTTTCTCAAACTCTCGCAAAGGCTCTAAATACTCGGGATCACATTGCCTTATAAAAGTCTTTTCAAGGACTTCCACTTCCTCTCCTCTAAGGGCCTTCCCCAGTCTTATGGCCTCAGCAAGGATGGCCACCTCTCTATCGCCACCTGCAGAACAGACAGCCACACAACCCCTACATCCTAAAACTAAGATCTTCTTATAGGCTGAAATATTCTCCAAAATTTCTGGCAAAGGCCTTCTCTCAGCAATAATCATTGAGCCTTCTCCTTAAGTCTTATTTTTAAAAGCCTCCCGTAAAAATTTTTAGCCTTCTCCACGAAGTCTCCACTATCAAGCCTCCCAATATAGAAAAACTCTACCCTCTCAGGCTCAAGCCCGAGCTCCTCTATGATCTTCTTTGCCCCTAAAACACGCCTTTCTGCCCGTTTGCTCCCTTTGACATTGTGACAACTCCCCTTCTCACACCCTGCAACCATCACCCCAAAGGCCCCTTCTCTAAAGGCCCTCAAGATATCAGTTACTTCAATATGGCCCGAACAGGGGTATCTCTTAATCTCAACTCCTCCTAAAAGTTGGGCAAGATCTTCCCTTTCTGCAAGATTAGTATAATTACAACAGAGAAGAGCAATCTTTAAGGAATTTTCCATTAGCTCTTTACCTCCAAATATTCTGGTTTAGGTCTCAACTCAATAGCCCGTGCTGGACACTCCATAACACATATCCCACAGGCCCTACATTGCTCAGGCCTTATCTTAGCCACACCCCTTTCCCCAATATAGGGGGCAGAAAAAGGACAAGTCCTCACACAGGTAAGACAAACGATACACTTCTCAGGATTTACTCGAGCAAAGACCCCCACCTCGAAAAGTTTTTCCTGATCAATAAGCCCTTTCTCTAACATATACTCCCTTAAGGCCCCTATCACATCCCTTGGCTTAACATCCATGGGACAAACTGGTACACAACTCCCACACTGAGAGCAATACCAAAGGACCTCATTAAGAAGCTTATCCCAAAAACCAAGAAGTAATAGATGGACAATCTTTCTGGGATCAAAGATCTTGGTAGTCTTCTTTACAGGACAGATCCCAGAGCAAGCTCCGCATCTAAAACATTGATCAAAGGTAGCCACCTTATTCCCAATAAAATTCTTAACCTCGCTCTCCTGAATTATTGGCACTGTCAAAGCCTTCCTCCTTAGCTCTTAATGAGCTTTGCTAAAAGGGGATTTAATTCCTCTTCTGTTGCCCCTGTCTTAGCCATGAGAAAATCAAGGCTTTTTGGTCCTCCCTGCAAGAGGGTTTTCACTTCAATTTCATAGAGCCTATTTTTTAGCATCGGGAGTAACTTCTCCTCAACCTTTTGCTTTATAGTCTCTATGGCAAAATCCTGCATCTTCTTTAACTCTTTGGCAATCTGGCCAAAGGTTGTGCGCACCTGCATGTTTTCACAAACAGAAACTGCTGCCTGCAGACGAAACTCCAAATCCTCTTCACTTAAACCTTCCCCTATGCCTAAGGGACCAATCTCCTTTATCTGCCTCATGAAGGCCTTAATATCCTCCACAAGCTTTACAGGCTCAGCAGAGGAGACCCACTCAAGCTTAAATCTCTCAGCTCTAAGCCCAATGAGTCTGAGTAAGTGCCAGACCATTTCCCCCATAACCAGGGCCTGAAAATTCCCCTCCATATACTTACACTCTCCAAGCTTACACCCCCCCACCATCACCGCATCCACACCATTCCTAAAGGCCTCCATTACAAAAAGAGGATCTACCCTTCCACTACACATTACCCTTATCACCCGATGATAGGGCGGATAATTCTGGCGAGCCACACCGGCCGCGTCAGCTGCCGCGTAGCATCACCAGTGGCACATAAAACTCAATATCTTAGGTTCAAAATCCATATCTATTTACCTCCTACTTCAGCCTCTCTTTTTTCCTCAAAAACCTCTTCTTCTCTTCTAAGACCTCTAATTTGTTCAAGAATAGCATCCCCAGTAAAGCCTCCAATATCTATAGCAAAAACAGGACAGTGAGAGGCACAAACTCCACAACCCTTACATGCAGCCTTGATGACTTGAGCCTTCCTTCTCTTTTCAAGCTTCACCATCTCAATAGCCCCAAAAGGACAGACCTCAGCACAGATAGCACAGCCAATACATTTCTCTGTAAAGACCTCGGCCACAATTGGAGGAACCTCTACAAACCCCTTGGCCAAAGGAACGGCTGCTTTCCCTGCACTTGCTCTCGCCTGGGCTAAAACCTCAGTAAGGAGTTGGGGACTATGGGCAAGGCCTGCCACAAACACCCCATCTGTTGCCGTCTCAACTGGCCTAAGCTTGACATGGGCCTCCATAATGAACCCTTCCTCTGTCACAGGCAACTTCAAGATGTTTACAATATTTCTATCCTCTGCAGGCACAACCCCCACTGAAAGGACACACAGATCTGCCTTAAGTTCTACCTCCTCATTCAACAGGACATCCCACACCCTAATATGGGGTTTCTTGTTTTTCACTAAAACCTCAGGCCTTCTCCCCTCGGGAAATCTCATAAACTTAACACCCCTCTTTCTTGCCTCAAGATAATACTGCTCATAAAACCCGTAGGCCCTCATGTCCATGTAGAGGATATAAACCTCTGTTTCAGGAGAAATTTCCTTTATCTTCAGGGCATTCTTTAAGGCCTGCACACAACAAAGCTTACTACAATGGGGAAGCTCCTCGCCCCTTGAGCCCGCACACTGGATCATGACCACCCTCTTGGGAAAGCCCCTCACTTTACCCTTAACAAGCCTTTCTTCAAGCTCAAGCTGAGTGATCACCCTCTCCCCATCAAGGGGATACCTCTTTGGTCTATACTCCTTCCCTCCTGTAGCTACCACCACCACTCCATGATTGAGGATCTCAGAACTATCACCCACCCTAAGGGTTGTAGTATAATTTCCAATATAACCAGAGATATTCTCTACTGTAGCTTCTGTGTAAGTCTTTATCAAGGGATGCTTCATAACTTTCTCAATCAACTCCTCAAGAAAGTGCTTGGGATCCTCCCCAGTGATGAGATATTTCACTCGGGCAAGATTTCCTCCAAGGGCCTTTTCCTTCTCCACTAAATAGACCTGGAAACCCTGCTCTGCAAGAGACAGGGCCGCAGTCATCCCAGCAACTCCTCCGCCTATAACTAAAGCTGCAGGAGTAACCTTTACCCTCTGCAACTCAAGGGGCTTTAGCCTTCTTGCTTTGGCAACCGCCATTTTAACCAGGTCTTTAGCCTTCTCTGTAGCCTTCTCTGGATTATCAGGATGGACCCAAGAGCACTGATCTCGAATATTGGCCATCTCAATAAGGGCAAGGTTTAGTCCTGCCTCTCTTAAGGTATCCTGGAAAAGTGGCTCATGGGTCCGAGGCGTGCAGGCAGACATAACAATACGATTTAGCCTATATTTCTTAATCTTCTCTTTTAGCTGTTCAAGAGAGTCTTGGGCACAGGCATAAAGGGTAGTCTCTGCCAAAACCACATTAGGCAAGGTCTTAGCAAAGTCTCTAACTGCCTTTACATCTACAACACCTGCAATATTCACCCCACAGTGACAGACAAAGACCCCAATTCTTGGTTCCTCACTCAAAAGCTCAAGGTCCTCTGGTGGATACTCCTTAACAACAGTATCTTTCCACCTTGCCTCTTTGAGAAGCTCAGAGACAAGAGCTGCCCCAGCTGAAGCCTGCATCACACTCTCTGGTATGTCCTTAGGCCCCTGAAAGGCCCCAATGACATAAATTCCTGGCCTTGTAGTCTCTAAAGGGCTAAGATAATTAGTTTTAGCAAACTTAAACTCGTTTAACTCAATCCCAAAGATCCGAGAGATTTTCTCTGCATCTTGTGGTGCAGCTAAACCAATAGAAAGCACCACCATATCAAAGTAATCCCTCTTTACCTCACCACTTTCATCTACATAGTTTAGGGCAAGCTTGCCATCCACTTTGTCTACTTTCCCTGGGCGCGCTCTTACAATCTTAAAACCATATTTTTCTGCCGCATTCCTAAAGGTCTGGTCAAAGCCCTTCCCCTGAGTCCTTATGTCCATAAAAAAGATAGTTATCTCAGCCTCTGGCTCATGTTCCTTAATCACTGAAGCCTGTTTCATAGCATACATACAACAAACACTGGAACAATAGGGCTGATTACAGGTTAGATCCCTTGAGCCCACGCACTGGATATAGGCAATCTTTTTGGGATGCCTGAAATCAGAAGGTCTAATAACCTCTCCCTCTGTAGGCCCAGCAACACAGGTTAGTCTCTCCATCTCAATACTGTGCACTACATCGCTAAACCTTCCATAGCCAAACTTCTCTAAGGCCTCCCTCGGAACCTCTCCAAAACCAGGCGCAAGAATGATTGAACCTACCTCTAAGGTCCTAATCTCTGGCTTCTGGTCAAAATTAATCGCCTTTGGCCCGCAGACATTGGCGCAGAGCTGGCAAGTTTCATGGTTTAGCCTTAAACATACCTCAGGATCAATATAGTATTTCGTTGGCACTGCCTGGGGGAAATCAATACGCGCTGCCCTGGTAAAATTCAAATTAGCATTATAAGTATCTATGGCAAGCCTTGGGCAATACTTCATACAATCCCCACAGGCCGTGCACTTATCAGGATCTATATAACGGGGGTTTACCCGCACTGTTACCTTAAAATCCCCCTTTTCTCCTTCAACCTCCAAGACCTCTGTCAGGGTAAGTATCTCAATATTGGGAGACCGCCCGGCCTCCACCATCTTGGGAGCAAGTATTCAGATACTACAGTCATTGGTAGGGAAGGTCTTATCAAGCTGGGCCATTACCCCACCAATACTTGCCCTCTTCTCCACAAGGTAGACATAAAAGCCAAGCTCTGCAAGATCAAGTGCACTTTGGATACCTGCTATACCTCCCCCAACAACTAACACCTTGCCCTTTGGCTTTTTCATCTAAGATTTACCTCCTTTCATTTTAGGCTCTTTTATCTTCAGGGCTAATCTTCACATGAGAACCAAAACAGCCAAGCCCGTGGAAAACAGGCACATGTCTTGGCCCTTCCAAGGCCCTTCTCATAGCCATGTCAAAAAGCACTCTCGGCTTGGGCTTATCTATGCCAAGGGCCTTTCTGCCATGATTTATGCGATCAATCATTATGTCAGCAAATTCCTTAGCTGTCCTTGCCACCCTCCAGGATCCCCCAAAATATTTCTCTATTTCATAGAAGAGAAAATCAGTAACCGTTTTGCTGCCAAGAGTGGGGAAATCAGGGCCAAAGACAACCTGCACACCTGAAGCCACAAAATACATACCAATGGCTACCGCCTTTTCGCTCATCCACTGAGGGGCACAACCCACAGCTGGTAGCTGATAGATATCCTCCCCAAGACCACCTGTATGGACCATCTCTGTTGCAGCAATGAGAAGCCTGGAATTATCCACACAGGCCCCCATGTGAAGCACGGGCGGACATCCCACAGCTTCAAGCACCTCCCTTAGGCCAGGCCCTGCAAGACTTGCTGCCTCAGGAGAGAGTAACCCAGCTATAGCCATATTGGTTGCCGAGCACCCTGTAGCCAAAACAAGCACATTGTTGGCAATTAACTCTTTGGCAAGCTCTACTTGAACCTGTTCAGAAACCCTATACTGGTCACACCCAACAATAGCTGCCACACCAAGGATCTTTCCATTAATAATATTTTCGTTTAAAGGCTTATAACTTGCCCTAAATCTTCCCCCAAGGATATACATAATGGCCTCATGGCTAAAACCAGCAACAATATCCACACTTTGATCTGGCAAATTCACCTTAGAGGGGTCTCTTAGTGGAAATCTCGCAATAGCTGTCCTTAGAATTTCTTTGGCTACCTCAAGGGCCCTTTTTTCATCAAAGGGAATATGAGTTGCCCCTTCCATCATAGCGATAGGACTGGTGGTAATAACGGCAGTGTGAAAATGGCGAGCAATCTCCACCACATTTTGCATGATACACTGCACATCTACCACTACTGCTTCCATAACCCCTGTAGCAATGGCAACCTCTTGTTGAATAAAGGACCCAGCAATGGGAATCCCCTTTCTCATCAAAACCTCGTTTCCTGTGCAGCAGATACCTGAAAGGTTGATCCCCTTTGCACCAACCCTCTTAGCTTCCTCAATGATCTCTGGATCATAACTTGCCTGGGCCAAGGCATCAGCTAAAAGGGGATCATGCCCATGGACAGCCACATTCACATAATCTGGCCTTAAGACCCCAAGCCCAATATTTACCTTTGCCCTAATTGGTTGAGGATTACCAAGAAGCAGATCTTGAAGCTCCGTTGCCAGCATGCTTCCGCCCCAACCATCGGCAAGAGCACACCTTGCTGCACCCATAAGGATATTACGGTAATCCTGATCCACTCCAATGGTTGTGCGGTGAGTTAACTCCACTACCTCTCTATCTACGCCCCTTGGAACTACTCCATACTTCCTCCACTTCTCAAGAAGGGGCTTTGGTGCCCTATGAGTTAAAGGTATCTCACCCTCTTGTTGAGAAAAAATTTTCAAAGCCTGATCGGCAAGCTGCTTCAAAAGATCTTCTTCTGGAAGATTAGGATCTACCCCAAAGGCCTGCGCAACGACTCTAAGCTTTCTTTTATCCCTAACTTCAAAAGGAACCTCTCCATGGACAGCCTCGTAAAAGAGCTTAGCTACATGCCTACCGTGGTCTGAATGGGCAGCTGTTCCTGCTGCAACCATCCTGGCAAAATTTCTGGCAACTACCGTTGCAGCGGATGCCCCACAAATACCCCTTAACTCCTCCACACCTTCCACCACCTGACAGGGCCCCATATTACAGACCCTGCAGCAGGTTCCACCCTTTCCAAAGGCACAAGGCAGAATTCCCCTTCTTGCTACCCTCTTAGGAGCTGTCAAGATGTCCTCTTTTAGACTGCTATAAATTTCTTTTGCTGTCGGTGTTTGCCCAGCAAGCTCCCCAGTTTTACCAAATCTCGCCCTTTCATCAATCATTTTAATCCCCCCTTCATAAAATCTCCTCTCTGCCTACCATGGGGAAGATCTCCCCATAGAAACAAGAGGCGTTATAATTTAAAGTTAATCTAAAAAACAAACTTTTTTTATATTTTGTGAAATACCTCACTAAACCACCTCACTGGGGAGCCCTGCCCAGGCCTTGGCTGATTCTAAGGTATTTTTCATAAGCATGGTAATAGTCATAGGCCCTACCCCTCCAGGCACAGGGGTAATATAACTTGCCTTTTCTTTAACCGCTTCAAAGTCAACATCTCCACAGAGTTTGGCCTTTCCTTCAGGAGTCGTGCCAATCCTATTTACTCCCACATCAATTACAACTGCCCCCTCTTTAACCATGTCGGCAGTGATAAATTTGGGCACGCCTGCCGCAACGATTAATATTTCAGCCCTTTTGGTGTGTTCTGCCATGTTTTTGGTCCCTGTATGGCAAATAGTCACCGTGGCATTGCCTACAGGCTTCCTCTTCTGCATAAGTAAAATAGCTACAGGCTTTCCCACAATATTACTTCTACCTACTACCACTACCTCTGCCCCATCTACAGGAACTCCCGTTTCGGCAAGAAGCATTAGAATGCCATAAGGGGTGCAAGGAATAAAACAGGGCTCTCCAATAACAAGTTTACCCACATTCACAGGATGAAAACCATCTACATCCTTCCTTGGATCAATGGCATAAAGGACCTTCTTTTCATTAATATGCTTAGGCAAAGGAAGTTGCACAAGGATACCATGGATCTTAGGATCCTCATTGTATTTGGCAATTAACTTTAAGAGCTCTTCCTCAGTCACATTCTCAGGAAGATTCTCCTGAACAGAATAAAAACCAAGTTCATGGGCTGTCCTCTGTTTTGCCGTCACATAGGAGACAGAGGCAGGATTTTCTCCCACTAAAATGGTCACAAGTCCTGGGGTAATCCCTTTCCCCTTGAGTTCCTCAACCTCCCTTTTAATCTGAGCCCTGATTTTTTCAGCAATTGCCTTACCATCTATAATCTTAGCACTCATTTCCTACCTCCTTTAAACCCCTTTTTTTTAAAAAACCCCTCTTAGAAAAGCCCTTTCACTTTTCCTGTCTCAAGATCCACATCAATCCTTCTATAAGCAGGATCTGAAGCTGTTCCGGGCATAAGATTGATATCACCGGCCAATGGCACGATAAAACCAGAACCTCTAAAGATAAGCACATCCCTTACCCTCAAGCTCCAACCCTTGGGCACCCCCTTCTTGGATGGATCATCAGAAAGGGAGAGATGGGTCTTCACCATACAAATGGGCATCTTTCTTAACTCTTCATCAGCCTCTAACATCTTTATCTTCTCTTCTGCTGCGGGCAAATAAATTACCCCATCTGCCCCATAGACTTCTTTAGCAATCTTTTCAATGCGGGTTTTAATAGGCTCTTCAAGTTCGTAGAGGAACCTAAACTGGGGAGTTTCTCTACAGGCATCCATCACGGCATCGGCAAGTTCAAGAGCCCCCTCACCGCCTTTTAACCAATGATCAGAATAAGCAACCCTCACTCCTGCCTCCTCACAGATCCTCCTTACCAGTTTGACCTCCTCTTCTGTGTCTGCATAAAACTTATTAATACAAACCACAGGGATAGCCCCACTCTTTTTCACAATATTCACACAGTGGAGGAGGTTCTCACAGCCCTTCTCTACCCACTCTAAATTTTCCTCAAGATATTCCTTAGGAATGGGCTGACCTGGCTTAGGAATAGGAGCCCCACCATGGCATTTCAAAGCCCTAATGGTTGCCACCACCACAGAGACATTGGGCACAAGACCAGAAAGTCTACATTTTATGTTCCAGAATTTTTCAAAACCAATATCTGCAGCAAAGCCAGACTCTGTTACCACATAGTCACCAAGCTTTAGGGCCACGTAGTCTGCGATTATAGAGTTTTGCCCAATGGCAATGTTAGCAAAAGGACCAGCGTGAACAAGGACTGGCTGTCCCTCAATAGTTTGCATAAGATTAGGATTTAAAGCATCAACAAGCCAAGCAGTCATAGCCCCAGCCACTTCAAGATCCTCAGTGGTTATTGGATTGCCAAACTTATCAAAAGCAACCACTATGCGGCCAATCCTCTCCCTAAGGTCTCTGAGGTCCCTTGCTACAGCTAAAATAGCCATTACCTCAGAGGCAACGGCTATCCAGAACTTAGACTCCATAGGATAGCCATCATTTTTGCCTCCAAGCCCAATCACAATATGCCTTAAGGCCTGGGCACAAAAGTCTATAACCCAACCCATTTCCACCCTTTTGGGATCAATGTTTAGCCTTCTTAGACCCTTCTTAGCTAAGGTCTCATCATCATAATTGGCCTCATGTTGCATCCTTGAGGTCAAGGCAACCATAGCCAGATTATGGGCATTCATAACTGCATTTATATCCCCAGTTAATCCCAAAGAAAACTTATCTAATGGGATAACCTGAGAAAGACCTCCTCCAGCAGCAGACCCCTTTATATTAAAAGTAGGACCACCTGAAGGCTGTCTAATACAGCCAATAACATTCTGCCCCCTCTTCCCAAGCCCCTGCACCAGACCAATAAGAGTTGTAGTTTTCCCCTCCCCAAGAGGTGTGGGAGTAATAGCCGTCACATTGATATATTTGCCATTGGGTCTATCTTTAAGCCTCTCTAAAACCCTTTTATAATCAATCTTAGCCACATAATGCCCATAAGGAAGAAGCTCTTCCTTAGTAAGCCCCATCTCTTCACCAAGCTGATAAACGGTTTTCATCCTCTTTTCAGCCTCATAGGCTATCTCCCAGTCTTTCATAGTGGTTGGATCAAGCTTCATAGTATACCCCCCTTTTTATAGTATCACTCAAAAGGCCTAAAACTATATTCAAAAAACATGCCAAAAAAATCTTCCTTCCAATTCACGCATTTAATGTCCTTAACACATTTATTAAAAAAATATTACAAAAATTTATCTGGGTATTTTCTCCTCATTTGGGGAAAAGTTACTTTCCACTCCCTAAGAGCATCTTTTCAAATTTTGCCACTTCTTTCTCCACAAGGTCTTCTGGAAAATATCTTTTTAATAATCTGCGAACCTTTTCTAAGGTATCTCTACTTAAGTGTGTAATTTTTACTCCAAAACCTGAGGGATCTCTACGAACTACGGTTCCTTCCATTTCAAGCCAAGACTCTTCTGTTTTAAGTCTGATTTTTATGGTCTCTCCCAAAGGTGGTATATAATCACAGATAATAAAAACTCCTGAGAGAGAGGTATCCTTTAAAGTACCCTCATAAAGCTTGTCCTCCCTTTCAAATTCTACCTCTTTATAGAATCTTATCCTTCTAAAGCCCCTTCTATCTACTTTAAAGGTCTGAAAGTGCTCAATAGAAGAGATGAGTTTCTGGGTAAAATTTTCTAATTGAGTGGCATAGATTGTGTTTTTTTGAATATCCTCATTAATGGCCTTATATTCTTCTTTTACTTCAGCAAAGGCTTTAGAGGTGAGTTCAGCCCGTTCTTTATGATGTTGAGCCTGCGACTCTATATTAGCTAAGGCAATAGTTTGCTCTTCCACTGCAGTAGCTACAGTATTGGCATAATCTTTAACTACCTGAAAGACCTTGATCATCTCCTCTACGGTGAAGATAATATCACTGTGAAGCTTCTGAATATCCTGGATCTTCTTGGTTATCTCCATGCCTGCCTGATCTGTCTGTCTGGCAAGTTCTTTTACCTCATTAGCAACGACAGCAAAGCCTTTACCTGCTTCTCCAGCTCTTGCTGCCTCAATAGAGGCATTCAGGGCAAGTAGATTTGTTTGTTCGGCAATATCTCTAATAAACTTCACAATGCTTTCAATCTCCTTTGAGGCCTTCTCCAAAGTAGAGATAAGTTTTTGCGTAGCTAAGGCCTGATCCATGGCCTTATTGGCTGTATCTGAGGTATAAAATACAGTTTTATTTATTTCTTCTACGGCAATCCTTATTTGTCCTAAAAGATGGGTTTGCTCTTCTAAATCTTTGATAATATTTTCCACTTCCATTAGAACCTCTTCAATCCTCATTTCTACAAACATGCTCTTTGCCTGCGAACTTTCTCCGAGGGTTTTAAAGGCCTCTACAATTGGTTTTATCTCCTCACCAAGCTCCTTTATATTCAAAATAATCTCATTGAAAGCACTTCTTACCTCATCTAAGGAGCGAAAGATAGCCCCAAGCTCATCTTTTCTCTCCACTTCAAGATCCACTCTAAGGTTCCCCTGAGATATCTCACGGCTTGCCAACATAACTTTAGCAAGCTCTCTATCTAAACGCTTACCAATAAAACGTGATCCGTAGAGAATAAGACCAACAAAAAGAAAAAGACTTAAAATATAAATTAGTTGAAAAAGTCTCTTTCTATTTTCAACCTTTTCCTTCTCTATTGTTAAAAATTTTTTATACTCTTCAATCATCTTCTCAAGGCCTTCCCAAAGAAACTTTCGGGAATGCACCTGAAATTTATTATAAATTAAGTAAAACTCTTGCTCACTCTTTGCCCCTTTCATCTCCTTTACTAAAGCATTCATTTTCTCAAAGTCATCTTTTATCACGCTCCAAATGGAGGGGCTAACCTCATAGCTATTAAAGGTCCTATATTTTTTGAGTTTTTCAAAGGTTTCATCAACTACAATTGATTCATAGTCTTCATTTAATATTTGAGACAAAAGGTTAACTTTCCAGCGAATGTGATTAGCTCTAATCTCCTGAAGATCAAATATAGCACTATTAATTCTCTCTATCTGGCCTTGAAGGGCCCTCTCCTGATTTTGCTGAAGTAAATAAAGAAGTCCAGAGGTTGAAAAAACCACCAAAAAAAGAACAAGTATTCCCAAGCCAACTTTATAAGAAAGCTTTAAATTTTGCCAAAAGGTGATTAATTTTTGAACAAACATAACTACCTCCTTAAAAGGAAAATAGCTTTAATTTTTCTAATTATAGCTTAAACTAAAATTAATGCCACCACTAAAAAATGTTATTCTATATATAATAGTTCTTATATTGTTTTTCTTCTTCTCTTTAGCTATATACAGTTATCATCCTCAAGATCCTGGGCTTAATATTGTAGGCACTTCTGAAATTAAGAACATCTGTGGAATCCTCGGGGCTTATGTGGCTTCCCTGTTATACTTTTTCTTTGGCTTTATTTCCCTTTTTTTACCTTTCCTTTCCCTTCTCAGTTTACTCCATTTTTTTGGTATCTCCTTTAAAAAAATTCTCCTCTCTCAGATTTCTCTAATGATCGCCTTAAGCCTAACCTTTTCTCTACTTTTCGAGTTAATCAGTGTCAAAAATATTTATCTCTGGGGCAGGTATCCTCTTAACGGGGGTTTTCTGGGGGAACTATCTATTTGGCTCTCTAAAATTACAGGTATTCCTGGATTGCTTCTTTTAATCTTGTTCCTCTATCTACTTCCTTTTTTAGTGATTTTTGACCCTATCAAAATCAAGGAAAGACTTAAGGCGATAAGAAGGTATTTTGCTACAAAAGAGAGTAAATTAGAGCAAGTAAAGGAAGAGCAAGAAACGATCAAAATAAAAGAGGGTCTTTCGGAGGCTCCCTCTAAAGAGCCTTTAGCACTATCTAAAGAGAAACAACCTAATCCTCCCATAACACCATCAGAAAGCACACTCCCCTCATCTACTCTTTCTCTTCCACCCCCATTAGAGCTATTGAGTGACCCTCCTTCTTCTTATAAAACAAAGCCAGAAGAGCTTAAGGAAAGGGCCCTTCTTCTTAAGGCCAAACTTAGAGAATTTGGCATAGAGGGTGAGGTCACAGGTATTAATCCAGGACCAGTTATAACTGTTTTTGAATTTAAACCTGCCCCTGGGGTAAAACTAAGTAGAATATTAAGTTTAGTAGATGATCTTGCTCTCGGGCTTTCAGCTAAAAGTGTCCGTATTGTTGCCCCTATTCCAGGCAAAAATGTAATAGGCATTGAGATTTCTAATCCCCAAAGGGAATGGGTTTATCTGAAGGAAATAATAAACACCGAGGCCTTTCAGAAAAGTCCATCACCTCTAACCTTGGCCTTAGGTAAAGACATTTCTGGAGCTCCTGTGGTAGCTGACCTTTGCAAGATGCCCCATCTCCTTATTGCAGGTAGCACAGGTTCTGGTAAAAGTATCTTTATCCATAGCGCTATTTTGAGTTTTATCTACAAATCAACCCCAGAGGAGATCCGCTTCCTTATGATAGATCCCAAGCGGATTGAGCTTTCCATTTATGATGGCATACCCTATCTCCTTCACCCTGTAGTGCTGGAACCAAAGCTTGCTACAAGTGCCTTGCGATGGGCAGTCCAGGAGATGGAGCGAAGATATAGCCTTTTTGAAGAATTAGCGGTGAGAAATCTGGAATCCTACAACAAGGGCTTTGAGGAAAAACTTCCCTATATCGTGATAATTATTGATGAGCTTGCGGACCTAATGGTAGTTGCCTCAAAAGAGGTAGAGACCCTTTTGACCAGGCTTGCTCAGATGGCAAGAGCCTCTGGCATTCATCTTATTGTGGCTACCCAAAGACCCTCAGTTGATGTTATTACAGGCCTAATCAAAGTAAATTTTCCCGCAAGGATCTCTTTTCAAGTCACCTCTAAAGTTGACTCACGAACCATTCTTGATACCCAAGGAGCAGAAAGACTCCTCGGGGCAGGAGACATGCTCTTTATGCCTCCTGGCACTTCTCATCTACAAAGAATTCATGCACCTTATGTCTCGGAAAAGGAAGTAAAAAAGGTGGTAGAGTATTTAAAAGCCTTTGGAGAGCCTGACTATCTTGCTGACCTTAGCGTGACCCAAGAGGATAGTAATGAAGATCTCACCTCAACAGAATCTTTTGATGATGAGCTTTACAAAGAGGCCTTAAAGATTGCCTATCAATATGGAAAAATTTCTACCTCTATGCTGCAAAGAAAACTACGCATTGGCTATAACCGAGCAGCCAGGCTTGTTGAAAAAATGGAAGAGGAGGGTATAATAGGTCCCAGTGATGGCGTACGTCCTCGTCCTGTTATTGCTCCTCGTAAGTCCCCTTAAAGGCCTTCAAGCCCAAGGGATAGAAGAGGTCTTACAACGGGTGCAAAATTTTTATGCAGGGGTCCAATCTTTGAGAGGAGAATTCCTCCAAGAAACCCTTTTTCCTCATGGCCAAAGGGAGACAAGATCAGGCAAACTCTGGATGAAAAAACCTGGTCTCTTTCGGTGGGAATATTATAGCCCTGAAAAATTTATTATCATCTCTGACAGCAGGAATCTCTATGTCTATTATCCTGAGGAAAACCAGGCTTATGTCTACCCCAGTGGTAAAGCCCTTTCTTCCCAACTTGCCTTGGGATTTATGAGTGGCCGAGGTGATATCCGAAAGGACCTCAGATTAGAAAGCTTTAAAGCCCATGAAAATGATTTCTGGGAATTAAATTTTTTACCTGCCTATCAAGACGCTCAAATTGAAAAAATTGTTCTGAAGATCAATCTCCAAAGTGGAGAAGTGCGAGAAATTGTGCTTCACTATTTTTCTGGCGAACGGGTAAAAATCCTTTTTAAAAATCTGGAATATAATATAAATATAACAAATAAATTGTTTGAATTTCAACCACCTAAAAGAACAAGGGTAAATTAATTAAAGCTGGAGGTAGCCATGAAAGGATTAAGAATTTTAGCCTCTTTAGTTTCCCTTTTTTTCTTGGTCTCTCTTTTAAATGGCTGCATGCCTGATATGAATCAAAGGACAAAAGAGGGCGCAACAGTTGGTGCTGTAGCTGGAGGAGTGCTGGGAGCGTTGTTGGATAAAAACAATAGGTGGAGAGGTGCCGTCTTAGGAGTGGCTTTGGGCGCTGTTATTGGGGGAACAGCAGCTCATATCATGGATAGGGCAAGCAAGGAAGCAGCAACTTATAGAAAACCTGTAACTTATGAAAGTGTAGATGGCAGGCAAAGTGTTCACGCTCAACCTGTGAAATCAGAGGGAAAGTGTGAATGGGTTAAGGTGCAATACTATGAATATGGAAAATTGGTGAAGGAGGAGACCAAAAAGGTCTGCCCTTAAATATTAGCTTAACTTAGCTAAAGCCTCTTTTATTCTTTTACAGGCCCTTTGGAGGTTCTCTTCTGAGGTAGCGTAGGAGAGCCTAACAAACTCATCATCTCCAAAGGCAACCCCTGGCACAACAGCTACTTTAGCTTCTTCTAAGAGGTATTCGCTAAAGGAAAGAGAATCAGATATTTCCTTGCCTTCGGGTGTTTTTTTACCATAATAGGAAGAGACTTTAAGAAAGAGATAAAAGGCCCCTTGAGGCTCAATAAAATCAAGCCAAGGAATTTCTTTTAGCCCTTGCGAGAGGAGTTTTGCACGTCTGGCAAAGGCCTCAAGCATGGGTCTAATTTCCTCATCAGGCATCTTGAGGGCAGCTTCAGCCCCTTTTTGGGCAAAGGAGGTGGCATGGCTTGTGCTTTGCCCCTGCACTTTGGCACAGGCTGAGATTACTTCCTTTGGCCCAAGGGCCCAACCTATCCTCCACCCTGTCATGGCATAGGTCTTGGAGACTCCATTGACCATAAAGACCCTGTTCTTGAGATGAGGGGCCACAGAAAGGATATTCTCTGGTTTAGCCAAATCAAAGCGCAGTTTATCGTAGATATCATCGCTTATAGCCCAAAGATTATACCTTTCCATAAGAATAGCAACCTTTTCCAAAAAGGCCTTAGAGTAAATAAGACCAGTAGGGTTAGATGGGCTATTAAGGATGAGCCCTACAGTGCGAGGGGAGATTGCCCTCTCTAATTCCTCTAAGTCTGGCTCAAAATTTTTCTCATAATTTGCCTTTACTATCTTAGGATAACCTCCTGCACAAACCACCATTTCGGGATAGGAAACCCAATAGGGTGACAAGATGAGGACCTCATCCCCAGGATCTACCAAGGCAAGTAGTAGATTAAAAATAGCCTGTTTGGCCCCTGAGCAAACAATCACCTCCTCAGGGGCATAGTCAAGACCATAGTCAACCTTTATTTTCTCACAAATTGTCTTTCTTAGGCTAAGGATACCAGGAGTAGGTGTATACTTTGTAAGTCCCTCTTTAAGGGCTTGGATACAGGCTTCTTTTATGGCTTGAGGTGTATCAAAATCTGGCTCTCCTGCCGAGAGATTAATAACATCAACCCCTTGTTCTTTAAGGGCCTTAGCTTTGGCATCTACGGCAAGGGTTGCCGAGGGCTTGAGGGCTTTCACTCGAGAGGAAAGTTTGATCATTTTTACCCCCACATTTACTCAAGGATATTAAAATAACTCCTTTCTTATCATGGATAAAATATCCTCTTCTTGGATGATCTTTTTAAGAAGTTCCTTTAAAAGATTACAGTCCGTTATTTTTTTGATCTTTCTTTCAATATCCAAAGGCACATGCCCCACCTTAGCTTCTATAGAGAGAAGAACCATCTCTTGAGCACTCTTTAAAGAACCCTGTTGTAACCCCTGTTGTAACCCCTG
>CAZBLU010000030.1:17931-19881 GCA_964493015.1 uncultured Caldimicrobium sp.
TGTAACCCCTCTTCTATAAATTCATCTATAATTGTTTTCATCTTTTCATCCCTCCTTGAGAGAAGTATTTCTCTAATTTCAGAGTTTTTAATCTTTCCTCCTTGCTGTATGTATAGTATACTCATTTTTAAAAACATTTCAATTTCTTCTCTATGCTCTCGTCTGTGGCTGATGAGGAGGTCAGCAAGCTCTTCTAAAAGTTTTTCCAATTTATCCTTTACCTCACCTCGGGCCACTGCTTGCATTATCTCCAAAGCAGTTAACAAAATCCTATTTCTACTCAGAACTTTTTGCAAATAAACATCACTTATATGGGAAAGATCAAAGAGTAGGTATTCAAATTTCAAGAGATAACGTGATATCTCTTCAGGAAGATGGGCAAAACTTTGAGCTGTATTCCTCTCAACCTGCCAGGCCCTCTTACCCTGATAAAAAACAATGGGTATAACTGCAGTAAGATTCCGATTATGCAAAATATCTTCTTCCCATAAAGAAAGTATATATCTAATTATTTGAAGGAGTATTAGCCTATCTGGTGTTGACTTGTGTTCAAAAATGATATAAATCCTTGCCGGCTCTTCTTTTATTTTACAGTGAAGAGCTACATCAAGATATTTTCTATCTTTAAAGATTCCAGAAAGTTTTTCTGTAGGTGCCTGCTCTATGGTGTCAATCTCAAGATATTTAGCTATATCTGGAAAAAAGGCCTCTAAAAAGGCCTTCACATGCCTTGGATTTTTAAAGATAAATTTAAAAAAGCTATCATGTATAGGCTGCATTTCTTTATTCATAATTCTACCTTAAAAGGGGGATACCTATCGAGCACTTCCACTTCCCTATATTCAATATGCTTCAAGATCAGGCCTTGAGGTGGAGCAGGTGGTGGAGCAAGCCTTCTATCTTTGGCCTCAAGGATAGCCTTAAAATCCTCAATGGTAAGCTTTCCCTTTCCAACTTCAACCAGGGCCCCTACAATATTCCTAACCATATACCGCAAAAACCCCTCTCCTGTTATCTCAAATACTAAAAGGTGCTTTGTGGTCTCACTAAAGAAAAGCTTGGCCTCAAAGATTCTTCTTACCGTAGTCTTTATATCAGTGCCACTCTTTCGAAAACTGGCAAAATCCCTTCTCCCCACAATCTCAGGTAGGCATGCCCTCATGGCCTCCACATTCAATTCCTCTTTTACCCACCAAGAATAAAGCCTAAGAAGCGGGTTTCTCACTGGATAATTGTAAATATTATACTGATAGGTCTTCTTCAAGGCATCCCGCTGAGGATGAAACTTAAAATCTACCTCTTCTACCTGCCAGACAGAAATATCCTTCGGTAAAAGTCCATTTAGGGCCCTAAAGATAACCTCCAAGGGTTTATCAGAGGTAGTTAAAAAATGGGCAACCTGATAAAGGGCATGGACCCCTGCATCGGTCCTCCCAGCAGATCTTATCTTCACCTTATGTCCCAAAACTTGAGTCAGCACCTCTTGCAAAAGACCCTGTATAGTAGGCCCCTTGGGCTGAACTTGAAACCCAAGATAATGCGTCCCATCATAGGCAATAAAAAGCCTGATGTTGCGAACCCGAACCTCGCTCATAACCTCAAATACTCCTCTATTTCTTCAGCAAAATCATTAAAGCCTTTTAGATGTTTTTCAATTATTTCATAAATCTTATCATCAATTATTTTTTCGAAGGTATGAATTAATAAATTTCTAAATTTAATCATCTGCTTATATATTCCTGCCCTATCTTTAGATATAATGTTTTCTTCAACTAAAATATCTATACAATTAGCATAACTTGATAGTTCTTCTAAATTTAATCTACTTACCATATGTTTTCAAATATCTATCATTTCTTGAATAGCTAACTCCAAATTTCTCTCTATAAACCTTTTAAGTATTAAATTATTTTTATATTCTTGTAAACTTTTTGGTCGATATGTCTCTAT